>NZ_JBEXPG010000090.1:0-24598 GCF_040611935.1 Streptomyces sp. NPDC006512 | reverse complement strand
GTACGCGGGCTTCCGCCCGGCGCACCGAGAGCACGCACCAGACGCCGCAGGGCCGCCCTCCGGGCGACGACGGGAGTTTGACGACAGGCCCTAGTCCCGTGGGCCTTGCCGGTCACGGCACCGGGGAGCGTCCTCGAAGTCCTGCCCGCCCTCCTGCCCGCCCTCCGGGGTTCGGCAGGCCTTCGGCGGCACTCCCTAGGATGGCCGCATGTCGCTCCCGCACGCCATCCTCACCGCCCTGCTCGAAAAGCCCTCGTCGGGGCTGGAGCTGACCCGGCGGTTCGACAAGTCGATCGGGTACTTCTGGTCCGCGACGCACCAGCAGATCTACCGCGAGCTGGGCCGGCTGGAGGAGGCCGGGCTGATCCGGGCCCTGCCCAGCGAGGTGCCGGTCCGGGGTCAGAAAAAGGAGTACGAGGTGCTGCCCGACGGCAGCGCCGAGCTGGCCCGCTGGGTCGGCGAGAGCCAGGACCCCAAGCCGATGCGGGACCCGCTGCTGCTGCGCATCCGGGCGGCGGGCGTCGTGGGGCCGCAGGGGCTGCTGCCCGAGCTGCGGCGCCATCTGGAGCTGCACCGGGGGCAGCTGGAGACGTACGGGGCCATCGAGGCGAAGGACTTCCCGCCGGACCGGGACGCCGTCGAGGACCGGCTGCGCCGGCTCGTGCTGCGCGGCGGCATCGCCCTGGAGACGTTCTGGCTGAGCTGGCTGGAGGAGGCGCTCGCCGAGGTGGGCGACATGACCCCGTCGCAGGCCCCGCCGGAGGGCGGGACCGGGGGCGGCGCCTGACGCGCCCCCGCCGGGGCGGGCGGGGGCGGACGGCGCGCGGGCCGGCCGGCCGGCCGCGCGGGGCCTACTTGTTCAGGGAGGCCCAGAACTCGTCGAAGCTGAGCAGCTTGTCGCCGTTCGCGTCCTTGGAGGCGATGACGGCGTCCGCGACGGCGCCGGTGACGTACGCGTCACCCATGGCCTTCATGGCCGCGCTGTACTCGTCGGCCGTGACGAAGCCGTCCCCGTCCGCGTCGAACTTGCCGAACGTCGCCCGTGCGCTCTCGATGTCCGCCACTGGGTCCACCCCTTCTTGGTGCTTGTTGACCGGCCCAGGGTAGCCGCCCCGGGGGCGGTCGCCGCCCGCGGGTCCCGTTCGACCGGCAGAAAGAATTTCAATTACCCTTCCGTAACGCGGAAGTGATAATTCCAGCCAACAAATCCGGCCCCCACTTGTCACGCTCCGGGATCACGGCATAACGTACCGGCATTGCCGCCACACCGGGAGCGCAGGGCTCCCAGGGACAAGCGGCAACAAGGGCGATCACACAGGTGACGATCACAGCTGACGCATCATTCGAAGTTCTGCCCTTCACCCGCACCTGCCGCCATATCTGGGAAGACGGCGACCATGTGCTCATCGGAGTGAGTCCTGGCAACAGCTACTTCAGTGCCGAGCGCATATCCAGTCTTGCCCGATGGGCCACGACCCGCTTCGCGCAGGTCGACTTCGTGTACGCAGACCTCCACGTCGACCGGATGTTCGCCGCCTTCGGCTACACCCGGGAACATGCGGAGAAGCGTGCGGCGAAAGAGATCAAGGCGGTCCGGAGGAGGATTCTCAGAGGCGTGGAGGAATCAGGACCTCCACAGGCCGAGATCCGAGTGAGGGCGCTTTCGGAGTTCCAGTCGAACCCCGTCTACCAACTCCTGCACCGACGCGTGCTCCATTTCCTGGAGACCGATGACGTATTCCGCAAGGGATGCGAGGAAATGGCCCTTCACTTTGTCGGCTCCAAGTTGCCGCAAGGTGAATCGATCACAGACGCGCAGTTGCAGGTCTGTTTCGATTACATGACAGCGGAGCTGCCCTTCTTCGTGGACACTCCGAGCATTCTCGACGTGCCGTCCTCGGTGGCGGCCTACCACGTCAAGATGCCCATGACGGACGTCCTCTTCGCCCGGGGCGGGGGCCTGCGCGCCACCCGCAACCAGGCCTACGCCGTCGTACGCCCCGAGGCCGCCCTGGCCGGCGGGACCCCCGGGACCGTCGGCGCCACCGACACCGCGGACCACGCACCGACCGAGAGGACCGTCGATGAGCGTCGAGCAGCTTGAGGACCGGGGCAGCCGGGAGCAGGAGCCGCTCCTCGACTTCCCGCTCTCGCGGCGCGGTGACGTGCTGCCCGAGGAGTGCTCCTGGCTGCGCGAGAAGGCACCGGTGGCCAAGGTCCGTACCCTCACCGGGGATCCGGCCTGGCTGGTGAGCAGCTACGCCCTGGCCAAGCAGGTGCTGGAGGACGAGCGCTTCAGCCTGAAGGACACCGCGAACGCCGGGGTGCCCCGGCAGTACGCGCTGACGATCCCGCCCGAGGTCGTCAACAACATGGGCAACATCAACAGCGCCGGCCTGCGGAACGCGGTCATGAAGGCGCTCAACCCGCGCCAGAAGGGGCTCCAGGACCTGCTGCGCGCCACGGCCGGCGAGCTCCTCGACCGGCTCGTCGCCGAGGGCGGCCCGGCGGACCTCCGGGCGGGGTTCGCCGACCCCTTCTCGGCGGCGCTGCACTGCCAGGTGCTGGGGGTGCCCTTCGAGGACTGGCGCCGTCTGATGTCGGGGCTGGACGTCGCGTTCATGACCGCCCGCGAGCCCTTCGCCGACTCCGGGCTCAACTGGTACAAGGACGTCGGCTACTTCGCCGAACAGCTGCGGGCCCAGCTCGCACTGCCCGCCGAGGAGCGTACGGGGCTCCTCGGACGGTTCGCCGACCTGAAGGAGGCCGACCCCGAGTCGGCCCACCTGACGGACGACATGTTCGCGACGGTCGCCGTGTCCCTGTTCGGCGCGGGCGCGGTGTCCACGTCCGCGTTCCTGGTCCTCGCGGTGCTCGCGCTGCTCCAGCGGCCCGAGCTCATCGGGTACCTGCGCGCGCACCCGGAGCGCATGGGCAAGGCGGTGGACGAGCTGCTGCGCTGGAACCTGTCGGTCGGTGACGGCCTGCCGCGCATCGCGCTGGCCGACATCCAGGTCGGCGAGATCCTGGTGAAGGAGGGCGAGCTGGTCCTGGTCCTGCTGGAGGGGGCCAACTTCGACCCGGAGGCCTTCGCGGACCCGGACGAGCTGGACCTGGAGCGGGAGGGCCCGAACGCGCACCTCGCCTTCGGCGCGGGCCGGCACTTCTGCCCGGCCTCGGCGCTGGGCCGGGCGCACGCCGAGATCGCGCTGGAGGTCCTGGTCGACCGGCTGCCGGAGCTGCGGCTCGCGGTGCCGGCGGAGAACCTCGTCTGGCGGACGGGCTTCATCAAGCGGCTGCCCGAGCGGCTGCCGGTGGCCTGGTGACCGCCGGCCGGCGGTGAGCTGAGGGGCGTTCGGCGGAACGCCCCCGCGTGACCCGGTGTCCCGGGGGCTGTGCGAGCTCCCGGGGCACCGTCATGCCCGGCGGGCCTTGCCGGTCACGGCACTAGCGGAAGATCCCGGTGTGGCCGAGCGAGTAGCGGCCGGGCTGCGGGTACACGGCGAGTCCGTGCGGGCCGTCACCGACGGGGATCCGGGCCAGCTGCTTGCCGGTCACGGTGTCGATCGCGTAGACCTCGGAGTTGTAGCGGCCGGACAGCCACAGCACCCGGCCGTCGGCGGAGACCCCGCCCATGTCGGGGCTGCCGCCGTCCGGCAGCTCCCACTTCTTGGTGAGCCGGTTCTGCTTGAAGTCGAAGACCGAGATGGTGCCCTCGCCCCGGTTGGGGACGTACATCTCCTTGGAGTCACGGCTGATGTACAGGCCGTGGCAGCCCTTTCCGGTGGGCAGCAGCTTGGGGGTGTCGAACTTGTCTCCGCTGAGCACCCACATGCCGTGCGCCATCATGTCCGCGACGTAGAAGGTCTTTCCGTCGGGGGACACCTTCACGTCCTGCGGCATCGCCCCCTCGAAAGGCAGCTTCTGCTGGCCGATGACTTCCATCTTCTCGGTGTCGACCTTGAGCAGTTCGCCGGAGAACTCGCAGCTCACGATGAAGTACCGGCCGTCGGCGGAGAAGTCCGCGTGATTGACGCCGAAACAGGTCACCGGGACCGTTTTCACGCGGTTCATGGTGTGCGGATCGCGGAAGACCAGCTCGCGGTCCAGGGAGGCCATCACGATCGCGTACTTCCCGTTGGGCGTGAAGTAGAGGTTGTACGGGTCGTGCACCTCGACGGCGTCGCCCGCCTCGCCCGTGGCCGGGTTGATCGGGGTGAGCGTGTGGCCGCGGTTGTTGTTGACCCACAGGGTCTTCATGTCCCAGGAGGGCACCACGTGCTGGGGCTGGACGCCGACCGGGATGGTGTCGATGACCTTGTAGGTGGCCGGGTCGATGACGGACACCGTGTTGGAGTTGGTGTTCGGCACGTAGATGCGCGGCGGGAAGTCCTTGACCACCGGGGAGAGCTTGCCGGGCCGGTTGGCCGCGTACACGTCGTTCGGGTCGAGCACGGGCGGCATCCCCGGCAGCCCGGGGGGCGCGGCGGGCACGACCGCGGCGGGGCGGGCCGGCCCCTTGGAGCCGAGCGCCTCGGGCGTGCCCTTCCCGCCGGATCCGCAGCCGGCCAGGGCGGCGAGGACCAGTCCGGCGAGGAGCGCGGTGGCCTTCCGTGGAAGGCGGTTCGTGGTCATGAGGTCAGCAGCTCCGTGGTGGTCACCGCGCGCAGCTTGCGGCGCGCGAGTTCTTCGAGGAGGGGCGGCATCGCGTCGACCGTGTCCGCGTAGCCGAAGTGCAGGCTCACCACCGATCCGCCGAGGATCGTCCCGGTGACGGTGCGGATGACGGCCGCGGCGCCGGGCGAGGTGAAGTCGAGGGAGTCCACGTCGTACGACAGGACGTGCGGGTAGCCCGCCCGCTGGGCCAGCGTGCGCACGAGCGGGGTGGCGTACTGGGTCTGCGAGGGCCGGAACCAGGTGCCGATCGAGCCGGTGAGGCGCTTGAGCCGCTGGGCGCAGCCGGTGATCTCGGCGTAGGCCTCCGCCTCGGACATCTCGTTGATCGCCAGGTGGCGCTGGGTGTGGTTGCCGAGTTCGTGGCCGCCGTCCAGGACGCGGCGGGCCATGTCGGGGTACGTGTCGAGCCAGGCGCCGATCGCCAGTACGGTGACCCGGGCCCCGGCCCGTTCCGCCTCCGCGAGCACGGCGCGGGCGGTGGCGGGGTCGCCGTTGCCGTGGAAGGTGAGGGCGACCCGGGGTCGGTCGCGCGGGCCGTGCGCGATCTCGGCGGGCTGTCCGGCGAACCGGCGGGGGGCGGGAGCGGGGGCGGCCGGGGCGGGTTTGGCGGTGGCCTTCGCCGGTGCGGCGGGGGCGGTGGCCCGGTCGGTGGTCCGGTCCGCCGCGCAGCCGGCGGTGAGGCCGGCCAGTGTGGCGACGCCCGCGCGCAGGGCCGCTCGGCGGCCTGGTGGTGAGAACACCTGCCCATTTAAGGGGTGGAAGGACGGGAAGGTAATGATTGACCCAATTCGGGACCTTCGCCGTCCGGGCTCCGCAGCCCCCCTGTCCACTATGTGATCAACGATTCACTCAGAGCAGTCGATAGTTATTCATGGATTGCGAGGCGAGTGGCCCACCTCACCTAGGATTTAGGTGGAAACTCTTAGGGTATACACACTTATGTCCGAGTTGGGACTTTTGGCGTTCGGGGCCTCGTCTGCCATAGTCGGAAGCACGACTTCCCCCCTTGACCCGAGCGAAGTCATCCGCCGAGGATCACACCCCCTTCGATCCTCGGCGCACCCATGAAACCCCCGCAGCGCCCCACCTCGGCGACAGGGGGTTTCTGGCTTTCCGGGGGTGCCGCTACCGCACTACTGCCCCACCCGCCCGTCGACGCACTCGCGCAGCAGGTCGGCGTGCCCGGCGTGGCGGGCGTACTCGTCGATCCTGTGCACCATCAGCTCCCGGATCGAGACACCGTCCCTGCCGACGCGCTCACCCAGGTCCGCGTACCCGGCCAGGGCGGCGTCGGTCTCGGCCTGCTCGCGCTCCAGATCGGCGTACGCGGCGTCGACCACGGCCTGCCCGGCGACGGCCCCGTGGAAGTCCGCGTCCTTCGCGCCGTACAGCTTCGCCAGCGGTTCGTCGTCGGTGAGCCAGTTGCGCCAGTCCCGTTCCACTTCGGCGAGGTGCCGGAGCAGGCCGAGCAGCGACATCGTCGAGGGCGGGACCGACCGGCGGGCCAGCTGCCCCGCGTCCAGCCCCTCGCACTTCATCCGCAGGGTGATGCGGTAGTTCTTCAGGAAGTCCAGCAGCGTCGCGAGCTCGCCCTCCGGGCTGTCCCCGCTGTCGCGGAGGTCGTCGGCCGGGTCGGTCCACATGTCGGGGTAGACGGTCGCCCGGGTCCATCGTGCGGGTTGATCACTCATGCTCCGCATGATCGCCAGTGCCGGTCCGGATCCGCCACCCGGTTTCCCTCGGGACGGCCGCTACCGGTCCGCGACCCGCATCTCGAACCAGGTGATCTTGCCGCGCGGCAGCAGGTCGGCGCCCCAGCGGTCGGACAGCTTGTCCACGAGGAAGAGCCCGCGGCCCGTGGTGTCCAGCTCGTGCACCGGCATCAGACAGGGCAGCCCGCGCGAGGGGTCGCGCACCTCGACGCGGATCCAGCCGCGACGGCGCAGCATCCGTAAACCGAAGGAACGGGCCCCGGTGTGGCGCACCGCGTTCCCGACGAGTTCCGAGACCAGCAGGACGGTGTGTTCGGCGATCTGCGGCGAGAGGCCCCAGAACCGGATCACCACGCTCTGGGTGAGCCGGCGGGCGGTGCTCGCCGACTCGGGCATGGAGGGCAGGGTCACCTCCCCCTCGGCCGGATTCCCGTACGCCTCCAGCGCCTTGAGACCCTGTTCGTCCTCAAGCGCCGCCGTGAGCCGTACGGCAGAAGCGCTGTTACTGCGCTGCCGCGGCTGCTCCACACCCTCCAGGCCCGCCATGCACCCATCATGGACGGCCGGTGTGCCGCTCCGGGCCGTTCCGCGGGAAAACACCCCCCGGAACCACTGATTCCGGGAGGGTGCACCGGCATATGCGCAGGGCAACCAGGGGCCTGCGACAGCACTTTGACCTGCAGTGACAGCCCGTTTCGCAGCGATCACCCTGAGTGGATCACCGTTTCTCCTTAAGGCTCCCTTAAGGCCTGGCTAATCCACCCCCAGGGAGGAGGCCCGTCACACGGCCGCACTCACACGACCGTGCTCACACGGCCGCTCTCACACGAACTTGGCCTTGCCCGGGCCCTCTTCGACGAAGCTGCGCATGCCGCGCTCGCGGTCCTCGGTGGCGAACAGGCCCGAGAACCAGTTGCGTTCGATGGTCAGACCGGTGTCGATGTCGGCCTCCAGTCCCGCGTCCACGCACTCCTTCGCGGCGCGCAGCGCGAGCGCCGGGCCCTGGGCCAGCTTGGCGGCCCAGGCGTGCGCCTGCTCGTACACCTCGGCGGCCGGTACGATGCGGTCCACCAGCCCGAGCGCGAGGGCCTCTTCGGCCTTCACCATCCGCCCGGTGAAGATCAGGTCCTTGGCCTTGGAGGGGCCGATCAGCCGGGACAGCCGCTGCGTGCCGCCCGCGCCGGGGATGAGGCCGAGCAGGATCTCGGGCTGGCCGAGCTTGGCGTTGTCGGCGGCGATCCGGTAGTCGGCGCACAGCGCGAGCTCGCAGCCGCCGCCGAGCGCGTAGCCGGTGACGGCCGCGACGACGGGCTTCGGGATCCGGGCGACGGCGGTGAAGGCGTCCTGCAGCCCGCGGGACCGGGCGACCATGGCCGCGTGGTCCATGGTCTGCATCTCCTTGATGTCCGCGCCGGCCGCGAACACCTTCTCCCCGCCGTAGAGGACGACCGTGCGCACGTCGGCGCGGTCGGTGGCCTCCACCGCGAGCTCGCGGAGCCGGTCCTGGGTGGCGATGTCCAGGGCGTTCATGGGCGGCCGGTCCAGCAGGATGGTGCCGACGCCTTCGGAGACTTCGAGAGAGATGGTCATACGGGGAAGGTTAGGGGCTGGGGGTCCGGGGGTCGCCCCCGGAAGGGCCCGGCACGCGAAGTGGCCCGGTGCCGTGGGTCACAGCACCGGGCCACTCCTACCGTGTACGGGATCCGCTTACTTGATCCACTCCGCCCAGTCCATGTTCCAGCCGTTGAGGCCGTTGTCCGGGGCGATCTGCTTGTCCTTGGAGTTCTTCACGACGACCACGTCGCCGATCAGCGACTCGTTGAAGAACCAGGCCGCCGGGGTGCTGTCGTCACCGGCGCCGCGGACGTCGCGCAGGCCGACGCAGCCGTGGCTGACGTTCTCCGAGCCGAAGGTGCCGGAGGAGGCCCAGTAGTTGCCGTGCACGAAGGTGCCCGACTGCGACAGCCGCATCGCGTGGGGGACGTCGGAGATGTCGTACTCGCCGCCGAAGCCGACGGTGGCGCCGTTCATCCGGGTCACCTTGTACTTCTCGCTGATGACCATCTGCCCGTTGTAGGTGGTCGTCGCCGGGGCGCCCGCGGTGATCGGGATGTTCTTGAGGACCTGGCCGTCGCGGACGACCTCCATCTGCTTGGAGGAGGCGTCTACCGTGGTCACCTGGGAGCGGCCGACGGTGAAGGTGACCGTACGGGTCTGCTTGCCGTAGACCCCCGGGCGGCCCTCCACGCCGTCGAGGGCGAGCTTCACGGTGACCTTGGTGCCCGCGGCCCAGTACTTCTCGGGGCGGAAGTCGAGGCGGTCGTTGCCGAACCAGTGGCCCTCGACGGGGACGGACGGCTCCGCGGTGACCGTGATGGCCTTCTCGACGGCCTCCGGGTTGGTGATCCCCCGGGTGAAGTTGATCGACACCGGCATGCCCACGCCGACGGTCGAACCGTCCTCGGGCGTGTAGTGGCCCACGAAGGTGTTCTGCGGGGTCAGGGTGGAGAACGTGGTGTCCTTGGCGGACTCGCGGCCGGCCTCGTCCTTCGCGACCGCGTGCACCTTGTACTCGGTGGCGGAGGCCAGGTGCCGGGCCGGTTCCCAGCTCGCGCCGTCCGGGGCGAGTTTGCCCTCGACCGCGTTGCCCTTGGTGTCGGCGACGGTCACCGTGGTGAGCTTGCCGCCCGTGCTGGTTATCTTCAGGACGCCGCTGGTGGCGACCTCCTTGGCCCCGTCGTCCGGCTTGACGCTGACCACGGCCTTGGACGCCTCGGTGCCGGTCTTGCCGCCGCCCCCGGTCCCGCCGTTGTCCCCGCCGCTGCCCCCGCTGTTGCCGCCGCCGCTGCACGCGCTGGTCAGCAGCAGGGCCGCTCCCAGCAGAAGGGCCGGCAGGCCGGTGCGGACGCGGCCGCGTATCGGCTGCAGGTTCACTCGTGTTCTCCCCATGTCCCCCGCGCGCGGGCAGTCGCGCGCATGTCGACAGGTAATCACAGGGGAACAACACGAAAAGGCACGGTCTTGTCACCGTTCCGTCCCAAGTGCGGGGGGCCCGGGACGCGGGGACCTCAGTCGTCGGTACCGGGTTTGACGCCCCATACGTAGACGGCGTCGCCCTCCGTCAGCAGGTCCCACAGCCGCCGTGCGTCCGCCACCGTGAGGTTGACGCAGCCGGCGGAGCCGCCGTGTTCGAAGAGCGGGCCGGGTCGGCCGTGCAGGGCCTGGCCCGCGTCGAAGAACTGGGCGTAGGGCATGGGGGCGTCGTCGTACAGCGTGGAGACGTGGTCCTTGCTGCGCCAGTACACCTCGTGCCAGCCGGGGCGGGTCTCGTCCTCGTCGCGGCCGGTGCGGACGGGGACGGGCGCGAAGACGACGCGGCGGCCGCTCTGCACCCACAGGAGCTGCCGCTCCAGGTCGACGCAGGTCACGCGGTGGGCGCGGACCGGGCAGTCGCCGGCCGCGTTGGGGTTCGCGCGGGCGGCGACGGCGACCATCGTGCGGTAGGTGGCGAGGCCCGCGTAGCCGTCGGCGGGGGTGACCCCGTTCTGCCGCTGGAAGGCGCGGACGGCGAGGCAGTCGGCCGGGGACTGCCTCCCGTCGGAGGCGCGGCCCAGGTGGGCCTCCAGCTCCCGCTGGTAGGGGCCGGTGCCGGCCGTGCAGGCGGGCTCCGGCCCGGGGGCCGCCGTTGCGGCCGGGGCGCCGAGCGCGAGGACCGCGCACAGGACCGCGGTTCCGGCTGCCGTGACCGCCGCCTGACGTGTGGCCATACGGGCCTCCTCCGGCCCGCCGGCCGGGCCGCCACGCCCCAGCCAACCGGTCGGGGCGGCGGTGCGCCCGCGCGGGTGCGCCGCCGGAGTGAGCGGATCACTCCGGCGGCGCACCGGCCGGGTCGAGGCGGGGGCCGGCGCGGGGTCCGCGGCCGCCCGCCGGTCACGGCACTAGCGGGGGCCGCCCTTGCCGGGCTTGTGCTTGCCGGGCTTGTGCTTGCCGTGGTCGTCGCGCTTGTTGTGGAGCGTGACTTCGAGCGGCCTGCCCGAGGTGTTCGCGTCCAGCTCCAGCGGGCCGGTGACCCGGTCGCGGGGCAGGACGTAGCCCTCGGGGACGTCCGTCTCGACCAGGTAGTACCAGCCGGCGGAGAGCCCGTCGAAGTCACAGACGCCGTTGCGGTCGGTGGCGCAGCCCTGCGCCTCCTTGCGGTCGGGGTTGATGCCCCGGGTCTGGAGGCCTTCGGTGTGGTTGGTCTCCTTCCAGACCTCGAACACCGCTCCGCGCAGCGGACGGTTCGTCTTGGCGTCCTTCTTCAGGACCCGGATCGAGCCGTTCGCCTCCTCCTTCTTCTTGCGGTTGGAGACGTTGACGACGACGACCTCCTCGGCGTCGCCGTCCTCCAGTTCGAAGGCCGTGACCGGGTCGCGGGGCAGCTGGTAGCCGTCCGGGACGGCGGTCTCCCGCCAGTAGTAGGTCTCGCCGACGGGCAGCTCGACCGTGCAGGTGCCCCGGGAGTCGGTGACGCAGACTCCGTCGAGCCGTGCGTCGGCGTCCTGGCCGGCCGTCTGCAGGCCCGGCCGGTCGTTGGTCTCGCGCCACAGCTCGAAGGTGGCCCCGGGCACGGGGTCGCCGGTCTTCTTGTCCGTCTTGCGCAGGACGACCTTCGCGCTGCCGTCCGGCTCCGGGACCCGCTCGTTGTCGACCTGGTACCGGACGCCGGCCGAGGCGTTCTCGGGGGTCAGGGTCAGCGGGTAGACCGGGTTCGCGGGCAGGACGTAGCCGGCCGGTGCGGCGGTCTCGCGCCAGTAGTAGGTGCCGGGCGGAAGGCCCTCGCGGGCGCACACCCCGTCGGCGCCCGTGACGCAGTCGGCGGTCTTGGTGTCGGCGCCGGGGCCCGCGACCTGGAGGCCCGGGCGGTCGTTGGTCTCGTGCCACAGCTCGAAGACGGCGCCGGCCAGGGGCTCGCCCTCGTCGTCCCGCTTGAGGACGGAGACGGTGCCGGTCACGGGGACGGGCGTCCGGGCGTTGACCGCCCGGGTGCGGGCCGTGCGGCCGTTGGCGGCGTCCTCGGCCGTCAGGGTCACGGGGAAGACCGGGTTCGGGGGCAGGTCGTAGCCGTCCGGTGCGGCGGTCTCCCGCCAGTAGTACGTACCCGGCTCGACGTTCTCCCGGGAGCACGCGCCGTCGGCCGGGGTCGTGCAGTCGGACACCTTCGTGTCCGGGGTGGTGCCGTCCGTCTGGAGGCCGGGGCGGTCGTTGGTCTCGCGCCACAGCTCGAAGACCGCGCCCGGCAGCCCGTTGCCGGCCTCGTCGACCTTGGTGACCGCGACCTCGCCCGTCACGGGGGGCGTGGTGCCGCAGGTGGGGAGGTCCCCGGTGAAGGGGTAGGCGTGGAACTCCTGGCCGCCGCCCCCGACGGTCTCGCTGCCGTGGGTGACGGAGCCCGTGGTGAAGAAGCGGCCGTTGATGCCGGGCAGGGTGACGGTGGTTTCGGAGGCCTGGTTGCCCATCAGGAAGCTGCCCTGGAACTGGCCGCCGCCGTTCAGGTTCACCGTGGCGGCGTCCGGGAAGTTCCACAGCAGCCGCTCGCGGTAGGCGTTGAGCGGGTCCTGGGCGTCGACGAGGGTGCCGCTGTAGGTGTTGATGGTGCGGGTGCCCGTTCCGAGGACGTTGACCAGGATGGTCGCGTTCGGCGGGATCTGCGCGAAGCGGATGCCCTGTACGGCGCCCGCCCTGCCGGCCAGGTCGGCGTCCACGTTGAAGACCTGGAGCGGTGAGCGGCCGTCACCGGTGAAGAGGGTCTCGAAGCCCAGGTTGGCGACGGTGCCGGTCGGCGGGCGCGGGCTGCCGTCGACCTTGGCGTAGCACTGGCTGGCGGCGCTGAGGCGGTCGCGCAGGCCCGCGTACCGGGTGACGGCCTCGGTGTCGCGGGTGCGGGTGCCGGTCACGTCGCCGGTGAGGGTGCCCGCGTACCGGACGACGCCCCTGTCGGCGATCAGCGTCTCGCCCGCGGCGACGGTGACGTCGGCGCCGGTGGTGAGGAAGTCGGCGCCGTCGGGCGGCGGGACGAGCGAGCCGGCGCCGACGATGCCGACGTTGTAGCGGCTGTCCGCGCCGGTCTGCTTGTCCTGGTCGAAGCTGCCGAGGACGACGAGGCGGCCCTCGGCCTCGGAGGCCCGCCCGCGGACGCGGAACTCGCCGCCGGCGAAGATGTTCACCGCGTTGTCCCGGCCCTTGATCGTGCCGTCGCTGCCGATCTGCGGGAACGGGCTGGGGCAGGCGCCCTGGACGCAGGGACCGAGCCCGCCGGGCAGCGGGGCCCGCAGTGTGCCGGCCGCCGGGGGCCGGGTGCCGGGACCCTCGGCGAGGGCCGTGGGGGCCGCGGTGGCCAGTACGGCCCCGACGGCTAGCCCGAGGGTCCAGTTCCTTGCTGACATGACGCTCCGTCCGTATCCGCGCTGTGGGCCCTGTCAGGCTGCGGGCGGGCTTCGGCGCGGCGGAGGGACGACACCGTCGACTACGGCATTCCGGTCCGACAATCACTCGGTTGCTGCGTCCGGACGGCGGCCGGACGGGCGTCAGCTGCGGGCGGATCCGGCGACCCAGTCGGCCCAGGACATGTTCCAGCCGCCCAGTCCGTTGTTCGGGGACACCGTCTTGTCCTGGGAGTTCACCACCTCCACCACGTCCCCGACCAGCGTGCGGTCGAAGAACCAGCCGGCCGGGGTGTCCGAGCCGCCGCCCTTGTCGTCGCGCAGGCCCACGCAGCCGTGGCTGACGTTGGTGGAGCCGAAGGTGTCGGGGCTGGCCCAGTAGTTCCCGTGCAGGAAGGTGCCGGAGTTGGTGAGCCGGATGGCGTGCGGGACGTCCGGGATGTCGTACTCGCCCTTGCCCTCGTCGTCGGTGAAGCCGACGGTGGCGCCGTTCATGCGGGTGACGTCGAACATCTCCATCACCACCATCTTGCCGTTGTAGGTGGTGTTCTCCGGGGCGCCGGCGGTGATCGGGATCGTGGACACCAGCTGCCCGTCCCGGCGGACCTGCATGGTGTGCGCCTCGGCGTCCACGAGGGAGGTCTGGTCGCGGCCGACCGTGAAGCGGACGGTCTTTTCCTGGATGCCGTACGAGCCGGGCGCCCCCTCGACGTCGCGCAGGTCCATCTTCACGGTGACCTGGGTGCCGGGCTTCCAGTACTCCTTGGGCCGGAAGTCGAGGCGTTCCTCGCCGAACCAGTGGCCGACGACCTCCACGGCGGGGTCGGAGGTGACGGTGATGGCCCGCTCCACGTCCGCACGTTCCTTGATGGCCCGGTTGAACTTGAAGGAGACGATCATGCCGGTGCCGACGGTGGAGCGGTGCTCGGGCTTGAAGTAGCCGATGAAGCGTTCCTCGGGGACGTAGGTGGTGAAGGTCGTGTGCCGGGCCTGGCGGCGGTTGTGCCCGTCGAGGGCGACCGCGTCCACGGTGTACTTGGCCGCGAGCGAGAGGCGTCCGGCCGCCGGGTCGGGGCTCCAGCTGAGGCCGTCGGCGGCGATGGTGCCGGGGACCCGCTCCTGCTGGGCGTCCTCGACCTTGGTGACCGTGACCCGCTCCAGGCGCCCCTCGGGGACGGTCACCCGCAGCGGGCCCTCGGCCGGGACCCCCTTCGTGTTGTCCTCGGGGGTGATCCTGATGGCCTCGGCGGGCGGCTTGGGTCTGCCGGGCACCTGGACCTCCACCGGGGGTCGGCCGTCCTTGGTGCAGCCGGCCAGCCCGCCCAGCAGGCCCGCCCATGCCGCCACGGCGGCCAAGCCCGCCCCTGCCCGCCTCGTCAGAAGAGTCACGAAGGATCCAACGACCGGCCCCCTCCGGGGGAAACGTGAGGGCGGGGCACGTTCCGGGCAGAACAGTCCGGGCAGAACAGTGTGAAGGACCAGACGGGGGCGGGCCCGGGCCGGGACGCCGGGGCCACAATCCCCTACCCCCGCCGGTACCCAGGAGCCGTGGAGGCGGGCAGTGTCGAGCGCAGCCGAGCAAGAGGCGGTGGATGCCGCCGAGGGCACCGCGAACGCGGTGAATTCCGTGAACGCCGTGCGGGAGCGGGTCCACACGCAGGTGTTACGGGTGTCCGCGCGCCCGGGGCCGCCCGTGTGGCCCGGGTCCTCGCACCCCCTGGGGGCCCGCTACCACGCGGGCCCCGACGGGGTCGCGGGCACGAACTTCGCGCTGTGGGCGCAGGGCGCGGAGGCGGTGGAGGTCTGCCTGTTCGACGGGGCCGGGACCGAGACCCGCTGTGCCCTGACCGAACTCACGCACGAGATCTGGCACGGGTTCCTGCCCGGCGTGCGCCCCGGGCAGCGCTACGGGTTCCGGGTGCACGGGCGCTGGGATCCCTGGACGGGGGTCCGGCACAATCCGGCGAAGCTGCTCCTGGACCCGTACGCCCGGGCCGTCGACGGGGACTTCACCCTGCCGCCGGAGGTGTACGGGCACGTCCGGGACTGGCCTCAGCAGTACATCGCCGACACGGTGCGCGACGACCGGGACTCGGCGCCGTTCGTCCCGAAGGGGGTGGTCGTCCACGATGACGACGACTGGGCGGACGACGTCCGGCCGAAGACCCCCTGGGCCGATTCGGTGATCTACGAGCTGCACGTGCGCGGCTTCACGATGCGCCATCCGGGTGTTCCCGAGGAACTGCGCGGCACCTACGCGGGGCTCGCCCATCCAGCGGCGGTCGAACACCTCTCGAAGCTGGGGGTGACGGCGGTGGAACTGCTGCCCGTGCACCAGTTCGCCCACGAGGACCACCTGCTGCGCCGGGGTCTGCGGAACTACTGGGGCTACAACTCGGTCGGCTACTTCGCCCCGCACGCCGGCTACTCCTCCAGCGGGACCGCCGGGCAGCAGGTCGGCGAGTTCAAGCGGATGGTGCGGGCCCTGCACGCGGCCGGGATCGAGGTCATCCTCGACGTGGTCTACAACCACACGGCGGAGGCCGGTGAGCTGGGCCCGACGCTGTCCCTGCGCGGGATCGACAACCGGGGCTACTACCGGCTCCAGTCCGACCAGCGCCGCTACGCGGACTACACGGGCTGCGGGAACACCCTGCACGCCGGGCGCCCGCACGTACTGCGGCTGATCACGGACTCGCTGCGCTACTGGGTCACGGAGATGGGGGTGGACGGCTTCCGCTTCGATCTGGCGGCGGCGCTGGCCCGGTCCATGCACGACGTGGACATGCTGTCGCCGTTCCTCGCGGTGATCGCCCAGGACCCGGTGCTGCGCCGGGTCAAGCTGATCGCGGAGCCGTGGGACGTGGGCTCGGGCGGCTACCAGGTGGGGGCGTTCCCGCCGCTGTGGACGGAGTGGAACGACCGCTACCGGGATGCCGTACGGGACTTCTGGCGCGGCGCGCTGCCCGACGTGCGGGACCTCGGGTACCGGCTGTCGGGGTCGAGCGACCTGTACGCGTGGGGCGGGCGGCGGCCGTACGCCTCGGTGAACTTCGTGACGGCCCACGACGGCTTCACGCTGCGGGACCTGGTGACCTACGAGCGCAAGCACAACGAGGCGAACGGGGAGGACGGCCGGGACGGGACCAACGACAACCGGTCCTGGAACTGCGGGGTGGAGGGCGAGAGCGACGACGTGCGGATCGGGGCGCTGCGCCGACGCCAGCTGCGCAACCTCCTCACCACGCTGCTGCTGTCGACCGGGGTGCCGATGCTGGTGGCGGGCGACGAGTTCGGCCGGACCCAGGGAGGCAACAACAACGCGTACTGCCAGGACAACGAGACGGGCTGGGTGGACTGGTCGCTGCTGGAGGATCCCGCCTGGAGCGAGCTGTTCGCGCTGACCCGCCGGCTGATCTCGCTGCGGCAGGCGCATCCGGTGCTGCGGCGCCGGGCCTTCTTCTCCGGCCGGGCGCAGGGCGCGGACGGTCTGCGGGACCTGGCCTGGTTCACCCCGGCGGGGGCGGAGATGACGGAGCGGGACTGGTACGCGCCGGCCGCCGCGGTGGGGCTGTACCTGTCGGGGCGGGACATCCCGGGCCGGGACGAGCGGGGCCGGCAGGTGACGGACGACAGCTTCCTGGCGCTGCTGCACGCCGGGGACCGGCCGGTGGAGTGGGTGCTGCCGGGGGCGCCGTGGGCGGGGGTGTACGAGCTGGTGCTGGACACCTCGCGGGAGTCGCAGGCCGCGGCGCCCGCGACCCGGCACCGCGGCGGGGAGGCCTTCACGGTGCCGGCCCGGTCGGTGGTGCTGCTGCGCGTGCTGACGTGACCGGGCCGGGGCCGGGGGCCGGCCCCGGGGGCCGGTCCGGGTCCCGGTCCCCCGTCAGCGGGTTTCGACCTGGAGCAGCATCCGCTTGAGGAGGGCGGCGAGGGCGGCGCGGTCGGCGTCGTCGAGGGGCTCGATCATCCGCGCCTCGGCGATGCCGCGCCAGCGCATGGCGTCGGTCCAGCGCCGGTGTCCCTCCCCGGTGAGCTCGACGTCGACGCGGCGGCGGTCGCCGGCCGCGCGGATGCGGCGTACCAGGCCGGACCGCTCCAGGGTGTCGAGGCGTCCGGTCATGCCGGCCGGGGAGAGCAGCAGTTCGGAGGCGAGTTCGGAGGAGGGGGCCCGCCAGGGCGCGCCGCGGGAGGCGAGGCGGTGCATCGTCTCGAACTCGAAGGCCTGGAGCCCGGTCTCGGCGAGGGCCCGCTCCTTGCCGTGCGCGACGTGTTTGGCCAGGAGCTGGATGCGGGTGATGACGGCCTCGGTGGGCACGTCGAAGGGGACCTTGCCGGTCCAGCGCGCGATGTGCCGGTCGACGGAGTCCTCGGCGGGGACCGCCGTGTCCGGGTGGCCGGCGGGGGGACGCGGGGCGGGGTGCGTCGTCCCGTGCGGTGCCGGGGTCGACCCCGTCTCAGTGCCCATGTCCGCATTATGGCCCGGCCGGTGGCGGCCCCGTGCCCACCCCCGCCCGAAAACATTTCGCTGGCGAACTCTTCGTTGGCGAAATAATCTTCCCGCATGACCCCGACCCTCTGGCGGCTGCTCGCGGGCCGCACCTGTGCCGCGTTCGCCACGGCCCTGATCCCGACCACCCTCACCCTCGCGGTGATGCGCACCGGCTCGGCGGGCGACCTCGGGCTGGTGCTCGCCGCCGAGATGCTGCCGATGCTGCTCCTGCTGCCCGTCGCGGGGGTGGCCGCCGACCGGTTCCCCGCCCGGCGGGTGGTGCTCGCCGCCGATCTGGTGCGGGCCGCCGCCCAGCTGGCGATCGGCGTCCTGCTGCTGTCCGGCCCGGTACGGGTCCCCGAGCTGGCCGCGCTGTCGGCGGTGACCGGGGCCGGCGTGGCCTTCGGCACCCCCGCCGCGCGGACCCTGGTGGCGGCCGTGGTGGCGGGACCGGGGCGGCTGCGCGCCAACTCCCGGCTGATGGTGGCCCAGGGCCTGGCGGCCATCGCCGGGCCGGCCGCGGCGGGGGCGCTGATGCTGGCCGCCGGGGCGGGCTGGTCCTCCGTGATGACCGGCGCGCTGTTCGCGGCGTCCGCCCTCACCCTGGGCGGCCTGCGGACCCCGGCCCGGGAGCACTGCGGGGTCCGGGGCGGCTTCACGGCCGAGCTGCGCGCCGGCTGGAAGGAGACCCGCGGGCACCCGTGGTTTCTGGCCAACGTCATGGCGCACGGCGTCTGGCACCTGACCGCGGGCCTGCTCCTGACCCTCGGGCCGCTGATCGCCGTCGAGTCCCTGGGCGGCGAGGGCGCCTGGGTGGCCGTCGCCCAGGCCGGTACCGCCGGACTGCTCGCCGGGGCGTGGGCGGCCGGGCGGCTCCCCGTGCGCCGGCCGCTGGTGTGGGTCGCGGCGGCCTCCGCGGCCTTCGCCCCGGCCCTGGCCGCCTTCGCCTTCCGGCTGCCGGTGGCGGTGTGCGCGGCCGCGTACTTCGTGGGCATGGGCGCGGTCGGACTGCTGAGCCCGCTGTGGGAGACCGAGATCCAGCGGCGAGTGCCGGCCGAGGCCCTGGGGCGGGTCGGCTCCTTCGACTCCCTGATCTCCTTCGCGGCCCGCCCGCTCGGGCTCGCGGTGGCCGCCCCGCTCGCCGCGGTCACCGGCACGGCCTTGCCGCTGCTGGCCGGGGCGGTGCTCGTGGCCGCCGCGAACCTGTCCGTACTACTGCTTCAGGACGTACGCGCGCATCCGGAGCGGAAGCCTTCGCCCGCCCTGCGATGATGTGGCCTTCATACGAACACGCGTGCACCAGCGCACGTGTGCCAACGAGGGGTTCAGGGGTACGCATGGCCAGAGTCGGGACCGCGCTGCGGGAGCTGCGCGGGGCGCAGAAGTCGGCGAAGGGGGTGTCGCTCTACTCGCGGTTCGTCAACCGGCCCGCCGGGCGCTACCTGGCCGCCGGATCGTACGCGCTGGGCCTCACCCCGAACCAGGTGACGCTGGTCAGCGCCGCCTTCAGCTTCGCCGCCGTGGCGGCGGTCGCGGTGGCCGCGCCCTCGTGGGGGCTGGGGGCCGCCGTGTGGGCCGCCCTCGCGGTCGGGTTCGCCTTCGACTCCGCCGACGGACAGCTGGCCCGCCTGCGCGGGGGCGGCAGTGCGGCCGGCGAGTGGCTCGACCACGTCGTGGACTGCGCCAAGCTGACCGCGCTGCACACCTGTGTGCTAATCGCCTTCTACCGCTTCCCCGACGACTACGGCACGGGATCGGACGGCTGGCTGCTGGTGCCGCTGGGCTTCCAGTTCGCCTCGGTCGTCACCTTCTTCGGCGGCCTGCTGACCGAGAAGCTCAAGCCGAAGCCGGCCCCCGGCAGCCCCGCCGCCGCGCCGTCGACCCTGCGCGCGGTGGCGTTGCTGCCCGTGGACTACGGGGTGTTCTGCCTGGTGTTCCTGCTGCTCGGCGGCGGTGCGCTGTTCCGCTGGGCGTACGCGGGACTCGGCGTCGTCGCCGTGCTGTTCCTGCTGGCGTTCCTGACGAAGTGGTTCCGGGAGCTCAGCGCCGTTCGGCGGTGAGCGCCTCGGGCCCGGCGAGGGGTTCGGCCAGGGCGTCCAGGGCCCGGCGCAGCTGGGTGCTGGAGGTGTGGACGGTGTAGGGGAAGTAGACGACGTCGACCCCGTGGGCGGCGAAGTCCTTCTCCAGCCGGTCGCCCTTGGGCGTGCCCCGCCAGTCGTCCCCCTTGAAGATCACGTCGAAGCGGACCTGCTTCCAGGTCTCCACCTTGTCCGGGACGGTCTCGACGAAGGCGGCGTCGACGTACTTGACGCTGCGGACGATCTCCAGCCGTTCGACCAGCGGAATCATCGGGCGGCGGCCCTTGGCGAGTTCGGCCATCTCGTCGGAGACCACTCCGGCCACCAGGTAGTCGCACTGACTCCGGGCGTGCCGAAGGATGTTCAGATGTCCGATATGGAACAGGTCGTAGGCGCCGGGCGCGTAGCCGACCCGGTACGGTCTGCGCGCAGTCGGCCCAGGCTCGGACATATCGTGCTCCATCATCAGTTACCCCCCAGCGGCCACACCCCCCGGTGTGGCGGATTAGCAGACAATAGCGTGCACGTTCCTCACCCTGTCGGTGAACGAATAGGGTGACGTGCGCATCATCCAGGGGAGAAGGGGACGTTCAGTGTCCAGATCCGGTCACCGGCGCCTGCTGCTGGTTTCCACCAACTACGCCCCCGAGCACGCGGGCATAGGCCCGTACGCCACTCAGATCGCGGAGCACTGGGCGAGTATCGGCCACGAGACCCACGTACTGGCGGGCATGCCGCACTATCCGGCGTGGTCGGTCGAGCCGGAGTACAAGGGGGCGCTCCGGCGCACGGAGGGGCGCGCGGGAGTCACCGTGCACCGGCGTGCGCACACCGTGCCGCAGCGGCAGACCGCCGTGAAGCGGGCCCTGTTCGAAGGATCGATTCTGCTGCACGGGGCCGTGGCCCCGCCCCGGATGCCGAAGCCGGACGCCGTCCTCGCGCAGATGCCGAGCCTCGCCGGCGGGGTGCTCGCCGCACGGCTGGCGGCGCGGTGGAAGGTCCCGTTCGTCCCGGTCGTCCAGGACCTGATGGGGGCCGCTGCCGCCCAGAGCGGGATCAGCGGCGGCGACAAGGCCGCGGCGGTCGCGGGACGCGCCGAGGCGTACGCCCTGAAGCGGGCCACCCTGGTCGGCGTGATCCACGAGACGTTCGTGGACCGGGTCGTCGGCATGGGCGTGGACCCGGAGAAGATCCGCCTGGTGCCCAACTGGTCCCACGTGCCGCAGCCCACGAAGCCGCGCGGGGAGACCCGCGCCCACCTGGGCTGGGCACCCGGCCAGACGGTGGTGCTGCACTCCGGGAACATGGGCCTCAAGCAGGGCCTCGAAGTCCTCGTCGGCGCCGCCCGGCTGGACCCGAAGGTCCGCTTCGTCCTGATGGGCGACGGCAGCCAGCGGGGGGCCCTCGCCGACCTCGCCGCGGACGTTCCGAATCTGGACATCATCCCCCCTGCCGCTGACGGCGAGTTCCCCGATATCCTCGCGGCGGCGGACGTGCTCGCCGTCACTCAGCACGCGGCCGTGCTGGACATGAGCGTTCCGTCCAAACTCACCTCCTACTTCCAGGCCGGCCGGCCCGTCGTCGCCTCCGTCGCGGCGGAGGGCGGAACCGCCCAGGAGGTGGCACGTTCGGGCGCAGGGGTGCTCGTACCGCCGGAGGACCCCGACGCCCTGCTCAAGGCCGTACGGGCCCTGGCGGAGGACCCCGAGGGTGCGGACGCGCTGGGCGCTGCCGGGCCCGTCCACGTGGCGGCCCACCTGAGCCGGGAAGCGGGCCTGGCCCGCATCGACGCACTGATAGACGAAGCACTTGGGGGCACCCAGCCGTGATCGAGACGAACCGCCCAGCAGCGGCCCCGGCCGAGGACGAACCCGATCTCCTCAGGGACCAGTTCAAGCAGCTCCTGCGCTACCGCCGGCTCATCGGCGCGGGCGTGGGCATCGGCCTGCTGGGCGGCGTCTACCTCGGCATATCCACCGCCGACACCTACGTGGCGACCGCCGACGTGGTGCTGCGCGCCCCCACCGACGACCCCTTCAACCCGAGCCTCGCGCCCGACAAGGCGATCAACATCGGCTCGGAACGGCAGGTGGCGCTCTCCAGCTCGATCGCCGAAGCCGCCAAGAAGAAGCTCGGCGTGGCCGACCAGAACTTCGCCGCCCTGCGCAGCGGACTCCAGGTCACCAACCCGCCGCAGACCATGGTGCTCCGCTTCACGTACACGGCGTCCTCCCCGAAGGAGGCCGCCAGGCGGGCCAACGCGATGACCGAGGCCTACCTGCTCAAGCGGCAGGAGTCCCTCGACGCCACCCGCGACAAGATGGTCAAGGGCTACAAGGAACAGCGCGACCCGGTCGCCAAGCAGCTCGACGAACTGTCCAAGGAGATCGCCCGGATGCCCGCGGGCGCGGCGCGCGACGCGGCCGGTTCCTCGAAGACCGACCTTCAGAGCGAGGTCGGCGGCTACAACGGCAAGATCACCAAGCTGGAGGCCCTGGACATGACCCCGGGCCGGGTCACCAGCGCCGCGACCGCCCCGACCTCCCCCGACGGTCCCGGTCTTCCCATGTCGCTCGCGCTGGGCGCGGCCGTGGGTCTGGCGCTCGGCCTGCTCGCCGCCTGGGTCCGGCTCGTCTTCGACCCGGCGCCGCGCTCCGAGGGCGACGTCTCCCGGGCCCTGCGGGCGCCCGTACTGGGCTCCCTGCCCCGGGACAAGACCGGCGGCGGCCCGCTCCTCGCGGCCGGGGAGGCCGACCCCAGGCTCGCCGAGGAGTACCGCTCGGTGGCCTTCCGGCTCGCCTACGACTCCCGTTTCGCCGACCGGCGCCGCCTCCTCGTGGTCGCCCCGCGCGGCAGCAGCGAGACCGCCGCCGCGGTGGCCGTGAACCTGGCCGCCTCCTTCGCCGAGACCGGCAAGGACGTCCTGCTCATCGAGGCCGACCTGCGCACCCCGGTCCTGGCCAGCCAGCTGCCCACCGACGCCGGCGGGCGGCCCCGCTGGAGCCAGATGCCGGGCGGTCCCGCCGCCGGCGGGCAGGGGGATTCCGACTGGCCCGACGGGCGCCAGCTCGTCGTGGACGCCGGGGAATCGGGCGCCTTCGACCTGATCCCGGGCGAGCGGGTCCGCAACGTCGCCCGCGCGCTGACCTCCCCGCGCGCCACCCGGCTGATCTCCGAGGCCGACTCCCCCAACTCCACCGTCGTGGTGCTCGCCCCGCCCGTGCTCTCGTACGCCGACGCCCTGGCCCTGGTCGACCGCGTCGACGGGGTGCTGGTGGTCTGCGACCCGCGCGCCGTGCACCGCACCGACCTGTCCCGGATCCGCGAGCTCATCAGCGGCGCCGGCGGAACCGTCCTGGGCGCCGTACTGCACACCCCGCTGCCGACCGAGAAGCGCGGCCGCGGCAAGGGCAAGGGCGGGGCCGCCCCGGCCGCGGCCCCCGCTCCGGCGGCTCCCGAGCCGCAGCCGCTCACCCGCGAGCCGGCCGAGCCCGAGCAGCACATCCCGGGCGACGGCACCGACACCGTCGCCCTGCGCACGGTCCGCATGGGCCGGCGGTGAGCCGGCGGGGCCTCGCCGCCGTCTCCTCGGTCCTCGACCAGGCCGCCTCCAGCGCCACGAACATCCTGGTGCTGGTGCTGGCCGCCCGGTTGTCCTCGGCCTCCGGCTTCGCGGACTTCTCGATGGTGTACGTGGCCTTCAGCGTGCTCCTCGGGCTGAACATGGCCTACGTGGGCCAGACCGTCGTCCTGGAGAAGGGCGAACGCCTCGGCGCCGTCTGCCGTTCGTCCGTCCAGTTCACGGCCGTCGCCTCGGCGGCCGTCGGGCTGGTCCTCGTCGCCGTGGGCCTGGCCCTGCCCGGTGCCTCCGGTACGGCCTTCCTCGCGCTGGGCGGCGTACTGCCCCTGGTCCTCGTCCAGGACGGGCTGCGCTACTGCTTCTCCGCCCTGCGCGTGCCCGAACGGGCGCTGGCCGCCGACTCGCTGCGGCTGGCCTGCGTGGTCGCCGCGCTGGCCGTACAGCCGTCGGGCGCCTCGGCGGGGCGGCTCGTGCTGGTGTGGGGGCTGTCCGCGCTGCCCGCGCTCGCCCTCGGACTGTGGCTGCTGCGGCCCTTCGTCCGCGGGGTGCGCGGCGAACTGCGGCCGTACCTGCGCCGCGGGCACCTGGGGCGGCGGTTCGTGGTGGAGTTCGCCGTGGGCAACGGCTCCAGCCAGCTCGCGGTCCTCGGACTCGGTGTCTTCGCGACCCCGCTGGCCGTCGGCGCGCTGCGCGGCGCCACCACCCTCTTCGGCCCGCTGAACGTGCTGTTCAACTCCGCGAACGCCTTCGGCCCGCCCGTCGTCGGCCGCGCCCGCGGCAAGCGGGGCGTCGTCCGGCTGACGGCCCTGATGGGCGCCGCCCTCGCGGTGCTCGGCGCCGGATGGGCGGCGGTCCTGTACGCGCTGCCCGACCGGCTGGGCCGGCACCTGCTCGGCGACACCTGGGCCGCCGCCTCCGCGCTCCTCCCGGCGACGGGCGCGCAGTACGCGGTCATGGGGCTCGGTACCTGCGCGCTGCTGACCCTGCGGGTGCTCAATCCGAAGGCCACCCTGTCCCTCCAGGTGGTCTTCTCCCTGCTGTCGGTGGCCCTGCTGCTCGGCGGGTACGCCGTGTGGGGCGTCGCGGGGGCCGCCTGGGGGCTGGCGCTGGGCTCCGCCGCGAAGGCGGGCGCCGGCTGGCTGCGCGTCGCCCGGCTGGAGGTGCCGTCCGGTGCCCCGGAGCCCGCCGCCACGGACACCGCGGGGCGGGCCAACGCCTAGTGCCCTGACCAGGGAGTACGGCCGCGGGCCCGGGACGGTGAGCGTCCCGGGCCCGCGGCCTTGTGCGGCTTCGGCTCAGTTGTAGGTGCCGGTGATCGAGACGCCGGTGCGGGTTCCCGTGACGCCGGTCAGGTCGACGGTGCCGACGCCGGTCCAGTTGCCGCTGACCTGGCGGACCGTGTGCAGGACCCGGCCGTCGGCCGCCACGAACGCCACCTGGAGCTCGTCGTTCACGGCGGCCGCGGCGACATCGGTGACCGTCACGCCGGACACCACCGAGGACAGGGAGTTGAACACCCACTCACCGCTGAAGAAGCGGGCGCCGTGGTACTGCTTCGCACCGTTCTCGGCGGTCAGCACCAGCTGGAGGTCATTGCCCGTACCGGCGATCGCGACGTCCGAGATACCGGCCGGCGC
>NZ_JBEXPG010000089.1:0-25070 GCF_040611935.1 Streptomyces sp. NPDC006512 | reverse complement strand
CGGACAACGCTTCCCACTCCAGATCCGACAGTTCATGACGACGCACCATGCGGCACATGATCCCCCATCAGAACCCTTTGAAGACAGTGCCTAGGTCGCGAGGCGGTCGTACGGGGGAACCGCGCCGGCCCCGGGCAGCCCGAGAGGGCGGCCCGGGGCCGGCGTTCCGCGTGTGCGGGGTCGGGGTGCGGGGTGTGGTGCGCGGGGTGTGGTGCGCGGGGCCGGTCAGACCCGGCGCAGGACGACCGTGCCCCGCGCGGTGCCCACCAGGGCGAAGCGGGCGTCCGGGTGCAGCTGCCGGGCGTACTCGACGGGGTCCTCGCCGGCCCAGCCGGAGGCGTTGTCGTAGGCGATGTAGTCCGGGACGACGCCCCGGGTGTCGCCGATCCAGAACACCCGGCAGCGCGAGGTCAGCCGCGTCAGGGGGCCGTTGTCGCTCTCCACGCTCGCGCCGTCCGGGATCCAGGCGAGGAGCGCCTCGACGGAGCGGACCCGGGCGGGCTCCTCGTACGTGGCGGGCTCCGCGAGCCGGACCGTCGGCAGGACGGTCGCGCTCAGCGCGAGGCCGGCCGCGAGCAGGGCGCCGGGCAGTTGCAGGGCGTACGCGCGCAGCCACGGCCGGGCGGACCGCCGGGAGGCGTCCACGGCGTCGGCCAGGGCGAGCGCCACGACCGGCATCAGGACCGCGCTGTAGTGCCAGTCGGTGGACCAGTAGTGCTCGTCTCCCGACAGGAACCGCCAGCCCAGCGTCGGTACGGCGACCAGCAGCAGCGGGGACCGCAGCGCGAGCAGCCCGGTGGTGGGCAGCAGCACCCAGGCGAGGGTGGCGGCCTTGGTGCCCAGCCCGTCGAGGGCGCCGGGACCGGAGCCGTCGAGCTTCTCCCAGTAGGCGTAGCCGTCGGCGGCGAAGGCGGGGACGACCACGGTGAACACCAGCGCCGCGAAGGCCGTGCCCGCCACGGCCACGGCCACCGCGAGCCGGGCGGCCCGCCGGTCGGTGCGCCGGGCCCGCCAGGCGACCACCAGGGCCAACGCGGTGAGGGTGACGCCGAGGTCCTCCTTGACCAGCAGCAGCGGCAGCCCCCAGACCAGCGCGGCCCGCCACCGGCGCGCGAGCAGTGCCTCCAGCGCGAAGGCCAGCAGCGGCACCGCGAAGCAGATCTCGTGGAAGTCGAACTCGACGGCCCGCTGGATCCCCCAGGACAGTCCGTACGCCGCCCCCAGCGCGAGCCCCCGGGACGGGCCGAGGAGCCGGGCCGCGGCCCGGGTGACGGGCACCGCGGACAGCGCGAACAGCGCCGCCTGCACGACGAGGAGGGTGACGGGGGTGGGGAACACCCGGTAGAGGGGGGCGATCAGCGCGATGACGGGGCTGAAGTGGTCGCCTAGGACGCTGGCGCCCGGCCCCTTCAGGTCCACCACGGGCGGTTGCAGCCAGGCGTAGGCCCGGACCGCCTGCTCGAAGATCCCCAGGTCCCAGGAGGCGCTCTCCATGCGCCGGTACCGGGACACGGACAGGACGGCGTACGCGAGGAACAGGACGCCGGCCAGCGCCCAGGGCGCCCGGGCGGCCCGGTGCGGGTTCCCGGGCTCCCGCGCGGCGCGGACCCGGCGCGGGGCCGGGACGAGCGGCGGACGGGACGGGGCCGGGGAGGCCGGGAGCTCCCCGGCCGTCAGCGGACTCCCGGATATGGACATACGTACAGATTGTCATTCCGGCCGGAGGGGCCGAGCTCCGGCCCCCTCGATCCGGCCGTGGCCGGAAACGTGCGATCGGTGCGGGGGCGGCCGCGGACGGGCGCGCAGCGCCTCCGTGCGGGACGGTGGTGGGGGGACCCGCGGGCGTAGGGTGGGAAACCCCGGCCCGTTCACGTGTCGGGTCCTTCGCGTTGCCCCGCTCCGCCCTTCCACGCCCTTCCACCGGATGGAAAGCCCCCTACATGAGCCTGCACGGACTGCTCGACGCCGTCACCCGGGATCCCGCCCTCGCCGAGGCGGTCACCGCGGCCGGGGACGGCAACCGGATGCACGTGGACCTCGTCGGCCCGCCCGCCGCGCGGCCCTTCGCGATCGCCGCCCTGGCCCGGCGCACCGGCCGCACGGTGCTCGCCGTCACGGCAACCGGGCGCGAGGCGGAGGACCTGGCGGCGGCGCTGCGCTCGCTGGTCCCGCCGGACGAGGTCGTGGACTACCCGTCCTGGGAGACCCTGCCGCACGAACGGCTCAGCCCGCGCAGCGACACCGTCGGCCGCCGCATCGCCGTCCTGCGCCGGCTCGCGCACCCCAGCGCGGACGATCCGGCGGCCGGGCCCGTCTCGGTGGTCGTCGCGCCGATCCGCTCCGTGCTCCAGCCGCAGGTCAAGGGGCTCGGGGACCTGGTCCCGGTCAGCCTGCGGCAGGGCCAGAGCGCCGACCTGGGCGAGATCACCGCCGCCCTGGCCGCGGCCGCGTACGCGCGCGTCGAGCTGGTCGAGAAGCGCGGCGAGTTCGCCGTCCGCGGCGGCATCCTCGACGTGTTCCCGCCCACCGAGGAACACCCGCTGCGCGTGGAGTTCTGGGGCGACGACGTCGAGGAGATCCGCTACTTCAAGGTCGCCGACCAGCGGTCCCTGGAGATCGCCGAGCACGGGCTGTGGGCCCCGCCCTGCCGCGAGCTGCTCCTCACCGACGAGGTGCGCGAACGCGCCGCGGCCCTGGCCGAACAGCACCCGGAGCTGGGCGAACTCCTCAACAAGATCGCCGAGGGGATCGCCGTCGAGGGCATGGAGTCCCTCGCCCCGGTCCTCGTCGACGACATGGAACTGCTGATCGACGTGCTGCCCGCCCGGGCGATGGCCGTGGTCTGCGACCCCGAGCGGGTGCGGACCCGGGCCGCCGACCTGGTGGCCACCTCGCAGGAGTTCCTGATGGCCTCCTGGGCGGCCACCGCCGGCGGCGGCGAGGCCCCCATCGACGTCGGCGCGGCCTCCCTGCGCGGCATCGCGGACGTCCGCGACCACGCCCGCGAGCTCGGCATGATGTGGTGGTCGGTGTCCCCCTTCGCCGCCGACGAGGCGGACCTGACCGGCGGGGACACCCTGAAGCTGGGCATGCACGCCCCCGAGGCGTACCGCGGCGACACCGCCCGCGCCCTGGCCGACACCAAGGGCTGGCTCGCCGACGGCTGGCGCACCGTCTACCTCACCGAGGGCCACGGCCCGGCGGCCCGTACCGTCGAGGTCCTCGGCAACGAGGGCATCGCCGCCCGCCTGGAGGCGGACCTGGCGGAGCTGGAGCCGTCGATCGTCCACGTCTCCTGCGGCTCCCTCGACAACGGTTTCGTCGACCCGGCCCTGGGGCTGGCCGTCCTCACCGAGACCGACCTGACCGGGCAGCGCACCGCCACCAAGGACCTCGGCCGGATGCCGACCCGGCGCCGCAAGTCCGTCGACCCCCTCACCCTGGAGGTCGGGGACTACATCGTCCACGAACAGCACGGCGTCGGCCGGTACGTGGAGATGGTGCAGCGCACCGTGCAGGGCGCCACCCGCGAGTACCTCCTCGTCGAGTACGCCCCCGCCAAGCGCGGCCAGCCCGGCGACCGGCTGTACATCCCCACCGACCAGCTGGAGCAGGTCACCAAGTACGTGGGCGGAGAGGCCCCGACCCTGCACCGGCTGGGCGGCGCCGACTGGACCAAGACCAAGGCGCGCGCCAAGAAGGCCGTCAAGGAGATCGCCGCCGACCTCATCAAGCTGTACAGCGCGCGCATGGCGGCGCCCGGCCACACCTTCGGCCCGGACACCCCCTGGCAGCGCGAACTGGAGGACGCCTTCCCGTACGCGGAGACGCCCGACCAGCTCACGACCATCGCCGAGGTCAAGGAGGACATGGAGAAGTCGGTCCCGATGGACCGCCTGATCTGCGGCGACGTCGGCTACGGAAAGACGGAGATCGCCGTCCGGGCGGCCTTCAAGGCCGTCCAGGACGGCAAGCAGGTCGCCGTGCTCGTGCCCACGACGCTGCTCGTGCAGCAGCACTTCGGCACCTTCTCCGAGCGGTACGCGCAGTTCCCGGTCAACGTGAAGGCGCTGTCCCGCTTCCAGAGCGAAACGGAGTCCAAGGCCACCCTGGAGGGGCTGAAGGAGGGCTCGGTCGACATCGTCATCGGTACCCACCGGCTGTTCTCGCAGGAGACGAAGTTCAAGGACCTGGGCCTGGTCATCGTCGACGAGGAACAGCGCTTCGGCGTCGAGCACAAGGAGCAGCTGAAGAAGCTCCGCGCCAACGTGGACGTGCTGACGATGTCCGCGACCCCGATCCCGCGCACCCTGGAGATGGCGGTGACCGGCATCCGCGAGATGTCGACGATCACCACCCCGCCGGAGGAGCGGCATCCGGTGCTCACCTTCGTCGGCCCGTACGAGGAGAAGCAGATCGGCGCGGCGATCCGCCGCGAACTGCTGCGCGAGGGGCAGTGCTTCTACATCCACAACCGGGTCGAGTCGATCGACCGGGCGGCCGCCAAGCTGCGGGAGATCGTGCCCGAGGCGCGGATCGCGACCGCGCACGGGCAGATGTCCGAACAGGCCCTGGAGCAGGTCGTCGTGGACTTCTGGGAGAAGAAGTTCGACGTGCTGGTGTCGACGACGATCGTCGAGTCCGGCATCGACATCTCCAACGCCAACACCCTGATCGTGGAGCGCGGCGACAACTTCGGCCTCTCGCAGCTGCACCAGCTGCGCGGCCGCGTGGGCCGTGGCCGCGAGCGCGGGTACGCGTACTTCCTGTACCCGCCGGAGAAGCCGCTGACGGAGACCGCGCACGAGCGGCTCGCGACGATCGCCCAGCACACCGAGATGGGCGCCGGCATGTACGTGGCGATGAAGGACCTGGAGATCCGCGGCGCGGGCAACCTGCTCGGCGGCGAGCAGTCCGGTCACATCGCGGGCGTCGGCTTCGACCTGTACATCCGCATGGTCGGCGAGGCCGTGGCCGACTACCGGGCCGCCGTCGAGGGCGGGGTGGAGGAGGAG
Organism: Streptomyces sp. NPDC006512; assembly: GCF_040611935.1. Classification (NCBI taxonomy): domain Bacteria; kingdom Bacillati; phylum Actinomycetota; class Actinomycetes; order Kitasatosporales; family Streptomycetaceae; genus Streptomyces; species Streptomyces sp. NPDC006512. The sequence continues at coordinate 20,055 of NZ_JBEXPG010000089.1, read as the reverse complement.
CCGCCGCTGGAGGTGAAGATCGAGCTGCCGGTCGACGCGCACGTCCCGCACGACTACGCGCCCGGCGAGCGGCTGCGCCTCCAGGCGTACCGGTCCATCGCCGCGGCCAACTCCGAGGCGGACGTCAAGGCGGTGCGGGAGGAGCTCACCGACCGCTACGGCAAGCTGCCGGAGCCGGTGGAGAACCTGCTGCTGGTGGCGGGTCTGCGGATGCTCGCCCGGGCCTGCGGGGTCGGCGACATCACCTTGCAGGGCCCCAACATCCGCTTCGGGCCGGTGGAGTTGCGCGAATCGCAGGAGCTGCGCCTGAAGCGGCTCTACCCGGGGACGGTCCTCAAGCCCGCCACCTCGCAGGTGCTGGTGCCGAGGCCGAAGACCGCGCGGGTCGGCGGGAAGCCGCTGGTCGGGCGGGAACTGCTGGCCTGGACCGGGGAGTTCCTCACCACGATCCTCGGCTCGTAGCCGCCCGTCCGCGCGCGGGGAGGGCGCCGGCCACCGCCGGCGCCCTCCCCGCGAAGCGGGCTACTTGTTGGGGTCGTCGTCGATCCCGAGCCTCTGCTCGGCCTGTTGCTGGGCCTTGTCGATCTGATCGGCGTACTTGCTGCCGGTCTTCTCGTTGGCCTCTTGCTCCAGGTTGTCGGAGATGTCCTTGCCCTTGGCCTTGGCCTGGTCCCTGAACTTGTCGAAAATCCCCATGCGTACGTGCTCCTTTCGGGCCCCGTTTGTGACGTTACGCCGGTTGTCGACGGTTCGCGCGCCGGGCCGCCCGGGGCGTCAGGAGGGTCGTGCGCTCCCGCTCGGGGAGGGGCTGGGCTTGCGGTCCAGGCCGGGGAGCTTCAGGTATTCGGTGCCGGCGAAATCGGGCCCGCCGACCTGCCGCTTGACGAGGTACGGCGTGCCGTCCATCAGCACGTGGTCGGTGACCTCGCCGCCGCCGGGCATGGTCGACTTGAACACCGCCACCCGCCACTGGTCGTAGGAGGTGTCGGCCACCCGCCGGACGTCCTTGCGGTCGCCCGGGAAGAACGCGGCCGGAAGCGCCTGCCCGCAGAGGTCGAGCAGGTCGGCGACCGAGGGGTCGGAGACCTCGGAGCTGATCCAGCCCTCCGGGTCGGCACCCGGCCGGGCGGCGTCCTTGAAGCGCTCCTTGAGGAAGCCCTCGTCCCCCTTGAAGGAGAGGGTGTCGTCCTCGACGTAGAGGTCGGCGGCCCCGGCCCGCATGACGGTCACCTTGCCGCGGCACACCTTCTCGTCCTCGACGGTCAGGAGGGCCTGGACCTGCCTGCCGTCCTTCGTGAGCGAGATGTCCAGCTCCTTGGTCCGGACCCGTGTCGTCTCCTCGTAGGCGGTGCGCAGGACGGCGGCGGGGTCCTTGCCCGCGAACGGGTCGGGCGCGGCCGGGGCGGAGGCGGTGGCGGTCGGAGACGGCTTCGCCCGCGCGGCGTCGGAGGACGGTCCGCACGCCGTGAGGGTCAGCAGGGCCGCGCAGGCGAGCGCCGCGGTGGTGACGGACGTGGTGGTGACGGGCATGGTGGTGCGCAAGTCGGTTCCCCCCTGGGAGCGTTCAAAGTGACCCGAGGGTAGCTACGGCGGGGGAACGGGCGTGCGGGTTGCGGTGGAATCAGGACTTCTTCCAGGTCCCGCACCCCGTGGTCTTGAAGTAGGCGTCCTTCGCGGAGATCGTGACGACCGCCGGGCCCTCGGGGTTCTCGTTGGCGATGATCGAGTCCAGCTCGTGGTCGGCGGACTTGGACCGCTCCCAGTAGCAGCCGGCGGAGCCCTCGGCGAGACCGGCGGACTTGTAGGTTCCCGGGGCGATGTCGGAGCCCACCTTGTACATGCCGCCCTCGCCCGAGAACTCGGTCTTCGGCGAGCCGCCCGCGGCCTTGGGGTCGACGGCTTCCCAGTCCTTGCAGCCGTTGGACTTGAAGATCTTGTCGGTGGCCTCGACGGTCACGTAACTGGTGCCCGTGACGTTGTCGTTGGCGATGATCGAGTCCAGCTCGGCGGTCGAGTCCTTGGCCCGCTCCCAGTAGCAGCCCAGGTCCTTGTTGCCGGTGGTGCGGTACGTGCCGGGCTTGACGTCGCCGGGGACCTGGAAGGTGCCGCTGCCGCGGATCGCGGCCGCCTTCTTCGGCTCCTCGGCGGGCTTCTGGCTGCTCTGCGCGCTCTCCTGTCCGCTCGGCTGCCCGCTCTGCGCGCCCCCGGAGGAGCCGCCCGTGGAGCCGCCGGTGGAGCCGTCCGTCTTCGTGCTCGCGGCGGCGGGCTTGCCGCTCTTCGCCGTGTCGCTCTCGCCGCCGGTGCAGGCGCCGACGGCGACGAGCGCGAGGAGCGCACCGCAGCCGGCGAGCACCTTGTTGCGCGTGGTCCGACTCGTGCGCGGGGTGTGGGACATGGAGTGCTCCTGTCTGGAACTCGGTTTCGTTCGCGGCTGGTTGCTCGCGCCGCCGTTCACAGGATCATCACAACAGAGCCTGTGAACCGAGTCAACGCGATTCACGGGTTTGCTTGGAATTCACGCTGTGAAGCGGTCTCCCCCGCGTCCACCGGTATGCTCCCCGCATGCCGGAGGAGAACGTCGCAGAGGTCACCGCCGCCGAGATCGCCCGCCTGGCCGGGGTCGGCCGCGCCGCCGTGAGCAACTGGCGGCGCCGCCACGCCGACTTCCCCAAGCCGGTCGGCGGCACCGAGACCAGTCCCTCCTTCGCCCTGTCCGAGGTCGAGGACTGGCTGCGGGCCCAGGGCAAGCTCGCCGAAGTACCGCTGCGCGAACGCGTCTGGCAGCAGGTCACCGCCCACCCCGGCGGAGCCGTCGCCGCACTCGTCGAAACGGGGGCCGCGCTGCTCGTCGTACGGGACCGGCCCGCCGACTGGCTGGAGCTGACCGCGGTCACCGACACCCGCATGGCCGCCCTTCTCGCCCCCCTCCGCGACCGCGTCCTCACCGCCCGCCTCGGTCCCGGACACCCCCTCACCGCGGCCGCCGCGCCCCGGCCCGCCGGCATGCCGCTCCTGCGGGCCGCCGCCGAACTCGCCGCCGGAGCGGGAGCGCGCAAGGCCTTCGAGTTCCTCCTCGGCCGCCACCTCGACGCCAACCCCCGGCAGTACACCCTCACCCCCGAGGGCTGCGCCGCGCTGATGGCCGCCCTCGCCGGACCGGGCGTCCGCACCGCCCTCGACCCCGCCTGTGGCACCGGCGGCGCGCTGCGCGCCCTCACCGGGGCCACCGCCCTCCACGCCCAGGACGCCGCACCCGAACTGGCCGCCCTCACCGCCCTGCGCCTGGCCCTGCACGGCTCCGCCCAGGTCCGCGCCGCGGCCGCCGACAGCCTGCGCGGCGACGCCTACCCCGAAACCGCCGTCGACGCCGTCCTGTGCCACCCCCCGTTCAACGAACGCAACTGGGGCCACGAGGAACTCGCCTACGACCCCCGCTGGGAGTACGGCTTCCCCGCCCGCACCGAATCCGAACTCGCCTGGATCCAGCACGCCCTCGCCCACCTCCGCGAGGGCGGCACCGCCGTCCTCCTGATGCCCCCCGCCGTCGCCGCCCGCCGCTCCGGCCGCCGCATCCGCGCCGACCTGCTGCGCCGGGGCGCGCTGCGGGCCGTCGTCGCGCTCCCGGCCGGCGCCGCGCCGCCCTACGGGATCCCGCTCCAGCTGTGGGTGCTGCGCCGGCCCGCCCCGCACGCCCCGGCCCCCGCCGGACTGCTGCTCGTCGACACCGCCGGCCTCGCCCCCGAGGGCCAGGCCCGGGCCGCCTGGCCCGCCGTCCACGAAGCGGTCCTCGACGCCTGGACCGCGTACGACCGCACCGGCACCGCCCCCGAAGCCCCCGGGGTCACCCGCGTCGTACCCGTCGTCGAACTGCTCGACGACGACGTCGACCTCACCCCCGCCCGCCACCTCCCCCCGCCCGGCACCGGGGGCGGCCTCGCCGAACTGGCCGCCGTACGGGAACGCCTCGGCGAGAGCCTCACCCGCGCCGCCCGCCTCACCCCGCCGCCCGCCCCCGCCGACGCACCCCCCGCCCGGCTCCCGCAGACCACCATCGGCGAACTCGCCCGCGCCGGGGCCCTGCTGCTGCACACCGGCACCGGCACCGGCAGCGCCCCCGGCGGCGCCGAACCCCCGGTCCTCACCGAGCACGACGTGTACACCGCCGCCGCCCCCTCCGGAACCCTCGCCGCCGGCCCCGAGGAGGCCTTCCTCGCCGCCCCGGGCGACGTCGTCGTCCCCGTCGTCGGAGCCGCCGGCACCGCCCGCGTCATCGGAACCGGCCTGGCGGACGGGGCGGGCGCCGCCCTCGGCCGCAACGTCCAGCTGCTGCGCCCCGACCCGGCCGCCCTCGACCCCTGGTTCGTGGCCGGATTCCTGCGCGGCACCGCCAACACCCGCCGCGCCAGCAGCCACGCCTCCACCGCCACCCGCCTCGACGTCCGGCGGCTGCGCCTGCCCCGCCTGCCCCTGGCCGAACAGCGCCGTTACGGAGCACGGTTCCGGGAGCTCGCCGAGTTCGAGGACGCCCTCAGGCTCACGGCCCGCCTCGGCGAGCAGCTCGTCCAGGGCCTGTACGACGGCCTCTCGGACGGATCCGTCCTGCCGGAGTGACCCCTGTGCAGCGACCCTGCAACGGTTGCGTCCATCCCCTCACGGACGGCCGGAAAGGCTGTATACCCTCAGACCCGCAACCCTTCCGCACGGCCCGTCAGGAGCACCGATGCACGCCCCCGGCATCCCGCCGCAGCAAGGCCCCCACGGCCACCGTCCCACTTCCTCCACCGTGGTGACGCTGCGCGTGCTGTTCGCGGTGCTCCCCGTGATCACCTGCGGCTTCTTCGCCTGGGGCACGATGCTGCGCCTCGCCCTGGTGACCCGCAAGGCCCGCGACTGGGTCCTCCTCGTCGTCAGCGGCCTGCTCGCCGTCCTCTGGATGACCTTCATCCAGCTCGACCCGACCGCCGACACCAGCGGCTGGCAGGGCAACCTCGGGGCCGGCGGCTCGATCTTCACCGGCTTCGCCGTCTGCGTGTACTTCCTCGTCGCCGACATCAAGCACCACGAGGCCGCCTCCGCCGCGCAGGTGCTCCCGGCCGCCGGCTGGTACCCGGCGCCCGCCCCGTACACGCCGCCGCCCCAGCAGCAGACCAACCCCTCCTACGGGTACCCGCCCGCGCACACCCCCGTGCCCGCCCCGGCGCCCCAGGCACCGCAGACCCCGCCGCACGGGACCCCTCCGCACGCGACCCCGCCGCCGCGCCTCGGGCAGGTCCGCGCCGAACTCGACGAGCTCAGCGAACTCCTGCGCCGCAAGCCCCCGCAGCCCGGCGGCCCCTACCAGGACCCGAACGACACGTCCGTCCAGGACCGTGACCGGTGACGGAACGCCTCATCGGCGAGCGCTACCAGCTCGCCACCATCCTCGGCCAGGGCGGCATGGGCCAGGTCTGGACCGCCTACGACCGGCGCCTCGACCGCCGCGTCGCCGTGAAACTGCTGCGCCCCGACAAGGTGGCCGGACCCGGCACCGTCGCCGAGGAACTGCGCCGCCGCTTCGTGCGCGAATGCCGCGTCACCGCCCAGGTCGACCACCCCGGCCTGGTCACCGTCCACGACGCGGGCAGCGACGGCGACGAGCTGTACCTCGTCATGGGCTACGTCGAAGGCTCCGACCTCGCCGACCACCTCGCCGAACACGACCCCTACCCGTGGCCGTGGGCCGTCTCCGTGGTGGCGCAGCTGTGCGCCGTCCTGTCCGCCGTGCACGCCGTGCCGATCGTCCACCGCGACCTCAAGCCCCGCAACGTGATGATCCGCCCCGACGGCACCGTCCTCGTCCTCGACCTCGGCGTCGCCTCCGTCATGGACACCGACACCACCCGCCTCACCAGTACCGGATCGCCCATCGGCAGCCCCGCCTACATGGCACCCGAGCAGGCCATGGGCGGCGCCGTCGGCCCGTACACCGACCTGTACGCCCTCGGCGTGCTCCTGTACGAACTCCTCAGCGGCAACGTGCCCTTCGCCGGGTCCACCGCCCTCGGCGTGCTCCACCGGCACCTGTACGAGCCCCCGCTCCCGGTGCGCGGCGCGCGCCCGGAGATCCCGCAGGAGCTGGAGGCGCTCCTGATGCGCCTGCTCGCCAAGGACCCGCAGGACCGGCCCGGCTCCGCGCAGGAGGTCTACGAGGCCCTCGCCCCGCTGCTGCCCGCCCGCGGCAGCCGCCCGGCGGCCGGCCCGCTCGACCCGACCCGTCCCTTCCTGCGCCCCCATGCCCCCTGGCCCGACCGGGCCGCCGTCGTCCCGCCCCGGCCCGCCGACCCGCCGGCCCCGCCCCGGCCCGACATCCCGGGCGCCGTCGACGAGGCCCGCAAACTCCTCGACCAGGGCCGCCTCACCCAGGCCGTGGACATCCTCGGCGGCATCCTCCCGGCGGCCGCCGCCGAGCACGGGGAGCACTCGCCGGTGGTCCGCTCGCTGCGCAAGCAGTACGCGGCCACGCTGATGGACGACGGCCAGTACCGCCGGGCCCTGCCCGAACTGCGCCGCCTCGCCGACGAGTTCCCGGCCGGCGACCCCCAGGCGCTGCGGTTCCGCTACGACGCCGCCCAGTGCCTGGAACAGCTCGGCGAACCGGCGGCGGCCCTGGCGGAGTACCGCTCGCTGCTCCCCCTCTTCGAGAACCACTACGCCAACCCGGACCCGGGCCTGCCCCTGGAGGTCCGCCGCCGCATAGCGCACCTGCTGCTCTCGCTCGGAGACCGCCAGGGCGCCCACGACACCCTGGTCCGGCTCCTGTTCGACGCGGACCGCGTGCACGGCCCGGGCCACCCCCTGCCCGTGGAGGTCCGCCGCACCCTCCAGTGGCTGGGTCAGGTGCGCTGACGGCGCCGTACCAGCGCCATGCCGAGCAGGGCCGCCACCGAGACCCCGGCGGCGGCCCCGCCCGGCAGCAGCCCCGGCGGACGGAACCCGCAGGTGAGGGTGGTGGTGCGGCCGTCCAGCGGGACCGCGACCAGACCCAGGTACGCCGAGGCCGGACGGCCGTTGCAGGTCCAGCCCGCGACGGCCGGGACCGACAGGACCGCCGTGCCCGTGCTCCCCGCGGGCAGGACCGCCCGTACGCCCGAGGCGGAGACCCGTACGGAGGTGGCGGCCGAGGCGCGCAGCGCGGCCACCGCCGCGTCCAGCCGGGGCCGGTCCAGGCAGGACAGCGCCCAGTCGGCCGGGGCGGGCCGGTCGAAGACCAGCTTCGAGGCGGGCCCGTGCGAGGGGCCCATCGGCTGGAGCGCGGCCCGGTTGCGCGGGGCCCAGCCGTTCAGGCGGAACGCCGGACCGTCCGCGAGCCGGGCCGTGGAGTTGTACTCCGGGGCCCACAGGAAGGCCTCCGTCCCGGCGCGGCACACGCCGGGGGCGACCGGATCCTCGTAGACCCGGGCGCCCAGCAGGAGTTCCTGGTTGGCGAAGGGCGAGTCGCCGTACCCCGCGGAGGGGACGCCCCCGGGGCGGACCGTCACCAGCGGGGGCACCTCGGCGCGGGCCACGGTCCCGTCGGGGCGCAGCCGGGCGCCCACCGCGAACACCGCGTCCGTGACGGGGCTGTCGAGGCTCTGGACGTTGCGGCCCCGCGAGGTCCAGCCCGCGCCCAGGGCCGCCATCGTGCGCGTGAACACGTCCGGGGTGTGGCTGCTGTAGTAGGAGCCGCCCTCACCGCCGAGCAGCATCGGGTCGTTGCCCGACAGCGCGGGCCGGCCCGGATCCGTCCGGTACGCGGGCCAGCCGTCGGCCTCGGCCAGGGCCCGCGCGCGGGCCGTGTGGGCCGGGCCCCAGGACGGGTAGTCGTCCAGCCCGGCCAGCTTCCCCTTGTGCCCGTACGCCGTCGTCGCCGCGGCCTGCCCCACCAGCACCGCCACCAGCAGTCCCGCCGCCGGCACCACCGCCCGGCGGCGGCCGAGCGCCCACCAGGCCCCGGCGGCCGCCGCCAGACCGCCGGTGAACAGCGCGCAGCCCCACGGCGTCGCGAGCCCGCTGCCGCCCGCCGCCACCGCCACGGCCGCCACGAGCACGCCCGCGCCCGCGGCGAGGGCCCGTACGCCGGGCAGCCCTGCGGCCAGGGCGGTCCACGCGGCGATGACCACGATCCCGGCCAGCACGAAGGTCTGCCGGTACGGACTGCCGTTCGGGGTCGCGAAGACGTGCCAGGCCAGATGCGTCGGCGCCCACTGAAGAGACAGCAGCACCGCCGCGACCAGCCCGGTCCACCACCACCGGGTCCGGGCCGGCACCGCGCGGTGGAACGGCAGCGCCGCCACCAGCAGCAGCGTCCCGGTCCCCACGAACAGCGCGGGGGAGGAGAAGGAGTACGTCGCCGGCAGCAGCCGCGCCAGCAGGTCCGGCCACGGCACGGGCCGGAACTCCTTGGACCACCCCGGGTAGGCCTGCTGCGAACTCAGGAACAGCGGCACCAGCACCGGCGCCGCCAGCGCGATCCCCAGCAGGGTCGTCACCGCCGCCCGCACCGCCACCCGGACCCGCTCGCGCACCTCCTCCCGCGTCAGCACCGCCCGCACCAGCAGCACCAGCGCCGCGCCGAGGGTGGCCATGTACGCCGTGTAGAAGTTCGCCGTCCAGCACAGGGCCACCACCAGCGCCCCCGCGACCGGACGGCGTGAGCGCAGTGCCCATTCACCCGTCAGACACAGGAGCGGGAAGGCGACCAGCCCGTCCAGCCACATCGGGTTGTAGGAGGCCTCGATCACCGACCAGCCGCACAGCGCGTACGAGGCCCCCAGCAGGCCCGCCGCCCACCACGGCCCCGGCCGCTGCGTCCGCAGCAGCCAGGCCATGGCCGCGGCCGCAGCCGCCGTCTTGACCACGGTGACCACGTACACCGCGAGGTCGATGTCGGCGCGCGGGAAGAACGCCACGAGGACGGCGAACGGACTGGTCAGGTACGTGCCCAGGTCGGGCAGGAAGCTCGTGCCGTACCCGGAGCGCCAGTTGAGGAGGAGTCCGCCCCCGGCACTCCCGTGCAGCAGGTCCCACAGCTGGGCGTGGAAGGGGACGAACTGGTTGCCGAGGTCGTTCACGCTGCGGTGGCGCGGACCGTACGGGAAGACCCGCGCGACGGCGTCCCCGGCGCACACGGCCACCGTCGCGATCAGGGCGGCCAGCGCCGCGCCGGAGAGGCTGTGACGGCGGCCGGAGCGGGGGGCGGCCGGTGCCCCGGCGTCTCCCGTGGCGGGTCCCGTCCCGGGGGCCGCGGAGCGTGCGGCGGAGCGGTCCGGGGCGTGCTGCGAAGTCGGCATGGTGGTCCGACCTTCCCAGGAACGGAGGTCGGGGTGGTAGCCGCGGAGTGAACTCGCACCTCAACACCAGCGGAATCGTTGGTCGAACCGGTGGCTCGGGCCACCCTGACTGCATACCATCGATCACCGCACGGCCCTTGTGCACCGACGCACAATCTCCCGGCCCTGGAGGCTCCTTTGCACCGTCGCACAGCGCTCTCCGTCTCCGCCGCCCTGCTCGTGGCGGCCCCCTTGCTGTCGGCCTGCTCGGGCGAAACCCGCCCCGGCACCGCGGCCGTCGTCGGCGGTGAACGCATCACCACCTCCGCGCTCCAGGCCCAGGTGAACGACGTCCGCGCCGCGCAGAACCGTTCCGATCAGAGCGCCCAGCTCATCGAGGCCACCGCGGGCCTGGAGCGCACCAAGCTCAACAAGATGATCCAGAGCGCCGTCCTGGAGCGTGCCGCCGAGGACGCCGGGGTCACGGTGACCACCAAGGAGATCGAGGGAGTCCGCAAGGCGCAGCTCCAGCAGGCGGGCGACGCCAAGACCCTCGCGGCGGCCGCCCTCCAGCAGGCGCAGCTGGCGCCCGGCCAGATGGACGCCGACACCCGCTTCAAGCTGCTGCGCGACAAGCTCTTCGAGCACTACGGCAGCCAGGAGAAGGCCCTGGCCCAGCTGGGCGCGGCCGCGAAGGCGCTGAACATCGAGGTCAACCCGCGCTACGGCCGGTGGGACGCCCAGCAGATCCTGCTCGGCGACCAGGAGACCCCGTGGATCACCCAGCGCACCCGGCCCGAGCAGGCGCCCCCCGCCGGAGCCTGAGCGCGCGGGGCGGAGGTAGGTTCGGAGGGTGACCGACCACACCGCCGAACCCGCCCCCGCCGCCCCCGCCGCCTCCCCGGAGGGGACGGACTCCGCCGGGCGCATCGTCCTGCTGACCGCGAGCCACCGGGTCGCCCCCGGCCTGCTGTCCTGGCCCGCCTGGCAGACCCTGCGCGGCGCGGACCGGGTGCTGTGCGCCGACCCCGGCCACCCGCAGCTGCCGTACCTGCGCGAGGCGGGCGTGGCCGTGGAGCAGGCGGGCCCCGACGCGCACGAGCTCGTCGAGGCCTGCGCCGGGGGCCGTACCGTCGTGGTGATCCCGGGCGGTGAGGGGGACGCGCGGCTCACCGACGGGCTGGCCCGCCTCGCCGGTTCCGGCCGCGTCTCGATGCCCGACCTGGAACTGCTGCCCGGCTCCTACGACCTGCCGGGCGCCCGGCTGCTCGACGTGGTCCAGGTGATGGACCGGGTCCGGCGCGAATGCCCCTGGACCTCCCGGCAGACCCACGGGGGACTGGTGAAGTACGCGCTGGAAGAGGCGTACGAGCTGGTGGAGGCCATCGAGAGCGGGGAGCGCGCCGAGCTGCGCGAGGAGCTGGGCGACGTCCTGCTCCAGGTCGTCTTCCACGCCCGCATCGCGGAGGAGGGCGCCGGGGGAGAGCACGACGGCGACGAGGACGGGTACGAGGACGGCGACGGGGACGGGGCCGGCGCGCCGTTCTCGATCGACGACGTGGCCGGTGACCTCGTGGAGAAGCTGATCCGCAGGCACCCGCACGTCTTCGGCGACGAGAAGGCCGACACCCCCGAAGAGGTCCACGCGCACTGGCAGGCCACGAAGGCGGTCGAGAAGCAGCGCGCGTCGGTGACCGACGGGGTTCCGCTGGCCCAGCCGGGTCTCGCGCTCGCGGCCAAGCTCGCGGGCCGGGCCCGGGCCGGCGCGCTGGCCGTGGAACTGCCCCGGGGCGAGGGCATCGGCTACGAACTGCTGGCGCTGGCGGCGCGCGCCGAAGCGGAGGGCACCGACCCCGAGACCGCGCTGCGCGCGGCGGCCCGCGTCTACCGGGACGCGATCCGGGCGGCCGAGGGCGTCGTCTAGCGGCCCTACGGCCAGGGGGCCGGCCGCGTCCGTCAGTGCTCGCGCGGGGCGCGTCCCGACGGGTTGTGCCAGTGGGGGGCGGGCCGGTTCAGGAACCACTCGCCGAAGCCCGTGGGCCGGTTCACGGCGGAGCCCGTGGGCGGTACGGCGTCGTGGAAGAGCCGGTCGGGGCGGGCCCCGAGCTCTTCCAGCAGGTACACGGTCTCGTCGACGAACTGCGGCGGCCCGCTCAGGTAGACGTCCTGCTCCCGCCACAGGCCCCGGTTGCTGAGCGCGGTCCCCAGCCGGTCGGTGGCCTCGTTGCGGTGCCGCCCGGGGGCGGGCGTGATGTAGGTGACGGCGAGCCAGCCGAGGGCGGCGGCGTACGCGTCGATCAGCGGCCGGTCGTAGAGGTGCGCGGCGTCCCGGGCGACGGCGAAGAGCCGTACGTCGTGATCGGGAGGATGTTCCGCGAGGTCCTCCAGCATGGCCCGGACGGGGGCCCAGCCGGTGCCGGCGGCGATGAAGGTGACCGGCCGGTCCCCGCGGCGCAGGGTCAGGGCCCCGCCGGGGGCGCCGAGACGCAGCCGTTCCCCGGGCCGGACCTCGCGGACCAGGGCGGTGCTGAGCCGGCCGCCCTCGATCCGGCTGACGTGGAGGTCGACGGTGCCGTCGGGGCGGGGGGCGTTGCCGAGGGAGTACGTGCGCCAGGTGGTCGGCACGCGGTCGCTGCTCACGCTGACGTACTGGCCGGGGAGATAGGGGAGGGGGGCGTGCGGCCGCAGGGTCAGGACGCCGATGTCCTCCCCGTACTGGAGGTGGCGCACGACCTCGGCGTCCCACCACGGCGGGGCGTCGTCGGCGGCGGCTCCGGCCGTCATCACGTCGGAGATCATCTGGTAGGCCTCGGCCCAGGCCTTCTCGGTGGCCGGGCTCCAGGCCTCGCCGGAGGTCTCGGCCAGCGCGGCGAGCAGGCTGGCGCCGACGGCCGCGTAGTGCTCGGGGCCGACGAGGAACTTGCGGTGGTCGCGGCCGAGGTCGCGGAGGTAGGGGACGAGGGTCTCGTCCTCCAGGCGGGAGACGACATGGGTGAGCGCCGCGAAGAGCCGGTCCCGCTGCCGCTCCATGTCCTCGGAGGCGGACGGGAAGAGTTCGCGGATCCCGGGGTTGTGCCAGAAGAGGTGGGAGTAGAAGTACTTGACCGCGTGCTCGGCCCGTCTCTCCACCACCGCGAAGCTGCTTTTCAAGATCCTCACATCCACAAAACCGAAAGTAGGAACGGCGGGGAACGTGAGGTCAAGGGATGACCGATCTACGGACAGCCGCGACGAAGGGCCCATATGGGGTGGCCGGCGCGGGCCGGGATACGGTCTGCGGGTGCATGAGCAGACCTCCGCAACCCCGGCCGACTCCCCTTCCACCGAGGGCCCGACCCTCTTCGACTGGGAGTTCGCGACCGACCCCTACCCGGCGTACGCCTGGCTGCGCGAACACTCCCCGGTGCACCGCACCAAGCTCCCCAGCGGGGTCGAGGCCTGGCTGGTCACCCGGTACGCCGACGCCCGGCAGGCCCTCGCCGACCAGCGCCTGAGCAAGAACCCGGCGCACCACGCCGAACCCGCGCACGCCAAGGGCAAGACCGGCATCCCGGGGGAGCGCAAGGCGGAGCTGATGACGCACCTGCTGAACATCGACCCGCCGGACCACACCCGGCTCCGCCGACTGGTGTCGAAGGCGTTCACCCCGCGCCGCGTCGCCGAGTTCACCCCGCGCGTGCAGGAGCTCACCGACCACCTCATCGACAAGATCGTCGAAAAGGCGGGGGACGCGGAGAAGGGGGAGGCCGACCTCATCCACGAGTTCGCCTTCCCGCTCCCCATCTACGCCATCTGCGAGATGCTCGGCGTACCGCGCGAGGACCAGGACGACTTCCGCGACTGGGCCGGGATGATGATCCGGCACGGCGGCGGCCCGCGCGGCGGGGTCGCCCGCTCGGTCAAGCAGATGCGCACCTACCTCGGGGAACTCATCCATCGCAAACGGGATGATCTGGGCAATGACCTCATCTCCGACCTGATCCGGGCGAGCGACCACGGGGACCACCTCACCGAGGCCGAGGCCACGGCGATGGCGTTCATCCTGCTGTTCGCCGGCTTCGAGACGACCGTGAACCTCATCGGCAACGGGGTCCACTCCCTCTTCATGAACCCGGAGCAGCGCGAGCGCCTCCAGGCCTCCCTCGCGGCGGGCGAGAGCGCCCTGCTGGAGACCGGGGTGGAGGAACTCCTGCGCTACGACGGCCCGGTGGAGCTGGCGACCTGGCGCTTCGCCACCGGCCCGCTGACCCTCGGCGGCCAGGAGATCGCGGCCGGCGACCCGGTACTGGTCGTCCTCGCGGCGGCCGACCGCGACCCCGAGCGGTTCGCCGATCCGGACACCCTGGACCTGTCCCGGAGTGACAACCAACACCTCGGGTACGGCCACGGGATCCACTACTGCCTCGGTGCTCCGCTCGCCCGTCTCGAAGGACAGACCGCGCTCGCGACTTTGCTGACGCGTCTGCCGGATCTGGAACTTGCCGTTCCCCCTACTGACCTGCGCTGGCGCGGCGGACTCATCATGCGTGGCCTGCGCACGCTTCCGGTCCGCTTCACACCCCGAAACAACTGAGGCCCGGCGGAAGTCCGTCTGATCCCACGTCAGTCACCAGCCGAACTTGTGACAATCGTTCGAAGGCCGCTAGGTTCTGCCGTTACCCCGCCGTTATGCGAAAGGTGCAGCCTCATGCGTTCCGGGAACGGCCGCCACAGACGCCCCCGCCAGGTACCCGCCCTGGTCGTCACCGCCGGAGTCACCGGCTCCGCACTCGCCCTGCCCCTGCTCGCCGCCACGAACGCGAGCGCGGCCGAAACGGCCACCTGGGACAAGGTCGCCGACTGCGAGAGCGGCGGCAGCTGGAGCGCGAACTACGGCAGCGGCGCCTACGGCGGGCTCCAGTTCACGCAGGAGCAGTGGAAGAACGCGGGCGGACTCGCCTACGCCGAGCGTCCGGACCTCGCCAGCCGCTCCCAGCAGATCGCCGTGGGCGAACGGGTGCTGGCCTCCCAGGGCCCCCAGGCATGGCCGCTGTGCGCCGCCTCGGCCGGGCTGACCCAGCAGGGTCCGGCCGCCGCCGTGGACCCGGGCGACCCCAAGCCCGCCGGACCCGTCGCCCCCACCCCGACCCGGGTGGACGACTCGGTGCCCGTCACCGGCTCCGACGCCCCGATCGACTTCGGGGCCCCGACCCCGTCCCCGCAGGGCCCCACGGCCCCGCCGACCGGCCTGCCGGACTACCCGCTGGGTCCCACCAGCGGACTGCCCGTCATGCCCGAGCCCGACGCCCCGGCGCCGTCCACCGGTCCGGCGGTCCCGCCCGCGACCGTGCCGCCGACCACGGCTCCGCCCACCACGGCCCCGACCGCCCCGGCGGACCCGTCGGCCCCGGCCACCCCCACCACCCCGGTGGACCCGACGGCCCCCACGGCCCCGCTCACCCCGGGTGCCACGCCCTCGCCCATGACCTCGCCCACGAGCTCGCCCTCCGGCACGGCCGACGGCGGCGGCAAGCACCGCGGCCCGGCCGCCATCGAGGTGCAGACCGTCTCTGACGCCACGTCGGACCCCTCGTACACCGTGAAGCCCGGCGACAGCCTCACCGCGATCGCGGACGCCAAGGGGCTCAAGGGGGGCTGGAACGAGCTCTACAAGGCCAACGAGCAGGTCATCGGTAAGGACGCGGACCTCATCAAGCCCGGTCAGAACCTGGATCTAACCAAGGAATAGGGGCAGTTCGGTCATCCGGAAAGAGCTGAATGTCCGTTATCGGTAAGTGAGACATGCGTCTCTTCCGGTCAACTGGCGTGTCTCGTTCCGGAACTTCCCCAAACCCACCCCTCACCTGCACAAACGTGCTTTTGAGGAATGCAAGTAGGCCGGTTTCTCCCCGATATCGCACGTTGAACATCGGGGAGAGACCTGTCTACCTTCTGAGTCGCTCGCCACCGCGGGCTCCTTCGACCGCATCGCCGAATCCTGCCGGCGGACGGGGGGAACAGTCGTCGCGCAAGCGCCGAAGGCAGGAGCGGGGGAACCAAGGTAGGCGCCGGGAAAGGCCGTTGAGAGACGGCCGCGTACCGGCTTGGGGTTAAGCCACGTGCTCGACACGTGACCGGGCAACTCATCAGCCCGAACCCGACAGCTCACCTCGAAGGCGTCGGTGAGGAGAAATCCATGCTGCTTTCCGGCAAGGGCAAGCACCGTCGCGGCTCCAAGGCCGTCCGCATCGTCACGCTCGCCGGTGTCGCCGGTGTCGCCGTCGCGGCCCCCCTGATGGCCGCCGGTACCGCCAGCGCCGCCACCGCGTCCGAGTGGGACAAGGTCGCGCAGTGCGAGTCCGGTGGCAACTGGGCCATCAACACGGGCAACGGCTACTACGGCGGTCTGCAGTTCTCGGCCTCCACCTGGGCCGGCTACGGCGGCAAGGCGTACGCCGCGCAGGCCAACCAGGCCAGCAAGGCCCAGCAGATAGCCATCGCCGAGAAGGTCCTCAAGGGCCAGGGCAAGGGCGCCTGGCCGCACTGCGGCGTCGGCCTCTCCAACTCCTCGTACAACGGCGGCGGCTCGACCACCCCCGCCAAGCCGAAGCCCGAGACCAAGCCGGCGAAGCCCGCCCCCGCGAAGCCGGCCACGCCGGCCAAGCCCGCGAAGCCGGCCACCCCGAAGGCCGAGCCGAAGCGCACCGAGGCCCCCGTCTCCCGCTCCGAGCGCGTCGAGACCCCGGCCGCCAAGCCGCAGGCCCCCAAGACCGAGGCCCCGAAGACGGGCAACGGCTCCTACGAGGTCAAGGCCGGCGACACCCTCGGCACCATCGCCCAGGCGAACGGCGTCAAGGGCGGCTGGGAGAAGCTCTTCGAGCTGAACAAGGACATCGTCAAGGACGCGGACCTGATCTTCCCGGGCCAGAAGCTGAAGCTCAGCTGAACTCCGGCGCAACACCGCGTCACCTGATCCACCCGCAGCATCCCCCCGCCCGGCGCGTATCCCCCCACGCGCCGGGCGGCGGCGTGTCCGGGGCCGTTCCCGGCCCGATCCCGGCCCGTTTCCGGACCGATCCGGGCGGCCCCGACGGGTCGAACTCGAATTGATCAAGAGACCTATGTCCTGGAACAGGGGTATTCGGGCCCTTTTTCGTCCCAGGACCCGGGCGGTCGGCCGACCGAGTGCCCGGAGCCGGTTAGGCTCTAGGCGGCAAGGCCATCCCACGGCCTGACACGCCACCGCACACCCAGCGTCACATCCCAGAAGGAGATGCTCGTGCCGTCCATCGACGTCGTCGTAGCCCGGGAAATCCTGGACTCCCGAGGCAACCCCACGGTCGAGGTCGAGGTGGGCCTCGACGATGGCAGCACCGGCCGTGCTGCAGTTCCGTCCGGCGCCTCCACCGGTGCCTTCGAGGCCATCGAGCTCCGTGACGGTGACCCCAACCGTTACTTCGGCAAGGGTGTCGAGAAGGCCGTCCTCGCCGTCATCGAGCAGATCGGCCCGGAGCTCGTCGGCTACGACGCCACCGAGCAGCGCCTGATCGACCAGGCCATGTTCGACCTGGACGCCACCGACAACAAGGGCTCCCTCGGCGCCAACGCCATCCTCGGCGTCTCCCTGGCCGTCGCGCACGCCGCGTCCGAGGCCTCGGACCTGCCGCTCTTCCGTTACCTCGGCGGCCCGAACGCGCACCTGCTGCCCGTTCCGATGATGAACATCCTCAACGGTGGGTCGCACGCCGACTCCAACGTGGACATCCAGGAGTTCATGATCGCCCCGATCGGCGCGGAGTCCTTCTCCGAGGCGCTGCGCTGGGGTGCCGAGGTCTACCACACCCTCAAGAAGGTCCTGCACACCAAGGGCCTCTCCACCGGTCTCGGTGACGAGGGCGGCTTCGCCCCGAACCTGGAGTCCAACCGCGCCGCGCTCGACCTCATCGTCGAGGCCATCAAGCAGGCCGGCTACGTCCCGGGCAAGGACATCGCGCTCGCGCTCGACGTCGCCGCGTCCGAGTTCTACAAGGACGGCAAGTACGAGTTCGAGGGCCAGTCCCGCTCGGCCGCCGAGATGACCGAGTACTACGAGGAGCTCGTCTCCGCGTACCCGATGGTCTCCATCGAGGACCCGCTGTACGAGGACGACTGGGCCGGCTGGAAGACCCTCACCGACAAGCTGGGCACCAAGGTCCAGATCGTCGGCGACGACCTCTTCGTCACCAACCCCGAGCGCCTCGCCCGCGGCATCGAGGAGGGCTCCGCGAACGCCCTGCTCGTGAAGGTGAACCAGATCGGTTCGCTGACCGAGACCCTCGACGCCGTCGAGATGGCCCAGCGCAACGGCTTCAAGTGCATGATGTCGCACCGCTCCGGCGAGACCGAGGACGTCACCATCGCCGACCTCGCCGTCGCCGTGAACTGCGGCCAGATCAAGACCGGCGCCCCGGCCCGCTCGGACCGCGTCGCCAAGTACAACCAGCTGCTGCGCATCGAGGAGATCCTCGACGACGCCGCGGTGTACGCCGGGCGCTCCGCGTTCCCGCGCTTCAAGGGCTAATCACCGCCTCACGGCGCTGGCCTCCGTACGTCCCCGCACTCGGTCCCGTACCGTGTGCGGGGACGTATTGCGTAGTGCGCACCAGGGGAGGCGGGACCATGGCCGGGAACCGGGATCGGTTCTCCACCTTCTCGACGGCTACCAGGCTCAAGCAGCTCGGCGAGCGGACCGCCGCCCACGTCTACCGGTCGCAGTCGCGCCGGCAGGTCCGCCGCAGCCGGCTCACCGGCCGGGCCGCACTGCTGGTCCTCGTCCTCTGTACCCTGGTCGTCGCCCTCGCGTATCCGATGCGCCAGTACGTGTCCCAGCGCTCGGAGATCGCGGACCAGCGGCGGGCCGCGCTCGACGCGCGCAAGCGCCTCGAACACCTCCGCGACGAGAAGGCCCGCTGGCAGGATCCCGCCTACGCGGAACAGCAGGCGCGCAAGCACCTGCACTTCCTGCGCCCGGGGGAGACCGGCTACATCATGAACGACCCCGGGGCCGAGGCCTCGGAGCACCGCCGCGGCGGGGAGGCCGGTTCCGACCGCCCCTGGTACTCCAACGTCTGGGACGGGGTCGACAAGGCCGACCGCCCCCGCGACTGACCGGGTACCCGCCCGTCCCGCACCCACCCACGAGAACGAAGAGACTTCCTCCAGGCATGCAGACGCCCCCGCCCCAGACCGACCGGACCGAGCCGACCGACGCGGACATCGAGGCGTTCGAGCAGCAGCTCGGCCGCCCGCCGCGCGGACTGCGCGCGATCGCGCACCGCTGCCCCTGCGGGCAGCCGGACGTCGTCGAGACCGCGCCCCGGCTCCCCGACGGCACCCCCTTCCCCACGCTGTACTACCTGACGTGCCCGCGCGCGGCCTCCGCGATCGGCACGCTGGAAGCCAACGGCGTGATGAAGGAGATGCAGGCCCGGCTCGCCGAGGACCCCGAACTCGCCGCCGCCTACCAGGCCGCGCACGAGGACTACATCCGCCGCCGCGACGCCATTGAGGTCCTCCAGGGCTTCCCGAGCGCCGGCGGCATGCCGGACCGGGTCAAGTGCCTGCACGTGCTGGTCGGCCACTCGCTGGCCGCCGGTCCGGGCGTGAACCCGTTCGGCGACGAGGCCCTGGCGATGCTGCCCGAGTGGTGGGCCAAGGGCGCCTGCGTCACCCCGTGCGGGGAGAAGAACGCCGGGGAGAACGCCGGGGAGTCCCTGTGACCCGCGTCGCGGGCATCGACTGCGGCACCAACTCCATCCGCCTGCTGGTCGGGGACTTCGACCCGGCGACCGGCGCGATGACCGAGCTGGACCGCCGCATGACCATCGTCCGGCTCGGCCAGGGCGTGGACAAGACCGGCCGGCTGGCCCCCGACGCACTGGAGCGCACCTTCGCGGCCTGCCGCGAGTACGCCGCCGTGATCAAGGAGCTCGGTGCCGAACGGGTCCGCTTCGTGGCCACCTCGGCCTCCCGGGACGCCGAGAACCGGGACGAGTTCGTCCGGGGAGTCCTGGACATCCTCGGCGTCGAGCCCGAGGTGATCTCCGGCGACCAGGAGGCGGAGTTCTCCTTCACCGGCGCCACGAAGGACCTCACCGGCGCCGGCCGGCTGGAGCGGCCCTTCCTGGTGGTGGACATCGGCGGCGGCTCCACCGAGTTCGTCGTCGGCGAGGAGCACGTACGGGCGGCCCGCTCCGTCGACGTCGGCTGCGTCCGGATGACGGAGCGCCACCTGGTGGTGGACGGCAGCATCGTCGACCCGCCCTCCGCGGAGCAGATCGCCGCCGTACGGGCCGACATCGAGGCCGCCCTGGACCTCGCGGCCGAGACCGTCCCGCTGGCCGAGGCCCGCACCCTGGTCGGCCTGGCCGGCTCGGTGACCACGGTCGCCGCGATCGCCCTCGGCCTGACCGCGTACGACTCCGCGGCGATCCACCACTCCCGGATCTCCTACGACCAGGTCCGCGAGATCACCGAACGGATGCTCACCTCGACCCACGCGGAGCGCGCGGCGATCCCCGTGATGCACCCCGGCCGCGTCGACGTCATCGGCGCGGGCGCCCTGGTCCTCCTCGCGATCATGGAACGCGCCGGCGCCCGCGAGGTCGTCGTCTCGGAACACGACATCCTCGACGGCATCGCCTGGAAGACCGCAGAAGAGGTCGAGACGGACAAGCAGCGCTCCTGACCCGCGGAAATACCGAACGGCGGGGGGGCGGGGCGTAGGCCCGGGCGCCCCCCGGGGGCCCGG
>NZ_JBEXPG010000088.1:0-25127 GCF_040611935.1 Streptomyces sp. NPDC006512 | reverse complement strand
GCCTCCACCACATCCACCGACTCAGCCGGCACACCCGCGTTCACCAACGCCTGACGGATCACCCGCTCCTGCGCCGGACCACTCGGCGCCGTCAGTCCGTTGCTCGCACCGTCCTGATTGACCGCACTCCCCCGCACCACGGCGAGCACCTGGTGCCCGTTGCGCCGGGCATCCGAGAGACGTTCGAGCACGAGTACGCCGACGCCCTCGGACCAGCCCGTGCCGTCCGCCCCCGCACCGAACGCCTTGCACCGCCCGTCCGCCGACAGACCACCCTGACGGCTGAACTCCACGAATGCACCGGGCGTCGCCATCACGGTCACGCCACCGGCCAGGGCGAGCGAGCTCTCGCCGCGCCGCAGGGAGTCCGCGGCGAGGTGCATCGCCACCAGCGACGACGAGCAGGCCGTGTCCAGCGTCACCGCCGGGCCGGACAGGCCCAGGGAGTAGGAGAGGCGGCCGGAGGCCACACTTCCCGCTGAGCCGAATCCCAGGAAGCCTTCCAGGCCCTCGGGGATGTCCGGCAGCCGAGAGGCGTAGTCGTGGTACATGACGCCGGTGAACACGCCGGTGTCGGTTCCCAGCAGCGACTTCGGGTCGATGCCCGCGTGTTCGACCGCCTCCCACGAGGCTTCGAGCAGCAGCCGCTGCTGCGGGTCCATCGCGAGGGCCTCGCGCGGGGAGATCCCGAAGAAGCCCGGGTCGAACTCGGCCGCGTCGTAGAGGAAACCGCCTTCGACCGCGTACGACTTCCCTTCGGTCTCCGTCGCCGGACCGAAGACGTCCCGCACGTTCCAGCCGCGGTCGTCGGGGAACGGGCCTATGGAGTCCCGGCCGTCGAGGACCAGCTGCCACAGGTCGTCCGGGGTCCGCACGCCTCCCGGATACCGGCAGGCCATGCCCACGATCGCGATGGGGTCGTCCGACACGACCGACGGGGCCACTGCCGCCGCATGGGCGGGTCGGTCTTCCGCCTCGCCCGCGAGTTCCCGCGTGAGGTATTCGGCGATGCGCTGGGGGGTGGGGTAGTCGAAGACGAGGGAGGCGGGGAGGCGAAGACCCGTCGCTCCGTTGAGGCGGTTGCGCAGCTCGACCGACATCAGCGAGTCGAAGCCCAGCCCCTTGAACGGGGTGTCCACCCCGACCAGTTGGCCGGGGCCGTAGCCCAGCACGCCGCTCGCGAAGCCCCGGACCGAGTCCAGGATCACGCGCCGGCGCTCCGCTTCGGCCAGGCCCGCGACGCGAGCGGCGAGCGCGGCCCCGCTGCCCGGTTCCTCGGCCCGAGTGCGCCGCACGGTGCCGCGTACCAGGGACCGCAGCACTGCGGGCACGCCCTCCGCGTCACGCCTGTGCAGTCCCGCCAGGTCCAGGCGGGCCGGCACGCACAGGGCCCGCTCGTGTGCCACGACCGCGTCGAACAGCGCGAGTCCCTCGTCGGCCGGCATCGGCACGGCGCCCAGGCGCCTGATCCGGGCCATGTCGGCCTCGGAGACCTGGCCGCCCATGCCGCGGTCTTCCTCCCACAGACCCCAGGCGGCGGAGACCGCCGGCAGCCCCTGGGCACGGCGTTCGTGTGCCAGGGCGTCCAGGAGGGCGTTGGCGGCGGCGTAGCTCGCCTGCCCGGCGGTTCCCACCACACCGGCGAAGGAGGAGAAGAGGACGAAGGCCGAGAGGTCGAGGCCGGCCGTCAGCTCGTGCAGGTGCAGGGCGGCTTCGGCCTTCGGCCGCATGACGCTGGCCAGTTGGGAAGGGGTCACCGTGTCGAAGGTTCCGTCGTCGACGACGCCCGCGCAGTGGACGACGCCGGTGAGCGGACGGTCGTCGGGGATGGAGGCGAGCAGAGCGGCGAGGGCGTCACGGTCGCCGACGTCGCAGGCTTCGACGCGTACTCGGGCGCCGGCTTCCACGAGCTGGGCGACCAGTTCTTCGGCGCCTTCGGCGTCGGCGCCCCGGCGGGAGACCAGCAGCAGGTCCCGCACCTCGTACTCGGACACCAGGTGTCGGGCCACCAGCGCGCCCAGGCCGCCCGTGCCGCCGGTCACCAACACGGTGCCCGTGGCGCGGAACGGGGGCTGTTCTTCGCCGTCCCGCTGCGCGGTGAGACGTGCGAGGCGGGGCACCAGTACCCGGCCGCCCCGGACCGCCACCTGCGGCTCGGAGGCACCCAACGCGGCACGCAGCGCCGCCCCTTCCGCATCAGCGGACAGACCCGGCTCCACATCGACCAGCACCAGCCGGTCCGGATGCTCCACCTGCCCCGACCGCACCAGACCCCACACCGGAGCCGCCACCAGATCCCGGACACCCTCATCCGACCCGGCAGCCACGGCCCCGCGCGTCAGCACCACCAGCCGCGAGCCCACGAACCGCTCATCGGCCAAGAACTCCTGCACGGTCCGCAGTGCCCGCGCCGTTGTCTCCGACAGGCTCGCGGACCCGTCACCGCCGTGCTCCCAGACCACCACCGGAGGAACCGGCACGGAGTCACCGACCGACCCCCACACACCCCAACCCGCCGGAACCGAGGCCGAAACCGAGGCCGGAGCAGGCATCCACTCCACCCCGAACAACGCGTCCCGCAGCCCGCCATCGGCCGCCCGCAACTGCTCCCGTGACACCGGGCGCGTCACCAGCCGGCCCACCGACAACACCGGCACACCCGAAGCGTCAGCCACCCGCACCGACACCTCACCACCAGCCGACAGCACCAGACCCACCCGCACGACCGAACCACCCACACCCACACCCTGACCGGACAGCTCCACGCCCGACCACACGAACGGCAACCGCACCTCATCCGCGGACGGGTCGATCGACATGTGGAACACGGCGTCCAGCAGCGCCGGGTGGATGCCGTACCCGGTCGCCCCGCCGCTCACCAGGTCCGGGAGGGCGACCTCGGCGAACACCTCGTCGCCGCGCCGCCAGGCGGCCCGGACGCCCTGGAACACGGGGCCGTACCCGTACCCGTGTTCATCGAGCCGGTCGTACAGGTCACGCACGTCAACCGGTACCGCGCCTTGCGGGGGCCACGTGCCGAGATCCTCCTCCGGATCCCGTGTGCCGGACGCACCGTCGATGCCGGTCAGGGTTCCGGTGGCGTGGAGCGTCCACACCTCACCACCCAGCAACTCCCCGTCGACAGCACCCTCCGGGCAGGAATGCACCGTCACCGCACACCGGCCGGACCCATCCACCCCCGCCACCGCAACCTGCAACCGCACCCCACCAGCAACCCCCAACACCAACGGCTGCTGAAGCGTCAACTCCTCCAGCCGACCACAACCCACCCGCCCACCAGCGGACAACACCAACTCCACCCACACCGCACCCGGCAACACCACCCCACCGAACACCGCATGATCCGCCAACCAAGGCTGCTCAGAAACCGACAACCGGCCCGTCCACACCACACCCCGGCCATCCGGCAACGACACCACCGCACCCAGCAACGGATGACCAGCAGCCACCAAACCCAGACCCGCCACATCACCACGCCGCCCCGCCGGAACATCCAGCCAGAAACGCTCCCGCTGGAACGCGTACGTCGGCAGGTCAAGGGCGGTCGGCCCGGTGCCGAGCAGCGTGGACCAGTCGACCTCGACTCCGTGGGTGTGGGCCTGGGCGACGGCACTCAGCAGGGCCTGCGGTTCCGGGACTCCCTCGCCCCGTAGTCCGGCCACGAACGCCGCCGAGTGTTCCCCGTCCGCCGTGAGGCAGTCGGGTCCGAGGGCCGAGAGGACGCCGTCGGGGCCCAGTTCGAGGAACACCGTGACGCCCTCGGCCTCCAGGGACCGCACCCCGTCCATGAACCGGACCGGCTGACGCACATGCCGCACCCAGTACTCGGCCGAGCACACCTCACCCGCCCCGGCCACCGTCCCCGTCACATTGGAGACCAGCGCAACCCGCGGCGCATGGAACTCCAACCCCTCCGCCACCGCACGGAACTCCTCCAACATCCCGTCCATATGCGGCGAATGAAACGCATGGCTCACCGTCAGACGCTTGACCCGACGACCCCGAGCCTTCCACCCACCCGTAAACTCCCCGACCGCGTCCACATCACCCGACACCACGACCGAAGAACCACTGTTGACCGCCGCGACCTCCAACCGGCCGCCAAAACCATCCCCGGCGAGCACCGCCCGGACCTCCGCCTCGGTCCCCTCCACCGCGGCCATCCCACCATCCGCACGAAGCGCCTGCATCAGCCGGCCCCGCGCCGCCACCAACCGCACCGCATCACCCAGCGACAACACACCCGCCACATGCGCCGCCGCGATCTCCCCCACCGAATGACCGATCAGGAAATCAACCCGCACACCCCACGACGACACCAGCCGGAACAACGCCACCTCAACAGCGAAGATCCCCGCCTGAGCGAACACCGTCCGGTCCAGCAACCCCTCGACCGAACCGCCCTCACCGAACACCACGTCCCGCAACGAACCACCGAGCTCCACGTCAAAGAGCCCGAACACCTCATCCAATGCCTCAGCGAAAGCAGGGAACGCCGCATACAACTCACGGCCCATCCCCACCCGCTGACTGCCCTGACCCGTGAACATCAACGCCGTACGAGCCGCACCGTCCGCCACCCCACGCACCAGACCCGGAACACGGTCACCGTCCACCAGCCCCTCAAGTGCGGCGAGCAGCGCCTCCTGGTCCGCGCCCATCACCACGGCCCGGTGCTCGAACGTCGACCGGGTGCCCGCCAGCGCACGACCCACGGCCCGCACGTCCAACGCCTCCTGGCCCGACGTGTACTCGCGCAGCCGGCGCGCCTGCGCCGCCAACGCCTCCTCCGTACGACCCGACACCAGCCACGGCACCAGACCACTCTGCGGCGACGCGTCCTCGGCAGGGGCCGGCTCCTCGGGAGCCTGCTCCAGGATGACGTGCGCGTTCGTACCACTGATCCCGAACGACGACACACCCGCCCGCCGCGGACGATCAGCCTCGGGCCACGCCCGCGCCTCGCCCAGCAGTTCGACCGCGCCGGCCGACCAGTCCACCAACGGCGTCGGCTCCTCGGCGTGCAGCGTCCGCGGCAGCACACCGTGCCGCATCGCCATCACCATCTTGACCACGCCGCCGACGCCGGCCGCGGCCTGGGCGTGTCCGAGGTTGGACTTCAACGACCCCAGCCACAAGGGCCGTTCGGCCGGCCTGCCCTGGCCGTAGGTGGCCAGGAGCGCCTGCGCCTCGATCGGGTCCCCGAGCCTGGTGCCCGTACCGTGCGCCTCCACGGCGTCCACCGTGTCGGCCGGTACGCCCGCATCGGCCAAGGCCTGGCGGATCACCCGCTCCTGCGCGGGACCGCTCGGCGCCGTCAGTCCGTTGCTCGCACCGTCCTGGTTGACCGCACTGCCCCGCACCACCGCGAGCACCTGGTGCCCGTTGCGCCGCGCGTCCGAGAGACGTTCGAGCACGAGTACGCCGACGCCCTCGGACCAGCCCGTGCCGTCCGCCCCGGCGCCGAACGCCTTGCACCGGCCGTCGACCGACAGGCCGCCCTGGCGGCTGAACTCCGCGAACATCACCGGGCTGGACATGACCGTCACGCCACCGGCCAGCGCGAGTGAGCACTCGTCCCTGCGCAGGGCCTGTACGGCCAGGTGCAGGGCGACGAGCGAGGAGGAGCAGGCGGTGTCGACGGTGATGGCCGGGCCCGTGAACCCGAAGGTGTAGGGGACGCGGCCGGAGACGACGCTGGCCGCCGTCCCGGTCCCGTAGTACCCCTCGATCTCGTCCGGTACGGACTCCAGACCCGCGGCGTAGTCGTGGTACATCACCCCTGCGTAGACACCCGTACGGCTGCCCTTGAGGGTGGTGATGTCGATGCCCGCCCGCTCGACCGCTTCCCACGAGGCTTCGAGCAGCAGCCGCTGCTGCGGGTCCATGGCGAGGGCCTCGCGCGGGGAGATCCCGAAGAACTGTGCGTCGAAGTCGGGGGCGTCGTAGAGGAATCCGCCCTTGCGGGTCGCGCTCTTCCCGGGCCGGTCGGGGTCCGGGTCGAACAGGGAGTCGGTGTCCCAGCCCCGGTCCTCGGGGAAGTCCGCCACCGCGTCGCCGTTCCGGGCCACCAGCCGCCACAGGTCCTCCGGCGAGCTCACGCCGCCCGGATACCGGCAGGCCATGCCGACGATCGCGATCGGCTCGCGATGACGCTGCTCGGTGCTCTGGAGCTGCTGACGGGTCTGGTGCAGCTCCCGCGCAACCCACTTCAGCTTGTCCAGCAGGTTCTTCTCATCAGACATGTGAGGTCTCTCCGCAAAGGCGTTCGGGATGGGGCGGGGCGGGGGCTGGGGCTGGTTCAGAAGGAGCCGAATTGCTTTTCGATGACGTCGAGGATCTCGTCCGTCGTCGCGGCTTCCAGTTGGTCGACGAAGGCGGAACCGTCGTCCGGGTCCGGCTGCGCGACCGGTTCGGCGGTGTCCTGGCCGGGCCCGGTGAGGTCCAGCAGGCTCGCCAGTCGGTCCGCGATGCGCTGCCGTGCCTCGCCGCCGAGAGCGGGCCCGGCCAGCACCTGCTCGATCTTCCCGAGGTCCACGAGGATCGGCTCGATCCCGGGGGCGTCTTCCGCCTCCAACGAGGTGTCCACGTGCTGTGCCAGGTCCTGGACGGTGGGGTGGTCGAAGACGAGGGTGGCCGGGAGGCGCAGTCCGGTGGCCCGGTTGAGGCGGTTGCGCAGTTCCACCGCCATCAGCGAGTCGAAGCCCAGCCCCTTGAACGGGATGTCCAGTCCGACGAGTTGACCGGCCCCGTAGCCCAGCACCCCGCTGACGTAGCCCCGGACCACGTCCAGGATCACGCGCCGGCGTTCGTCTTCGGCCAGGCCCGCGACGCGGGCGGCGAGCCCCGAGTCGGTGTTCGCGTCCTCGGCGCGGGTCCGACGTACCGGAGGTCGTACCAAGGAGCGGAGCACCGAAGGCACATCCTCCGTGTCGCGCCTCTGCAACCCGGCGACATCGAGCAACGCCGGTACGGCCAGGGCCCGGTCCCGGGCCACTGCCGCGTCGAACAGGGCGAGGCCCTCGTCGGCGGACATCGCGGCGAGCCCCAGGGCCGACAGACGGCCCCGGTCCACCTCCGACAGGCCGCCCGTCAGGCCGCCGTCGGAAGCCCACCAGCCCCACGCCAGGGACACGGCGGAGAGGCCCCGTGCCCGGCGCTCGTGTGCCAGGGCGTCCAGGAAGACGTTCGCGGCGGCGTAGCCCGCCTGTCCCGCGCTCCCCACCACGCCGGCGAAGGACGAGAACAGCACGAACGCGGAAAGGTCGAGTTCCGCCGTCAATTCGTGAAGGTGGAGGGCCGCTTCCGCCTTGGGGCGGAACACGGCGGCCAGCCGGTCCGCGTCCAGCGACTCGATCACACCGTCATCGAGTACGGCGGCACTGTGGACCACTGCGGTGAGCGGGCGGTCTTGCGGGATGGAGGCGAGCAGAGCGGCGAGGGCGTCGCGGTCGCCGACGTCGCAGGCTTCGACGCGTACTCGGGCGCCGGCTTCCACGAGCTGGGCGACCAGTTCTTCGGCGCCTTCTGCCGCGCCGCCCCGGCGGGAGACCAGCAGCAGGTCCCGCACCCCGTACTCGGACACCAGGCGCCGGGCCACCAGCGCGCCCAGCCCGCCCGTGCCGCCGGTTACCAACACCGTGCCCGGAGGGCCGAAGGGCTCCTGGGTCGTGCTCTCCGGCGTGGCGGCCACCCGCGCGAGGCGGGGCACCAGTACCCGGCCGCCCCGGACCGCCACCTGCGGCTCGACGGTACCCAACGCGGCCCGCAGCGCCGCCCCTTCCGCATCAGCGGACAGACCAGGCTCCACATCGACCAGCACCAGCCGGTCCGGATGCTCCACCTGCCCCGACCGCACCAGACCCCACACCGGAGCCGCCACCAGATCCCGGACACCCTCATCCGACCCGGCAGCCACGGCCCCGCGCGTCAGCACCACCAGCCGCGAGCCCACGAACCGCTCATCGGCCAAGAACTCCCGCACCACGCCCAGGGCCCGGACCGTCGCAGCCGACACGCCTTCCGCCGCGTCACCACGGTGCTCCCACACCACCACCGGAGGAACCGGGACGGAGTCACCGACCGAACCCCACACACCCCAACCCGAGAGCACCTCCGCCGGCACCGAGGCCGAAACCGAGGCCGGAGCAGGCATCCACTCCACCCCGAACAACGCGTCCCGCAGCCCGCCATCGGCCGCCCGCAACTGCTCCCGCGACACCGGACGCGTCACCAGCCGGCCCACCGACAACACCGGCACACCCGAAGCGTCAGCCACCCGCACCGACACCTCGCCACCGGCCGACAGCGCCAGACCCACCCGCACGACCGAACCACCCACACCCACACCCTGACCGGACAGCTCCACGCCCGACCACACGAACGGCAACCGCACCTCATCCGCGGACGGGTCGATCGACATGTGGAACACGGCGTCCAGCAGCGCCGGGTGGATGCCGTACCCGGTCGCCCCGCCGCTCACCAGGTCCGGGAGGGCGACCTCGGCGAAGACCTCGTCGCCGCGCCGCCAGGCGGCCCGGACGCCCTGGAACACGGGGCCGTACCCGTATCCCAGTTCATCGAGCCGGTCGTACAGGTCGCCGACGCCGACCGCTGTGGCGCCCTGGGGCGGCCACACCGTGAGGTCGGTGCCGATGCCTCCCTCGGCGGGCCCGTCCGCTCCCGTCAGGGTTCCGGTGGCGTGGAGGGTCCACACCTCACCACCCAGCAACTCCCCCTTGACAGGCCCTTCCGGGCAGGAATGCACCGTCACCGCACACCGGCCGGACCCATCCACCCCCGCCACGGCAACCTGCAACCGCACCCCACCAGCAACCCCCAACACCAACGGCTGCTGAAGCGTCAACTCCTCCAACCGACCACACCCCACCCGCCCACCAGCGGACAACACCAACTCCACCCACACCGCACCCGGCAACACCACCCCACCGAACACCGCATGATCCGCCAACCAAGGCTGCTCAGAAACCGACAACCGGCCCGTCCACACCACACCCCGGCCATCCGGCAACGACACCACCGCACCCAGCAACGGATGACCAGCAGCCACCAAACCCAGACCCGCCACATCACCACGCCGCCCCGCCGGAACATCCAGCCAGAAACGCTCCCGCTGGAACGCGTACGTCGGGAGATCGACGCGCTGGGCCGCGCCGGTACCGGCGAACACCGCGTTCCAGTCGACGGCCAGGCCGTGTACGTGTCCTTCGGCGAGGGAGGTCAGGAAGCGTTCCCAGCCGCCTTCGTCGCGGCGCAGCGTGCCGAGGGCGACGGCCTGTGCGCCGGTGTCCTCGAAGGTCTCCTGGAGTCCGACGGTCAGTACGGGGTGTGCGCTGGATTCGACGAAGACGCCGAATCCGTCCGTCAGCAGGGCACGTACGGTCTCGTCGAACCGGACTTCCTGCCGCAGGCTCGCGTACCAGTACTCCGCGTCCACGCCCGAGGTGTCGAACAACCCGCCGGTCACGGTCGAGTAGAAGGGGATGTCGCCGCGGCGCGGCCTGATGTCCGCCAGCGCGGCGATGACCTGCCCGCGGATGGCCTCGACCTGGGCGGAGTGCGAGGCGTAGTCGACGGGGATGCGCTTGGCCCGCACTCCGTCGGCCGCGCAGGCGGCCAGCAGCCCGTCGAGGGCCTCCGGTTCGCCCGAGACGACCGTGGACGAGGGGCCGTTGACGGAGGCGACCGAGATCCGCTCGCCCCACGGGGTGAGGCGCTCCCGCACCCGGTCGGCGGGCAGGGGTACGGACACCATGCCGCCCCGGCCGGAGAGGTGTTCGGCGATCGCCTTGGCCCGCAGGGACACGACCTTCGCCGCGTCGTCGAGGGACAGCGCGCCGGAGACGGCGGCGGCGGCGATCTCGCCCTGGCTGTGGCCGATGACGGCGGCGGGGTGGACTCCCACCGACTGCCAGACCGCTGCCAGCGAGACCATGACGGCCCACAGGGCGGACTGTACGACGACGACGTCGTCCAGTGACGGATCGTCGTCCCCGTCGCCGGCCGCGTCCCGGACCACGTGCGTGACCGACCAGCCGACGTGCGGCCGCAGTGCCGCGTCGCACTCCGCGAGGCGTGCGGCGAACACCGGTGAGGAGTCCAGCAGCCCCGCCGCCATCCCCCGCCACTGGGAGCCCTGGCCGGGGAAGACGAACGCGATCTGGCCGGGGGCTTCGGACGCCCTGCCGGTGACCGTACCGGCGGCGGGTATGCCGTCGGCCAGGGCGGTCAGGCCGGCCAGGGCGGACGCGCGGTCCGACGCCAGGACGACGCCGCGGTGTTCGAGGGCCGCCCGGGTCGTGGCCAGCGAGTGGCCGACGTCGGGCACGGCCGGCGGGGTGCCGGCCTCCACGAAGGCGGAGAGCCGCCCGGCCTGGGCCCGCAGGGCCGTCTCGGACCGGCCGGACACGAGCCAGGGCACCACGGCCGCCGTGGACGGCGCGAGGTCCGCGCTGCCGGCGGGGAGCTCGGGCCGCTGCCCGGGCCGGGTGTCGGGGCCGGCCTCCTCCAGGATGACGTGCGCGTTGGTACCGCTGATGCCGAACGACGACACACCAGCCCGGCGGGGACGGCCGTCCACCGCCCACTGCACCGGTTCGGTCAGCAGCTGCACCGCGCCCGAGGTCCAGTCGACGTGCGGGGAGGGCTGCTCCGCGTGCAGGGTCCGCGGCAGCAGGCCGTGTCGCATGGCCTGCACCATCTTGATGACTCCCGCGACGCCCGCCGCGGCCTGCGCGTGGCCGATGTTCGACTTGACGGAGCCCAGCCGCAGGGGCCGGTCGGCGGGCCGGTCCTGGCCGTAGGTGGCCAGGAGGGCCTGTGCCTCGATCGGGTCGCCCAGCGTGGTGCCCGTGCCGTGCGCCTCCACCGCGTCCACGTCGGCCGCCGACAGCCCGGCGCCGGCCAGGGCCTGGCGGATCACGCGTTGCTGCGAGGGCCCGTTGGGTGCGGTGAGGCCGTTGCTCGCCCCGTCCTGGTTGACGGCGCTGCCGCGGAGGACCGCGAGGACCTGGTGTCCGTTGCGGCGGGCGTCCGACAGGCGCTCCACGAGGAGTACGCCCGCGCCCTCGGACCAGCCGGCGCCGTCCGCCGAGGCGGAGAACGCCTTGCAGCGGCCGTCGGGCGCCATGCCGCGCTGCCGGCTGAACTCCACGAAGACCCACGGGGTCGCCATCACCGTGACGCCGCCGGCCAGTGCGAGCGAGCATTCGCCGGAGCGCAGTGCCTGCGCCGCCAGGTGCAGGGCGACGAGGGAGGAGGAACAGGCGGTGTCGACGGTGACCGCGGGGCCTTCCAGGCCGAAGGTGTAGGCGATGCGGCCGGAGGCGACGCTGCCCTGGGTGCTCGTGACGGCGTAGCCCTCCAGGCCTTCGGGGGTTTCGGAGGCGCTGCCGTAGTCGTGGTGCATCACGCCGGTGAACACGCCCGTCGAGCTGCCCTTCAGCGTGCCCGGGTCGATCCCCGCCCGCTCGAACACCTCCCAGGACGTTTCCAGGAGCAGCCGCTGCTGCGGGTCCATGGCCAGGGCCTCGCGCGGCGAGATCCCGAAGAACGCCGGGTCGAAGTTCCCCGCGTCGTAGAGGAATCCGCCCTCGCGGGCGTAGCTCTTGCCGGGTGCGTCCGGGTCCGGGTCGTACAGGCCCTCGTCCCAGCCGCGGTCGGTCGGGAGGAAGGACACGGCGTCCCCGCCCGACTCCACCAGCCGCCACAGGTCCTCGGGCGAGCTCACGCCTCCGGGGTAGCGGCAGGCCATGCCGACGATCGCGATGGGTTCGTCCGCCGGGTGGCCGAGTGTGGCGGGGGCGGGCGGGACGGTGGCGGGCTCCGTCGGCGTACCCAGGATCTCGCCGCGGAGGTGTTCGGTGAGCTGTCCGGGGGTGGGGTGGTCGAAGACGAGCGTGGCGGGCAGGCGCCGGCCGGTCGCGGCGTTCAGGCGGTTGCGGAGTTCGACCGCGGTGAGCGAGTCGAAGCCGAGCTCCTTGAAGGGGCGGCCGGCGGCGATGGTCTCCGGGGTGGCGTGCCCCAGCACGGTCGCGACCTGTGCGCGGACCAGGTCGAGGAGCACCCGGCTCTGCTCGTCCTGGCCGAGGCCGGACAGGCGCTGGGCGAGGCCGCCGCTGCCGGAGGTGTCGGGGCCGGCGGCCGCCTTGCGGGCCGCCGTCCGTACCAGGCCGCGGAAGAGGGGCCGCAGCATGCCGGAGGCGGCTTCGTGCCGCAGGGTGGCCGTTTCCAGGCGTACGGGTACCAGGTGCGGGTCGTCCAGCGTGGTCGCCGCGTCCAGCAGGGCCAGGCCCAGGGCGGACGGCAGGGGCTGGATGCCCGCGCGCTTCATCCAGGCGAGGTCGTCCTGTGCGAGGTGGCCGAGCATGTCGCCGGACTGGGCCCACAGGCCCCAGGCGAGGGAGTGGGCGGGCAGGCCCTGGGCGTGGCGGTGCTGGGCGAGGGCGTCCAGGAAGGCGTTGGCCGCCGCGTAGTTGCCCTGGCCGGGGTTGCCGAAGGTGCCCGCGATGGAGGAGAACAGGATGAACGCCGACAGGTCCAGGCCGCGGGTCAGCTCGTGCAGGTTGACCGCCGCGTCGATCTTGGGGCGGAGCACCCGTTCCGTCTGCTCGGGGGTCAGGGAGGCCACGAGGCCGTCGTCCAGCGTTCCGGCCGCGTGCACGACGGCGGTCAGCGGCCGGTCGGCGGGGATGCCGGCCAGCAGGGCGGCGAGCGCGTCACGGTCGGCGGTGTCGCATTCCGCGATCTCCACCCGTGTCGCGCCGAGGGCGGTGAGGTCGGCCTCCAGCTCCGTCGCGCCCGTCGCGGCCCGGCCGCGACGGCTGGCGAGCAGCAGGTGCCGTACGCCGTGCTCGGTGACCAGGTGGCGGGCCAGCAGGCCCCCGAGGGATCCGGTGCCGCCGGTGATCAGTACCGTGCCGGTGGTGTCCAGCGGTCCGGCGGCGCCCGTCGGCTCCGGGACGGTGACGCGGGCCAAACGCGGTACGAGGGCGGCTCCCTGACGTACCGCCACCTGCGGTTCCTGCGCGGCCACCGCCGCGGCCACGGCCCCGGTCAGTGCCGCGCGGGACTCCTCCAGGGCGTCGACGTCCACCAGGACGAACCGGCCCGGGTTCTCCGACTGCGCTGACCGCAGCAG
Source organism: Streptomyces sp. NPDC006512 (assembly GCF_040611935.1). Taxonomy (NCBI): domain Bacteria; kingdom Bacillati; phylum Actinomycetota; class Actinomycetes; order Kitasatosporales; family Streptomycetaceae; genus Streptomyces; species Streptomyces sp. NPDC006512. The sequence continues at coordinate 11,947 of NZ_JBEXPG010000088.1, read as the reverse complement.
GCCCCACACGGGGGCGTGTGCCAGGTCCACGACGTCCTCGCCGGTCCGGGTCGCCACGGCGCCCCGGGTCACGACGACGAGGAGGGAGCCCGCGGCGCGGTCCTCGGCCAGCCAGTCGCGCGCCAGGGCCAGGGCCTCGGCCGTCGCCTCGCGGGCGGCCTCCGCGAGTCCGCCTCCGGCCGGCGTCCCGGGGGACACGGAGACCACGACGTGCGGTGCTCCGTCGGCGAAGAGGGATTCCAGGTCGGGGGCGTGGCGGGCCGTGTCGAACAGGCCCGTCTCCGGTGTGCCGAGCACCGCCCAGCCGGTGGTGTCCGCGGCGCCGTCGGGGACGGGCAGCGCGGTCCACGTCGTGCGGAACAGCGCGTTGTGGGTGGTGTCCGCGGCGCCGGTGAGCTGCTGTGCCGAGACGGGGCGCAGGGTCAGGGACTCCGCCGAGGCCACCGGGGCGCCCGAGGTGTCGGTGATGGTGAGGGAGACCGTGTCCGCGCCGGCGGGGGTGACCCTGACCCGTACGGAGGTGGCACCGACGGCGTGCAGGGTGGTGCCGGTCCATGCGAACGGCAGCCGTACGGGGGCGGCTGCCGGGCCGTCGCGGCCGTCGAGCGCGCTCAGCAGGACGGGGTGCAGGGCGGCGTCCAGGAGGGCGGGGTGGATGCCGAACCGGGCCGCGTCCGCGTCCTGTTCCTCGGCCAGGGCCACCTCGGCGTAGATCTCCTCGCCGACGCGCCAGGCGGCGCGCAGGCCCTGGAAGGCCGGACCGTAGCCGTAGCCGATGTCCGCGACCCGCTCGTAGAAGGAGTCCAGGTCGACGCGTTCCGCGCCCTGGGGCGGCCAGACCGTCAGGTCGCCGGAGGGTGTTCCGTGGGCCGTGTCCAGCAGGCCGGTCGCGTGCCGGGTCCACGGCTCGTCGGAGGCGGAGCCGGTGTGGGAGCCGGTGTCGTCCGTCGTCTCGGGGCGCGCGTACACGGCCACCCGGGCCTGCCCGTCGGTGTCGGGTGTCTCCACCGCCACCTGTACCTGGACTCCGCCGCGTTCGGGCAGGACCAGCGGGGCTTCGAGGGTGAGCTCGGCCAGCAGGTCGCGGCCCACGGCTTCGCCGGCCCGCAGGGCCAGCTCGACGAACGCGGTGCCCGGCAGCAGGACGCTGCCCAGGGCGGTGTGGTCGGCGAGCCAGGGATGCGTCCGCAACGACAGCCGGCCCGTCAGCAGCACGTCCCCGTCGGCGGCGGTGCTCACCGCCGCGCCCAGCAGCGGGTGGTGGGCGTCGGCGAGGCCGAGGCCGCTCGGGTCGCCGGTGCCGGCGGTCGTGGTCTCCAGCCAGTAGCGTCGGCGCTGGAAGGCGTACGTCGGCAGGTCGGTGGGCTTCGCGTCCGTTCCCGCGAACAGCGCCTTCCAGTCCACTCCGGGCAGTCCGCGGACGTACCCCTCGGCCAGCGAGGTCAGGAACCGGGCCGGACCGCCCTCGTCACGGCGCAGCGAACCGACCGCCACCGCCTCGGTCTCCGCGTCCTCGAAGGTGGCCTGCATTCCCGTGGTGAGCACGGGATGCGCACTGGATTCGACGAAGAACCGGAAGCCGTCCGCCAGCAGGGACCGTACGGTCGTCTCGAAGTTCACCGGCTGCCGGGCGTTGTCGAACCAGTACTGCGCCGTCAGTTCTTCCGCGTCGCGGACGGTACCGGTGACCGTGGAGTAGAACGGGACGCTGCCTGGACCGGGGACGATGTCGGCGAACAGCTCCAGGATCTCCTCGCGCAGCGGGTCGACCTGCGCGCAGTGCGAGGCCACCGTCGAGCCCACCACGCGGGCCCGGACCTTCTCCGCCTGGCACGAGGCCACGAACTCCTCCAGTGCCGGGAGGTCACCGGCGACGGTCACCGCGCGGGGCCCGTTGCGTCCGGCGATCACCAGGCGGCCCTGCCACCGGGCGAGCCGCTCCTCGACCGCGTCAGCCGCCAGCGCCACCGAGGCGACCGCGCCGTTGCCGACGAGTTCCCGGGCGAACAGCGCGCTGCGCAGCACGATCAGCTTCGCGGCGGCCTCCAGGGACAGCGCCCCGGCCACGTGCGCGGCGGCGATCTCGCCCTGGCTGTGTCCGACGACCGCCGCGGGCCGCACGCCGGCGGCCTGCCACACGGCGGCCAGCGACAGGTTCACCGCGAACAGCACCGGCTGGAGGATCTCGATCCGGTCGGCCGAGGGAGCGTGCGGCGCCTGGCGCAGCACGTCGGTCACCGACCAGTCCACGAACTTGCCCATTACGGCTTCGACTTCGGCGAGGCGGGCCGCGAACACGGGTGAGGAGTCCAGCAGTTCGGTCGCCATGCCCTGCCACTGCGAGCCCTGGCCGGGGAAGACGAACACCACCTTGCCCCGCACGTCCGCCGTGCCGGAGACCACGCCCGCGGCGGGCAGGCCCGCGGCCATCGCGGACAGGCCGGACAGGCGTGCCTCCGGGGCGGGCGCCAGCACCACGGCCCGGTGCTCCAGCACCGCCCGCGACGCAGCGAGGGACCAGCCCACGTCCGTCGGGGAGAGCTCCGTACGCGCCTGCGCGAAGGCGGCGAGCCGTCCGGCCTGCGCGCGCAGCCCCTCCTCCGAGGAGCCGGACAGCAGCCACGGGACCAGGCCGTCGGTGTCCGCGAGGCCGGTGCCGCCGCCTTCGCCGACCGGGTCCGGTCCGGAGGGCGCCGACTGTGCTTCGGCGGGGGCCTGTTCGAGGATCAGGTGCGCGTTGGTGCCGCTGATGCCGAACGAGGACACGCCCGCCCGGCGCGGCCGGCCGTCCTGCGTCCACTCCGCCGGCCGGGTCAGCAGTTCCACCGCGCCCTCGGACCAGTCGATGTGCGGCGAGGGCTCGTCCGCGTGCAGCGTGCGCGGCAGCACTCCGTGCCGCATCGCCATCACCATCTTGATCACGCCGGCCGCGCCCGCGGCCGCCTGCGTGTGCCCGATGTTCGACTTCAACGACCCCAGGCGCAGCGGCCGGTCCGCCGGCCGTCCCTGCCCGTACGTGGCCAGCAGGGCCTGTGCCTCGATCGGATCGCCCAGCTTGGTGCCGGTGCCGTGCGCCTCGACCACGTCGATCTGCTCGGGCGCGAGGCCCGCGTCGGCCAGTGCGGCGCGGATGACGCGCTGCTGCGAGGGGCCGTGCGGCGCGGTCAGTCCGTTGCTGGCGCCGTCCTGGTTGGTCGCGCTGCCGCGGATCACCGCCAGTACCTGGTGTCCGTTGCGCCGCGCGTCCGACAGGCGCTCCACCAGGAGCACGCCGACGCCCTCGGCCCACCCGGTGCCGTCGGCCGCCGCCGAGAACGCCTTGCACCGGCCGTCCGGTGACAGTGCGCCCTGACGGCTGAGCTCCACGAACATCCCCGGCGTCGGCATGATCGTCACACCGCCGGCCAGCGCCATGGAGCACTCGCCCGAGCGCAGCGACCGTACCGCCCAGTGCAGCGCGACGAGGGACGACGAGCACGCCGTGTCCACCGTGACCGCGGGTCCCTCCAGACCGAGGGTGTACGCCACCCGGCCCGAGGCCACGCTGGTCGTTCCCCCGGTCAGCCGGTGCCCGTCGACGCCTTCGGCGCCTTCCTGAAGCTGGGGTCCGTAGTCCTGGAACATCGCACCGAAGAACACGCCCGTCCGGGTGCCGCGCAGCGACGACGGGTCCATGCCGGCCCGCTCCAGCGCCTCCCACGAGGTCTCCAGCAGGAGCCGCTGCTGCGGGTCCATCGCGAGGGCCTCGCGCGGGGAGATGCCGAAGAAGTCCGGGTCGAAGTCGACGGCGTCGTGCAGGAACCCGCCGCGCCGCACGTAGCTCGTACCGCGCCGCTCCAGCTGCGGGTCGTACAGCTTCTCCAGGTCCCAGCCGCGGTTGACCGGGAAGTCCCCGATCACGTCCCGCTCGGCCATCACCAGATCCCACAGGTCCTCGGGCGATGCGACACCGCCGGGGAAGCGGCAGGTCATCGACACGATCGCGATCGGCTCGTCGTCGGCGGTGCCCGTGGTCGGCGCTGCGGGCCGCGGGGGCGCGCTCTCGTCGGCTCCGCGCTGCAGGCGCTGGAGGTGCGCGGCGATCGCGGACGGGGTCGGGTGGTCGAAGAGGGCGGTGGTGGTCAGGTTGACGCCCGTCGCGGCCTTCAGCCGGTTGCGCAGGTCGACCATGGCCAGGGAGTCGAAGCCGAGCGCCTTGAACGTACGGTCCATGTCGAGGTCGTGGGGGGAGGCGTGCCCGAGGACGAGGGCGGTCTCGTCCCGTACGAGATCCACCGTCCGCCCGGGTGCCGCCTCGTCCGCGGGTGTCCGCGGCGCTGCCTCCCGGGGCTCGTCGCGCGGTGTGTCCGGGTGCGGCCGCGGGCCCTGGTCCGGGCGCGGGGCCGGTGCCGCGTCCAGCCAGTGGACGCGGCGCTGGAAGGGGTAGGTGGGCAGGCCGTCGGCCTTCGGGCCCGGGCCCAGCACGGCGGGCCAGTCGACGTCGACTCCGCGGGTCCAGGCTTCGGCGGCCGACAGCAGGAAGCGGTCCCAGCCGCCCTCGTCACGGCGCAGCGTGCCGAGCACCAGGCCGCTGTCGCCCGCGCCGGCCGCTTCGAGGGTCTCCTCCACGCCCGTCACCAGGACGGGATGGGCGCTGACCTCGACGAAGCGGGTGTACCCGGCCGCGACCGCGGCCCGTACGGCCTCCTCGAAGCGGACCGTCTCGCGCAGGTTCCGGTACCAGTACTCCGCGTCCAGTTCCCGGCCCGTGACCGGTCCGCCGGTCACGGCCGAGTAGTAGGGCACCTCTGCCGGAGCGGGGGCGATCCCGGTCAGTTCCCGCAGGACCTCGTCGCGGACGACTTCGACCTCGGCGCAGTGCGAGGCGTAGTCCACCGGCACCCTGCGGGCGCGGATCCCTTCGGACTCGCAGCGGGCGAGGAGTTCTTCCAGCGCGCGTGGTTCGCCGGACACCACCGTCGACGACGGGCCGTTGACCGCGCCGACCGACAGCCGCCGGCCGAATTCGGCGATCAGCGCGCCGGCCGCCGCGGCGCCCACCGAGACGGCGACCATGCCGCCCCGCTGCGAGAGTTCCTGCCGGATCGCCCGGCTGCGCAGCGCCACCACCCTCGCGCCGTCCGCCAGCGGCAGGGCGCCCGCCACCACCGCCGCCGCGATCTCGCCCTGGGAGTGGCCGATCACCGCGGCGGGCTCGACTCCGGCCGCCCGCCACACCTCCGCCAGGGACACCATCACCGCCCACAGCACCGGCTGCAGCACGTCGACCCGGTCGAGCCGGCTCGTGTCGGCCAGGTCCCGTACCACCTCGGTCAGCGACCATTCGACGTGCGGCGACAGGGCCGCCTCGCACGCCGCCATCCGGTCGGCGAAGGCCGGGGACGACGCGAGCAGTCCCACCGCCATGCCCGCCCACTGGGAGCCCTGGCCGGGGAAGACGAACACCACTCCGTCGTCGGCGCCGGACGGCGTCTCGCGGTCCTCACGCGTCGACGCGTCACCGGCGAGGCCGCGGACCGTCCTCGCGGCGCCGGCTCCGGCGGCCACCGCCCGGAGCCCGGCCCTCAGGCCCGGGCCGTCCTCGCCCACGACGACGGCCCGGTGCGCGAGCTGCGCCCGGCCCGTCGCCAGGGTGCGGCCGATCGCGTGCGCGTCGGTGTCCGCGTGCTGTGCGGCATGGGTGTCCAGCCGGTCCGCCTGTGCGCGCAGCGCCGCCTCGCTGCCCGCCGACAGCAGCCAGGGGACCGCGCCGCGGCCCGTGTCCGGCGCGGTCGGCGCGGGCTCCGCGGGGATGTCCGCGTGCGCGCGCAGCTCGGGCGGCGCGTCGGCGACGACCACGTGGCAGTTCGTGCCCCCGAGGCCGAAGGAGGAGACGCCGGCGATGAGCCGGCCGTTCTCAGCGGGCCAGGGCTCGTGCTCCCGCTGTACGTGGAGGTTCCACTCGGTGAGCGGGATGCCCGGGTTCTGCGTCTCGTGGTTGAGGGTCGGGACGAACTCGCGGTGGCTGACGCAGGAGATGACCTTGAGCAGCCCGACGATGCCGGCCGCCCCCTCCAAGTGGCCGATGTTCGTCTTGACGGAACCGACCCGTACGGGCTTGCCGTCGGGGCGTGCCGTCCCGAGGGCCTGGCCGATGGCGGCGGCCTCCAGTGGGTCGCCGACCTTGGTGCCGGTCCCGTGGAGCTCGACGCACTGGACGTCCGAGGGCGACACCCCGGCCGCCGCGCACGCGTCGAGCACCAACTCGCGCTGGGCGGTGGAACTGGGGACCGTCAGGCCGGCTCCGCCGCCGTCGTTGTTGACGGCGCTGCCTTCGATGACCGCCACGACCCGGTCGCCGTCGGCGACCGCTCGCGCGAGGGGCTTGAGCAGGACGAACCCGCCGCCTTCGCCGCGCGCGTATCCGTTGGCGCGGGCGTCGAAGGTGTAGCAGTGGCCGTCGGGCGAGAGGGCCCCGAAGGTGTGGAGGGCCGTCGTGCTGTGCTCGGAGAGGATGAGGTTGACGCCGCCCGCCAGGACCACGTCGGACTCGCCGCGCAGGAGGCTCTGCACCCCGAGGTGGACCGCGACGAGCGAGGACGACTGGCCGGAGTCCACGACGACGCTGGGGCCGTTCAGGCCGAGGTGGTAGGAGATCCGGTTGGCGATGAAGCTGCGCTGGGTGCCCGTCAGGCTGTGCCGCGTGACCGCGTCCGCGCCCTGGTGGTGCAGCAGTGCGGCGTAGTCGTCGTTGATGGCCCCCACGAACACGCCGGTTCTGGTGCCCCGCAGGGCGTGGGGGGAGGTCCCGCCGTGCTCCAGTGCCTCCCAGCTCAGTTCCAGTGCCAGGCGCTGCTGGGGGTCCATCGCCGCCGCTTCGGCCGGCGACACCTCGAAGAAGTCCGCGTCGAACCGGTCCACGCCGTCGAGGTAGCCGCCCGGCAGGCCGGCAGCGCCCGCGCCCTGGCCGGGCGTCCGGCCGGCCGGGAATTCCCCGACCTCGGACCGCCCGTCCTTCAGGAGTTGCCAGAAATCGCCGGGAGTGGCCGCTCCGGCGACCCTGCAAGAGAATCCGACGACGGCGATTTTCGCACTCGAATTCTGGTCGCCGTGCCCGGACATAACTTCGCTACTCATCGGCGACATCCCTCCAGAAGGACCAGAACACGAGCACACGTACGAACCGGTTCACGAAAGGACCGGACGGGTCGGAAATACCTCGATCGGGTTTGCCATTGTTCGTCAGGAGTCTCCGATCAACGACTCCCTGAAGGCCACCCACGCCGATTGTGGGAGGCATCACATAAAGGCCGTCGAACCCTTGCGTGTTTGACGGCCGTCGCACCCCGTTGTCGACGGCGCCGCGCACGCGGGAAGACCCGGACGCCAGGTCCCGGAGCCCCCTGCGGGAACCGCCGACACCCTCACGACCTGGGCCTCCGCACCGGAACCCGCCACTCGGCCCCCTCGGCCGCAACCGCTCGGGTTCACCGCGGAAAGCCGCCCGACAGGCCGCTCGATAAGCCGGGATTCCGTGCGGCACCCGGTGATTACTGGCCAGTATGGCTCGACGGGGTTTCAGCGCGGTTTCAGCACGGGTGGGCACCGCTCAGCGCGGCGGGCCAGCGGTCGACGTGGCATCGGAAGGCACGGCAGGGGGCGAGACGCGGGCGAAAGGAAAAGGTGCGGGCATGAGCAAGAGCAGGTCTCTGGATACGGACAGGAGGCACGATCACCTAGTACCGTTACTCCGCAGTAACCGACCGGCACGTCCCGGGAGCGCGCGTTCCGAGCGGGAGCTCTTCGTCCGGATAACTTCAGCCGAGGGAAAATCGCATGGTTCATCGGAAACGTACGATGAAACTGGGGGCCATCATCGACGGCCCCGGTTCGCACATCGCCGCCTGGCGGCACCCGTCGACTCCGATCGACGCCCAACTGGACTTCGCCTTCCACCTGGCGTGCGCCCGCACGCTCGAACGCGGCACGTTCGACTGCCTCTTCGTGCCCGACGTGGTGGCCGTCTGGGGCACCGACGTCCAGCACATCAGCCAGACCGCGCGCAACGAGCACTTCGAGCCGCTGAGCCTGCTGGCCGCCTACGCCGCCGGAACCGAGCACATCGGACTCGCCGCGACCGCGACGACCACCTACAACGAGCCGTACGACATAGCCCGCAGGTTCACCTCCCTCGACCACGTCAGCGGGGGCCGGGCCGGGTGGAACGTCGTCACCTCGGCCGCGCCCTGGGAGTCGCGCAACTTCGGTTTCCCCGCGCACATGGAGCACGACCGGCGCTACGTCCGCGCCGAGGAGTTCATCGGCGTGACCAAGCGGCTGTGGGCGCAGGCGCAGGCGGGCGCGCGGCCCGTTCCGCCGGAGCCGCTGCCCCTGGAACCGGGCGAGTTCTTCGACGTACGCGGTCCGCTGAACCTGCCCGCCTCTCCCCAGGGCCGCCCCGTGATCTTCCAGGCCGGGGCCTCGCCCGTGGGCCGGGAGTTCGCCGCACGGCACGCGGAAGTGATCTTCACCCGGCACACGCGGCTGTCGGACGGCCAGGAGACCTACGCCGACCTGAAGCGACGGATCGCCGCACACGGCAGGGACCCGGAACTGGTCCAGATCTGGCCCGGTGTCCAGCCCCTGGTCGCCAGTACCGAGGAGGAGGCCCGGCGGCTCATCGGCGAACTCCACGACCTCGTCCCCGACATCGTCGCCGTCCGGGCGCTCCAGGAACAGTTGGGCGACGTGGATCTGGCGCGGTACCCCCTGGACGGTCCGGTCCCGGACATCCCGGCGTCCAACCGCTCGTCCAGCACGGCCAAGATGTGGGTGTCGCTGGCCCAGCGGGAGAACCTGACGTTGCGCCAGCTCGCCCTGCGGCAGGTCGCCGACTTCTTCGCCGGCACACCGGAGCAGGTGGCGGACCACATGGAGCGCGGGTTCACCGAGCGCGCGGCCGACGGCTACATCGTGGACTTCCCGCACCTCCCCGCCTCCCTCGACGCCTTCGTCGACCACGTCGTGCCCGAGCTGCGCCGACGCGGCCTGGTGCGCGACGCATACGTCGAGGGCACCCTGCGCGAGAAGCTGGGGCTGGACGGCCCGCCCTCCGACGAACCGACGACCATGGCCGGCGAGGCGACGATCACGGCAGGTGCCGCATGACCCAGCGTGACGGACGCATCACCCTGTTCACCCGGCTGATCACCGCACCGGGCACCGCGGACGGCGCCCGGCCGGGCGCCGCCGCCCGCCCGTTCACGCGGGTGCGTGACCGGGCCCGGGAGGCGGAGGCCGCCGGGATCGACGCGCTGCTGCTCCACGACCGCCAGTCGGCGGGCCACGACGCGGCCGACGAGCCGTACTTCGAGGCCGGTACGCTCGCCGCCGCGCTGGCGGTCCGCACGCGCACCGTGGGGCTCGTGACCTCCGTGTCCACGGAACACGCGCTCCCCTACCATGCGGCCAGGGTCCTGGCCACGGCCGACCACCTCGCCCCCGGGCGCGCCGGCTGGCAGCCGCTGACCGGCGCCGACCCGGACGCCGCGGCCAACTACAGCCGGCCGCAGGCCGCTCCGACGGCGGCGCGGCTCGCCCGCGCCTCGGAGTTCGTCACCGTACTGACCGGCCTGTGGGACAGCTTCGACGACGACGCCTTCCGCAGGGACCGCGAGTCGGGCGTCTACTTCACCCCCGAGAAGCTGCACGCGCTCGACCACAAGGGCGAGTACTTCGACGTGGCCGGACCGCTGAACATCGCCCGCCCGCCACAGGGGAACCCCGTCCTGGTCCACCGCCCGAGGGACGCGGAGGAACTCGCGCTCGCCGCCCGCATCGCCGATGTCGTCCTCCTCCCGGCGCAGGACGGCCAGGGCCCCGACCGGGCCCGCGAGTCCGTGCGCGAGCAGGTCCGGGCGGCCGGGCGCGACGCCGACGACGTCGCCGTCCTGCTGGACGTCCGGGTCGACGGCGGCGCGGGCACGGCCGAGCGGCTGCGGTCCCTGTTCGACGCGGGCGCCGCGGACGGCTTCACCCTGCTCGCCCCGGCGGGCCCCGCGGAGGCGTCACACGAGGCGGTCCTGGCCCTCGCGGCCGAGGTCCGGGGAGCGGACGGCGGCCCGCCGGCCGCCCTGCCCGGAGCCACCCTGCGCGAACGGCTGGGCCTGCCACGACCCGCCGGACGCCACCGGACGCCCTGACGGCGCGGGCCCCACGGCCCGTGCCTCCCGGTACGCACGTCGACCCGACCGGGCCGTCCCCCTCCGCCGATCCGGCCGAGGGGGACGGCGACGGCCGGGCCTTCGGCGATGGCCGAAAAGGGAACCACCGGGCAGATGAGCACAATTGACCGAGTGATCATTCGGTCAGTAGCCTCTCCGCATGACCGGCCAGACCCTCGGGCGGCGACGGGCTCCCGGCATGAGCCCCGAGCTGCGCCGCCAGATGATCGTCCGATCCACACTCTCACTGATCGCGGAACGCGGCCTTGCCGTGACGACGGGCAGGATCGCCCGTGCCGCCGGCATCAGTGAGGCGACGATCTTCCACGTGTTCACCGACAAGGGCGAGTTACTCGACGCCTGCGCGGCCGAGGCCGCGCGCCCGGACGACGCCCTGCGCGCGCTCGCCGGCATCCCCCTGGACGCCCCGGTGACGGCGCGCCTCCTCGCGTCCGCCGACGTACTGGAGGCGTACCTGACGCGCATGGGCACCGTGGTCGCGTACCTGGAGACGGCGGGTCACGCCCGGGCGCGGCACGAACCGGCCGCCCCGACCGGGGGGTTGCGGGAGGTCCGGGAGGCCGTCGACTCCGTCGTGTCCGCCCTCGCGGCCCTGCTGGCTCCGGAGGAGGAGTCCCTGCGGCTGCCCGCGCCACAGATAGCCCGGACCTTCTTCGACCTGCTGTTCGCGCGGTCACGCAACCCCGGCCACCAGGCGGGCGATCCCCCGCTGCCCGACCTCGTGCAGCTGCTCGTCCACGGCGCCCTCGTCGGAGCCCGCCCGTCCGGGCCGTGAAGTGCGGCGCGCCGCCGCCGGCGTCCGGACCGGGCGCGCCACAGCGACGTAGATCACCGACGGTGCGACTTCATGAAGGCTTCGTTCCTGGGTAATCTCTGTCGGGAACAGCAAAGTTACCGCCGAGTAGTTCTCGACACCTCCGCTCTCGCAGGCCCGAGGAGCCCCTCATGCAACTCACCGCGATCATTGTGTCGCTGGTGCTCGCCACGGTCGGCGTCGCACTGTTCGGCCGAGCCATCGCGCAGATATTACGCTTCGTGATGCTGGGCCAGCCGGTCCCCGTCAGAGCGCGGACCAACGATCCCGTCATCCGGACGGTCACCGTGGTCAGGGAGTTCCTGGGCCACACCCGAATGAACAGCTGGGGCGTCGTCGGCGTCGCCCACTGGTTCGTCGCCATCGGCTTCTTCAGTCTGCTCCTCACCATCGCCAACGCCTTCGGCCAGCTCTTCCAGGCCGACTGGCTGCTCCCCTTCATCGGCACCTTCCTGCCGTGGGAGCTGGTGGTCGAGGTGTTCGGCACGATGATGACCGTGGGCATCCTCACCCTGATCGGCGTCCGCCTGGCGAACCTGCCCTCCCGCGCCGGCCGCAAGTCGCGCTTCGCGGGCTCGAAGGCCTGGCAGGCGTACTTCGTCGAGGGCGTCATCCTCACCATCGGCATCTGCATCATGGTCCTGCGCGGCCTGGAGGGCGCGCTGCACCACGTCGAGGGCTACGAGGCCGCGTACTTCGCCTCGTACCCGTTGGTGCTCGCCCTCGACGGGCTGAGCACGGGCACCCTGGAGAACCTCGTCTACTTCTTCGCCATGGTGAAGATCTCGGCCTCGTTCATCTGGATGATCACGATTTCGCTGAACACCAACATGGGTGTGGCCTGGCACCGGTTCCTCGGTTTCCCGAACATCTGGTTCAAGCGGAACGCCGACGGCGCGGTCGCGCTGGG
>NZ_JBEXPG010000087.1:0-28533 GCF_040611935.1 Streptomyces sp. NPDC006512 | reverse complement strand
TGCGGTGGGCTTTTCTTTGTACTTCGGTGGGCACTTCTCCCCCCCCGGGGGGGGGCCGGGGGGGGGGGGGGCCCCCCCCCCCCCCCCCCGGCGGGTGGGTTACGGGCGGAGCCCGGCGAGCAGGACGGAGGCCACGGCCCGGTCGGCCGGTCCGGTGTTCCAGTCGGGGTTCACGGGACTCACGGCGATCTTGCCCGCGCTCAGGGCCTCCAGGTCACCGCCCTTGGCGGCGGGCCGCAGGGCCACCTTGACCGACACCTTCCACGTGCCGTCGCCGGCATCGGTGTAGTCCGGCTCCAGCACGGTCTGCGGGTCCTGGAAGGTGGTGGCTACCCCGGCGGCCGTGCCCTTGCCCTCCGCTCCGACGACGGGATGGTTGACGTTCAGGCCCACGCCCTCGGGCAGCAGCGGACCGGACCGCGCGCGGGCGCGCAGCCGGTCGATCAGCTTCACGGCGAAGTCCATCGTGGGACCCATCGCGTTGACGGTCGTGACCGGGTCGGGCACGGACAGGCCGCCGGTGCTCAGCGCGATGGCCGGAACCCCGGACTCCAGCGCGGTGACGGCGCCGCCGACGGTGCCGGAGTGCGTGGCGAGCCCGGCGACGTTCGGACCGAAGTTCGTACCGGAGACCACCAGGTCCGGGGCGCGGTCCGCGAAGACCTCCGCCAGCCCGAAGGCCACCGAGTCGCCGGGGGAGCCGTCCACGGCCCACACCTTCGGCTCCGGGTGCTTCACCGTGACGGTGGGTGCGTTCGCCATCTTGGTGCCGGCGCCGCTCTGGTTGGTCAGCGGGGCGACGATCGTGACGTCGTGTCCGGCCGCGGTCAGGCGCTCGTACGCCTTGCGGATGCCCGGGGCGTTGTAGCCGTCGTCGTTCGTCAGCAGGATCCGCAGCGGCCCGGCGGGCGCGGCCTGCGGTGAGGCGTTGGCGGGAGCCGTGCCCGCCAGGGCGGGCGCGCACAGCACCAGGGCGGCCAGCGGCAGAACTCGCTTGCGTCTCACGGAGTGCTCCTCAGGAGAAGGGATTGGAGATGCGGGAGGGAACGGCGAGGGTGGGGTGGAGCCGGGCGGTGACCGGCGGGCGGGCGACCCTCGGCGCCCGCCCGCCGGAGCGCGGACCGGCCCGGTCACGTGACCGGGCCGGGGGAGGTCAGCGCACGCTGCGGATCGGGAGGATCGCCAGGGCGCCGATCAGGGACAGGGCCCCGCCGACGAGGAACAGCGGGGTGTAGCCGCCCAGGGCCGTGACCACGGCCGAGGCGACGAAGGGGGCGATGATCTGCGGCCCCGCGTTCGCGATGTTGAGGACGCCCATGTCGCGGGCGGCGTCCTCGGCGCGCGGCAGGACCAGGGTCACGAGGGCGGTGTCGACGGCCATGAAGCAGCCGAACGCGAGCCCGTTGAGGGCGCTGAAGACGAGCATGCCCGTCCACGTCGGGCTGACGACCGGGACCGCCATCACGACGCCGGCCAGCGCCGCGGACACCCCGACGAACACCTTGCGGCGGTTCCACCGGTCGGACAGCAGACCGCCGACGACGGTGGACACGGCCATCGCGACCATCGACACCGGGGTGAGGACGGCCATCGCGGCGGGCGGCGTCAGCCCGGCGGGCAGCGCGATGTGGTCGTCGAGGATGTACAGCTGGTAGCCGACGACGGAGAAGTACCCGAGGACCATCAGGGCCCGGCCGATGAAGGCCCACCGGAAGTCGTGGTGGGCGAGGGCGGAGAGGAAGGCGGCCCACTGGGCCCCCTTCGGCGCGGCCGGCGCGGGGTCCTGCGGCCCGGTGCGCGGGACGTCCCGGCAGAACGTCGTGAGCAGCACGGCGGCCAGGGCGACGATCGCGCCGAAGACGAGGTATCCGGTGCGCAGGTGCTCGGCGGTCCCGGACGCGACGAGGACGCCGACCGTGCCGCCGATCGGCAGCCCGAGACCCACCAGCGCGGACGCGGTGCCGCGGCGGACCGCGGGGACCCGGTCGGGCACGATGGCGGTGACGGCGGCCTGGTAGACGTTCATGGTGGCCTGGACCAGGCACCAGCCGATGCCCACGAGCAGGGCCGTCGTCACGCTCCCCAGGAAGGCGAGGCCTGCGAGGGAGCCGAGGGCGCCGCCCAGCACCCACGGACCGCGGCGCCCGCTGCGGTCGGAGAGCGCGCCCGCGATCGGGTTGAAGGCGGTCGCGAAGATGGCGCTGATCCCGCCGATCAGGCCCAGGACGGCGACCTTGTCGTCGGGGGCGATCGCGGCGATCTGGGTGGGCAGGAGTACGGAACCCACTCCCATGTAGACCGCCATCATCGCGGAGTTGGCGACCAGCAGCAGGGGCAGCAGCGCGCGCTGGCGAGGTGGTTCCGCGGCTGCGGGGGCGAGCGGGCCGGCGACTTCGTTCGTGGCCATGACGACTCCTCGGGGGACGGTGCGGGGAGGTGACGAGCAGCGGTCGAGCGTGGGGGAGGGGCGCCGCGGGGCGGCAGCGGGGCGGCGGGGCAGGGGTGTTGCCGGGAGCCGCGGGCCGATGAACCCGTTCACATGATGTTGTTACACGTGTCACCAACGGCGCTGGACACTGTGTAGCACCCATTTGGAGGCTCCGCCAGGCCCTGTGGACCGACGTTGTGCAGATCGTGACCGGGCGGAGACCCGTCATGCCGTACCGGATGCCATGACGTGTAACCGGTCGGTCCAGGCCGCCTGGCGCGCCGGACGGGCCGGAAACCCTCTTGCCCTTGTGGCGGCGGTGGCGCATCGGCCATACTCCGTGCCGCGCAGCGATCGGTCCGTGGCGTCCGTGGCGTCCGTCCGTCCCCGTCCTTGGCCGTCCCGTCCGTGGCCGCCGTGGCGGTCATGGCGGTCACGTTCGCGCCCGTCCTCCCCCAGTGGCGTGCTCCCGGCTGTCTCCCCCTGCGTGCCCGCTCCGTCGGGACCGCTGCCCCGCGCACGCGTCTCCGCGGTGGCCGTGCGTCACCCCCCTCGCGCCCCGCCCCCGCCCCCGCTCCTGCCTCGCCGCTCCCGCGACTGCCCCGCGTTCCCTACCGCCCGGGCAGCTGACCGTGAAAGGCCCGCCATGCAGCACTCGCCGTCGCACCCCGTCATGCCCCCGCCCCACCCGGCGCGGCCACCCCGGCACCGGTTGCCGGCGCCCCCGCCCCGGCACGCGCTCGTCAGCGGGGTGGCCCTGCTGCTCGCGTCGGTGGCTACCGCGCTGTGGCTGCGCGTCGACCCGCGCCCCTTCTTCCAGGGGATGGACGACCGCTGGGCCGCCTCCGTCGGTGCGGCCTCGGGCGAAGGGTCGGCCGAGGGGTTGCTCCTCGTCCTCGACCGGCTCGGCGGCCCCCTCGGGCTGGTGCTCCCCCTGGCCCTGATCGGCTGCCTCTGCGTCTACGGGCGCTGGCGGTCGGGGCTGTTCGTCTTCTGCGTCTCCGTCGTCGCCAACGTGCTCGTGGTGCTGCCGCTCAAGCAGCTGGCCGACCGGCCGCGCCCGCCGCACCCGTGGGTCCTGGTCAACGACGGCTCGTACCCCTCCGGCCAGGTGTTCAGCGCCGTGACCTTGGTGTTCGTCGTGGCCGTGGTGGTGTTCCCAGGCCGCGCGCGGCGCTGGTGGTGGCCGGTCGCGGGGGCGTACGTGCTCTCGATGATGGGGAGCCGGACCTGGCTGCACGCCCAGTGGCTCAGCGACACGTTCGCCGGGGTGCTGCTCGGCGCGGGGGCCTGTCTGGTGCTGTGGCGCGCCTTCGCGCCGATGCTGGAGACGGAGGCGGAGCGCATGGCCTCGGACAGCCTCTGGCTGTGACCGGACGGCCGGAGGGCTCGCGGCCCGGCATGTAGCGAATCATTGACGTTCGCAAAAGATACGACATAGTCTCGGTGGTGTCGGCGCGCATCCGGGCGCGCGGGCAGGAAGGATCGGCTCATGGCTCACTCCCCAGGCAGGGACCACGTGGTGGTGGACCTCCCCGCGGGGCGCCTCCGCGGCGCGACCGAAGACGGGCTCATCGTCTTCCGGGCCGTCCCCTATGCCGCACCGCCCGTCGGTGACCTGCGCTGGAGGCCCGCGCGGCCGCACCCCGGCTGGGCGGGGACGCGGGACGCCACCGCCGACGGCCCCAGCGCGCCGCAGCCGTACCGGGAGGGCGGGGACCCGGTGCTCGGCGGCCACGGCTCGCCGCCCTTCGACGAGGACTGCCTGACCCTCAACGTCTGGACGCCCGCCGCCGACGGCGCCCGCCGGCCGGTGCTCGTCTGGATCCACGGCGGCGGCTTCGTCTCTGGTTCCGGGTCGCTGCCCGGGTACTCCGGGGCCACCTTCGCCCGGGACGGGGACCTCGTCGTCGTGAGCGTCAACTACCGGATCGGGCCGCTCGGTTACCTCTCCTTCGCGGACGAGGGCGAGGGCGGGGGCGAAGGCGACGGTGAAGAGGAAGGCGGGGGCGCCGCGCCCGCCGACGGCGCCCCGGCGGTGGGCCGGGCCGGCAACCCCTGGCTCACCGACCAGCTCCGCGCCCTGCACTGGGTGCGGGAGAACATCGCCTCCTTCGGCGGCGACCCCGACCTCGTCACGGTCGCGGGCCAGTCGGGCGGCGCGGTGTCCACCGCCGCCCTCGCCGGCCACCCCGAGACCCGGGGCCTGATCAAGCGGGTGATCCTGCAGAGCCCGCCCCTCGGGCTGGACTTCCCCACGCCCGACACCTACCAGGAGCGCGTCACCGCCTACCTGGAGCTCGCCGGAGCCAAGACCGTGGCCGAACTCCGCGCGCTGGACTGGCCGGAGCTGATCGGCGCGGGCCTCGGACTCTTCGCCCGGACGACGCGGTGGGGGTACTGGCCGACCCCGTTCCTCCCCGTGATCGACGGAGTCACCCTGAGCCGCCATCCGGCCGGGACCCTGACGCACGGCGCGGCGACCGGCATCGACGTCATGATCGGTTGGACCCGCGAGGAGGCCAACTTCGGCTTCGCCCTCGACGACGGCTACGCCACCGCGACCCGCGAGCGGGTGACCGAGCGGATCGCGGAGACGTTCGGCGCCGCCCGCACCCCCGAGGTGTACGCCGCGTACGAGCGCGCCCGGCCCGGTGCCCGCCCGGCCGACGTCCTCATGGACCTCGTCACGGACGAGCTCTTCCGCGTTCCCGCCCTGCGGCTGGCCGAAGCGAGGGCCGAGGCCGGCCACCCGGTGTGGGCCTACCAGTTCGACCTGCCCACGCCCGCCCACGACGGCCGGCTCGGCGCCGCCCACTGCCTGGAACTCCCCTTCGTCTTCGCCAACTTCGACCAGTGGGCACACGCCCCCTTCCTGGCCGGACTGGCCCCCGCCGTCCGCGACGGACTCGCCACCGCCATGCACCGGGCCTGGATCGCCTTCGTCCGCACGGGCGACCCGAACCACGCCGGACTGCCGCGGTGGGACCCGTACGAGCGGGGGGAGCGCACCACGATGCGCTTCGACTCGGTCGTGACGGCCCTCGGTGACCTCGCCGGCGCCTCCAGGGTCCTGTACGGGCCCGGGCCCGCGCCCGAGGGGCCCTCCGGCGCCGTGATCTAACTCGTGTAACCTCGGAAGGGCAGGTGCGAACCGACCAGAAGGAACATCGAGGGACGCCATGGCCGAAGACACTCACGTCCCCGCGACCACCACCAGTGCGGACGTCGCGCGCCTGGCCGGAGTCTCGCGCGCCACCGTCTCCTTCGTGCTCAACGACACCCAGGGCCACCGTGTCAGCGCCGCCACCCGTGCGCGCGTGCTCGACGCGGCCCGCCGCCTCGGCTACGTACCGCACGCCGCGGCCCGGTCCCTGCGGGCCGGCCGGAGCAACCTCGTCCTGATGCCCTCCTCGGTCTCGGCGATAGGCCGCCTCGTCAGCGACTGGGTCGACGACCTCCACGGCGAACTCCACCGGCACGGCTACACGTCCGTGCTCCACGCGGGCCGCTTCGCCGACCCCGTCGACGCCGCCCGGGCCTGGGCCGAGCTGCGCCCGGCCGCCGTCGTCGCCCTGGACGGCGACCGGTTCACCCCGCAGGCGGCCGACCTGCTGCGCCGCGCCGGAGTGCGCGGGCTGCTGGCCTTCGCCGCGCGTCCCGTCGAGGGCGTGCACACCGTCGGCTTCGACCACGCCGACATCGGCGCCACCGCGGCCGGGCACCTCATCGCGGGCGGCCGCACCAGGATCGGCGTGGTCATGCCGCAGGAGCGCGGGCTCGCGACGCTGGCGCGGCCGCGCCTGGCGGGCGCCGAATCGGTCGCCGCCCGGAACATGGCCACCGTCACCCCGCTCGAACTGTCCTACACGCGCGAATCCGCGACCGCCCTCGCCCGGCGGTGGCCGGACCTCGGCCTCGACGCCGTGTTCGCCTACAACGACGAGTACGCCGCCCTGCTGCTGCACGCCTTCCGGGCCGAGGGCATCGCCGTACCGGAGCAGGTGGCCGTCGTCGGCTCCGACGACCTGGTCCTCTCCGCGTTCCAGCAGCCCGCGCTCACGACGGTCCGCCTGGAGCTGCCGTCGCCCGCGCGGATCGCGGACTCCCTGCACGAACTGATCACCACGGGGGCGGCGCAGCCGCTGCCGTCCGTCGAGTCCGTACTCGTCCACCGCGAGAGCTCCTGACGGACGGGCGCGATCCCCGGAGGACGGGCGGGACCCCCGCCGGGTCCCGCCCGTCCCGTCAGTGCTGCGGGGCGGGCTCGGGGGTGCCCACGGCCGCCCCCCGGCGGTCGTGGACCCGTACGCGCTCCCGGTGGAGCGCGGGTCCGCACAGCCACCACGCCAGCAGTCCGGCGCCCGCGCCGGCGGCCGCACCGGCCACGGTGTCGCTCAGCCAGTGCGCGTGCAGCCAGGTGCGGCTCCACATCATGGCCAGCGTGAAGACCGCTCCGGCCACCCACCACCCCCGCCGCCGGGCGGCCGGCACCAGCAGTACTCCGACCAGTACCACCAGCAGCGCCGCCGAGGCGGCGTGGCCGGACGGGAAGGATCCGTGGTCGACGCGGACCATCGGGTTCGCCGGCCGCGGCCGGTCCACCAGGTGCTTGAGCCCCTGGACGACGAGCGTGTTGGCGCCGAGGTAGGTGCCGAGGAAGAACCCGGCGGACACCCAGCGCCGGCGCACGAGCAGCAGGAGGAGCAGGCCGAGCGGGACGACGGCGCCGGGAGGCCCGCCGAACCAGTTCAGGGCGGCCGCGACGGCGGCGTACGGCCCCTCGTGCGGGCCGCCCATCCAGCGCAGCCAGCGTTCGTCCAAGCCCTGGAAGGGCGGGTTCACGACGTCCGGGCGGACGGCGAGGGCCAGGAGGGCGGCGCCTCCGAGGAACAGGAGACCCGGCGCGAGCGCGCCGCGGCCGCGGGTCGCCCCGGAGGCGCCGGGTCTGCCGGAAGGGGTGGTTGCGGGGTGCGTGGACATGACTGCCTCTCACGGCCGCGGGCGTGCCCGCGGCCGTCTACGGGTGCGAACGGGTGCGGGTGGCGGTGCCGGGGCGCGGTTCCGCCGGGCGTGGTGGGGCGCGGCCGCGCCACGCCCCACAACCGGAAGGCGGGGGGTCAGGCGCCCGCGCCGAGGTGGCCGGCCAGGAAGGCGGCGCTCTCGGCGACGATCGCCTCGATGTCCGGCGAGCCGAGGAAGATGTGGTCCGCGCCCTCCACCGGCCGCAGCGTGACCTCGCCCCCGGCGTCCGAGAGCGCACGCGCGAGGGATTCGCTCTGGCTGTAGGGGACCAGCCCGTCCCGGGTGCCGTGGACCAGCAGGAACGGCGGGGGATTCGAGCCCTCGGCGTACGTCACCGGGCTCGCGGCGCGGGCGAGCGCCGGGCGCTCGGCCTCGGTGCCGCCCAGCAGGGCCTCGTACGGGTCCGGGAAGTCCGCTCCGCCCAGCATCGCCGGCATCGGGTGGTCGGCGAGGGCGGGCAGGTCGGAGACCCCGTACCAGTCGACGACGGCGGACACCCCGGTGGCCCCGGAGCCGACCCCGTGCGCGCCCTCCAGGGCGGCGCCGTCGGGGCTGCCCGGGCCGACGAGCCCGGCCAGGGCGGCGAGGTGACCGCCGGCCGACTCACCCCAGACGCCGATCCGGTCCGGGTCGATGCCCAGTGTCCCGGCGTGGGCGCGGACGTAGCGGATCGCCGCCTTCACGTCGTGCAGCTGGGCGGGGAACGGGGCTTCGAGGCTGTGCCGGTAGTCGATGGAGACGAGCGCGAGTCCGGCGCCCAGGACCGCCCCGTGCAGGAGTGCGGCGGGCACGGTCGGCGGCGGGTAGCGGCGGTCGCCCTCCAGCCAGCCGCCGCCGTGGATCCAGACCACCGCGGGGAAGGGGCCCTCGCCCGCGGGCACCCGGACGTCGAGCAGGCGGGGGCGGAAGCCCGGCGTGGTGGCGTACGTGACCCCGTCGAAGAACCGCACGCCGTCGGCGCCCGTCACGGGCGGTACGGGGGGCTGGTAGGGCGGGGGCGGCCAGGTCATGTCGGCGATGTCGAACCCGGCGGCGGGAGATTGCGTCATTGAGGCCCTTCCGATGCGGCGCGGCGCGGCCGTGGTGGCCGGCCTGGTCCCGGCGCGGCGCAGGCTTCGTGACGTTTGTCCGAAATGCTTGCGCGGATCGCCGGGGGAGGCATAACGTGTTACACGTGTAATCACAACAGTAGCGACGCATTTCCGCTGACCACAAGCCCATGGGCAGTCCGACTTCCCCGTCGGTTACACGAGCCGCCGCAGTGGGTGCGCCGCCTTCCCCCTCCGGGAGCACGCCATGCTCACCCCCCTCGGCAGGTCCACGTCCCTCGCGGAGCCCCCGCGTCCCGCCGCGCCCGCGCCCCGGCACCCCTCCTCGGCCGGCCGTTTCGTCCACTGGGTCACCGACCCCGTCGCGGCGACCGTCCCGCAGGTCCGGGCCCGGGTCCGGGACGCCCTCGACGACTGGCGGGTGCCGGGGGAGCTGGCCGATGTGCTGCTGCTGGCCGTCAGCGAGCTCGTCGGCAACGTCGTGCGGCACGCGGCCGCCGGACGGATGCGGGTGGGTGTGACCCGGGGCGGGGGCTGGATCCGTCTGGAGGTCGCCGACCAGGGCGCGGGCCTGCCCCGGCTGCCCCTTCCGCGGGCGGAGGCCGACCTGGAATCCGAGTACGGCCGCGGACTGCTGATCGTCCAGCTGCTGGCCGCCGAATCCGGCGGCGAACTCTCCGTCGTCGCGGGGGAGTCGGGGAAGTCGGTACGGCTGCGGGTTCCGGCGCCCTGACCGCGGGCGCGGGAGTGCGGGAGACGCGCCGCTGCCTGATCCGATCCGGTCCGGCCCGGCTTCGGCGACCGCCGGGCCCGGGCCGGTGGAGGCCGCCGGCCGCTACGCGCCCCCGCTTCCCCCGTGAGCCGCCCGGAGGGGCAGGCCCCCCGTCGCCCCGTCCGGGCGGCTCGTGATCCGATTCAACCGGAGTGCCGGGTCGGGGACGGGTCGCGGGCGGGGCGGTTCCCGGCGGGGATCCGCTCCACGAGCGCCGCGGCCTCCGCGTCGCGCACGACGAAGTGGACGTCCCACCGGGCGCCGCGCGCCAGCTCGGCCTCCACGGCCGCCCACACCGCCGTCAGGCTCACGCCGGGCGGCAGTCCGCCCCTCCCCGATCCGAGCAGGGGGAAGCACACCGAGCGCAGGGGCGGCGTGTGGCGGTCGTGTTCCTCGGCCAGCAGCGTCAGGGCGCGGGCCGAGGCGCGGGTGACGTCGGCGGGCAGCACGTCGTAGTCGTTGGTCCCGGCGCGGGGCACGGCCAGCGCCGCGTGGTAGATCCGCCGGATCCCCTGGCCGGCCAGGGCTCCGGCGCCGGTCGCGGCCACCGTTCCGGGCAGTACCGGACGTCCCGCGGTGCCGTGCCGGGCCGCCCAGGTGCGCAGTTCTTCCTGGACGGGATCGGCCCGCACGTCCCCGGTGACCCCGCGCACGGCGGCCGCCCGGCGCAGCGAGGCGGAGACCGAGGACTTGTACGGCTCGGGCAGGGCGAAGTAGGTGTTGGTCGGGGAGACGACCACGTCCACGTCACGCAGCAGGTCGACGGGGTGCACGTGCACGGTGAGCAGGGCGGTTCCCGCGCCCGCCCGTACCTCGACGGTCCGGTGGGTGCCCGCGTCCCGGTCCCGGGCCTCCGGGGTGTCGGGGACCGGCTCCTCCGTCGCCAGCTGGACGATGCGCTCGGCGATCTGCCCGAGCACCATCACCTCGTGGTCCTTGCGGAACCGCTCGACGCTGACCCCGTACACCGCGCAGGCGCGGGCCCGGCGCGAGGGCGCGGGCCAGTCCCTGGTGCCCTGGGCCAGGCCCAGGGTGTACTCGGCGGCCGTGCGCAGGGTGCCCGCGTCGAGCCGCGCCACGGCCAGGCGCAGGAGCGCCTCGACGGCTCCGTCCGCGGTCCTGGCGGGGACCGAGGCCGCCGCGGACTCCAGCGCGGGCAGCGCGCGCCCGCGCAGGCGGACGAGACCCGCCCGCCGCACCTCCTTCAACTCGGCGAGGACCGCTGCGTGTTCCACGGGTAACGGGGTCATGGGGACACCATGACACCGCGTGTCACACGGCGACAAGGATCGGACCGGCCGGGGCGCGCGGGGGTGCGGTCCTCAGTCCGTCCCCCCGAACGAGATCGCCGAACGCAGCGGAGCCAGCAGGGCGTTGACCGCCTCGACCCCCGCCCGTGAACCGAGGTCCGCGATCCCCTCGGCCGGCAGCGTTTCGAGCGGCTTCCCGCCCTGGCCGTCGAAGCGGTCTCCGAAGAGCACCAGTGCGTGCCGGGGCCGGTTGCGCCGGGACTGCCAGATCAGCCCCATGGAGCCGGGCGCCTGGACCCGGATCTCGCTGGCCCAGCGCCGCGCCTTCGGATAGTTCTGCTCGTCCTCCAGCAGGGTCGAGTCCTGGCAGACGGCGGCCAGGTCGTCCTCCTTGATCAGCGAGACCAGGCTCACCTCGCACCGGGTCCGCATCACGCTGAGCGACTTGCCCCGGACCGCGCGGTAGGGCACGAGGCGCAGCCCCCGCTCCGGGTCGAAGGGCATCGAGCGGAGCAGGGTTTCGGCGAGGGCCGTGGTCGGGCCGTCCCCCGCGTAGAGGTAGGGGTACGGGTCCAGCATCGTGCCGTCGAAGCGGCTGCCGCCGAAGTTGAGGTCGGCGGGCAGGGGGTTGAACTCCTCGGCCGGCCGGGTGGAGGAGTGGACCCGCCACAGCGGCGTGCCGGCCGGCAGGACGTGCTGGTGGGGCCGCAGTTCGTACGCGGACGGAGGCAGGACGCGCGTCATCAGTACCCCTCCACCAGTGCCGCGGCCGCACCCACGAGCCGTTCGTCGGGCAGTTCCCCGAGGAGCGAGGCGGGTGTGCCGCCCAGCCAGACGTTGCCGCTCAGCCACCAGTCGGCGGCGCCCCACGGGTCGACGTCGGCCAGCAGCAGCCGGTTCACCTCCAGGACGACCTCGTGCGCGCTCGCGTCGCCGGCCGTGAACTGGAACTCCGGATAGCGGTCCCCGCGTTCGGGATCGCGGAGCCGGATCACCTCGGGGGGCGGCGCGGCGCCGCCGAACCTGGCCCGTACCTCCTCCGGCGCCAGCGAAGGGGCCCGGAGCAGCCTGCGGTGGACGGCGTCGACGATCGCGGCGGTGTCGGGGGCCGTGTCGCCGGGGGGCGTGTAGTCGGGGGCGGGGCCGGGCCGTGGTGTCGCGAGCCCGGCCAGCAGCTCCCGTACGAGCGTCACGGTCTCCACCGCCGACGCGCCGGATACCGCCAGGCGCGAGGACTCCAGGGCGGCGCGCGCCGGATGCCCGAACGGCAGCGGCAGCAGGGCGAGCCGTACCCCCTGGCGCGCCTTGCGGACGGCCTTCTCGTCGCCGTGCGCCGTGTCGCCGAGCGCCCGCAGCCGGGCGAGCAGCGTCGCCTTCTGCTCGTCGGTGAGGGCCGCGTTCACGCTCTCCCAGTGCTCGGCGATGAGGCCGATCAGCTGGTCCTCCGGTTCTCTCGCGTTCATGCGGTCCCCTCTCCGCGTCCGGGCGCCAACCCTCTTGCGTCCGACGTCCGTTGACGCCCCATCATGACCATGCCCCGGGCGTCGCGGCACCCGGGTCACCGGATCCGTCGTGCCGACGGCCGGAACCGGGCCCGGAAACGCCCGGTTCGGCCCGCATCCCGCGCCGCATCTCCCGCAACAGGTCCCACAGGGCGTCGATGTCCGCCTGCGCCGCCGCGACCGAATCACCCGGCCGTGGCACCCCGTCGTCCAGCCGTCTCAGACTTCCGTACACGCCGCCGAGCGCGTGCGCGACCTCGCCCGCGATGCCCAGGACCCGTTCCGGGAGCCGCATCTGGGCCTCCGCGTACACGTCGCGGTGGAGGTCGCGGGCCTCGATGAGCCGCTGCCGCACCGCCCGCAGCTCCTCCTCGTGGCCCAGCGCGTGCAACTGGTCGGTCAGCGCGGCCACGTACTGCCGGGACGCCGTGTTGAGGGCCACGCAGCACGCGCGCCGCAACCCGGCCTCGCCGCGCCGCTCGCGCAGTTCCTCGGCGCGTTCCTCCTGGCGCATCCGGCTGAGCTCCGCCGCACGCTGGGTCAGCAGCGCCGACAGCAGGGTTCCGACGACCCCCACCACCGCGACCGCGAGGGCGGTCGTACTTCCGGCGTCCACGCGGCCTCCGTCCCCGTACCGTCACACCGTCAGCGAAGCACCGGATCCCGCCACGGGTGAAGGCCCCGTCCGGAGAACGCCCCGTGTCCGACCGGCCGGCGACCGGCCGGGGGTCCGGATCCGGTCGTGTCCGGGGTGAAGTCAGGTCGCTCCCGGGAAGGGGGCGACACCGGGCCGGGCGGGGACCCATCATGAACGCCCGGGTGGGAACAGCGGCGGAGGGGGACGGATGAACGAGGGTGACGGCGGGGGCGTCGAGGCACTGCGCGTCTGGGCGGGGGACGCGGGACGGCGGGCCGCGCTCCTGTTGCCGGCGGAGGGCGGCTCCCGCCGGCCGGCGTCCGACTACGACGCGTCGATCGACGAGCTGGACCGGCTCGTGACCCTGCTGGACCACGATCCGGCCCTGCGCAACCGCATCACCGTCCTGCTCGGTTCCCTGCTCGCCCTGCGGTACGCGGCCGGTGCCCGGACCGGGGACAAGGAGCGGGCGGAACGGCTGCTGCGGGCGGCGCGCGAGCCGCAGCCGGGCGTGACGCTCGCTCCGCAGGAGGAGCAGATGACCGCGATGATGCTCGCGATGCTTGCCTTCCCCGTCGCCGACCTCGGTCCGGTGATGGCGGGCAAGGCGCCGAGCCTCGCGGAGATCAGCAGGTGGGCGCTGGAGAACCCCGGAGGGGTCGACACCTGGATGACGGCGCTCCGGGGGCTCGTGGACGCACCGGAGGCCCTGGTGTCGCTCGACCCGGAGATCCTGCGGGTGGCCGAGCTCTTCGGGCGCGTCGAACGCGAGGGGTTGCCGGACGACCCGGAGGAACTCATGCGGATGGTGCCGGACGGCCATCCCATGGCGGGCCAGATGCGGGAGCTGGTCGACATGATGACCCTGCTACAGGGCGACGCGCCGCCCGCCGACGGGCGCCCGGCCCCGGCCGGAGCGTCCGTCGTACCCCCCGCCGAAGTGCCCGCCGATGCGCCCGCCGGAGTGCCCGCGGGGCGGGAGCCGGCCGCCGGCCCGGTCGCGGCCGCGGCGGGCCCGGGCATCGAGGGCCCGTCGGACATCGCGCTGCGCGCCCTCATGCCGACGCTCGCCTCCATGACGGACGCCATGCGCAGCCGCGACCCGCACGCCATGGACGAGGCGCTCGGGCTCCTGCGCGCCGCCTACGAGCGGATGCCCCCCGGAGACCCCCTGACGCAGATGCTGGCCGGCGCCATGGGCGGCGTCCTCCAGCTGGGCCAGGCCGTCGGCGGTAACGAGCAGGACCGCGAGCGCGCCCGGGGTCTCATCCCGGAGGTACTGCGCGGCCTCGACGGAAACCTGCCGCCCTGGGCGGCGCCCGGCCTGGTGGCGCTGCGGATCGCCCAGCAGACCGCCGCGGTCCAGGACGTGCAGGGGCCGCAGGACGTGCCCCTGCTCGACGCGGCCATCGAGGAGCTGACCGGCATCGAGGCGGGCCTCGCGCCGGGCGACACGAACCTCCCGGCGGCCCGGGTCGTCCTCGGACAGGCCCGCATGCTGCGGGGGCTCCTGACCGGAGACGACGCACAGGCGCTGGCCGGCCTCGACGACATCGGCGCGCTCGCGGCGGAGCCCGAGCTTCTCCCCCCTCCCATGCGGCAGCTCGCCGCCCACCTGGCCCGGGCGGAGCGGACCGTGCGGGCCAAGGTCACCGGCGATCCCGCGTCGATCCGGGAGCTCTCCGACCCCGGCCCGGACGCGGGACCCGCCGAATGGAGCAGCCACGCCTCGGACCTCGCCCTCCGCCACGAACTCACCAGTGACCCCGTCGACCTCGACGGGGCGATCGACGCCTACACCCGGGTCCGGACCGCGCTCAAGGAGGGCCGGGCCGCCTCGCTCGCCGCCGACTCCCTGTGGGAGCTGACGCGGCTCCACCAGAAGCGCTGGCACGGCACGCGGCGCGCCGAGGACGCGGCCGCCGCCACGGAGACCGGCATCGAGGCCCTGCGGGCGCTCGCCGCGGACGTCGTGCTCCAGCTCGGCCCCGAACACGGGCTGCTCACCGCCCGGTCGGGCGCCCGGCGCGGCGTGGAGACGGCCAAGTGGGCGGCCTCCCAGGGGCAGTTGCCCCAGGCGGTGACGGCGCTGGAACTGGGCCGGGCCACGGTCCTGCACGCGGCCGCCGCCTCCGCGGGGGTGCCGGAGCTGCTGGAGGGGCGCGGGCGGCCCGATCTGGCCGCCGCGTGGCGGGAGCCCGTACGGGCGGGCGTCCCCGACGGTCTGCCGGGCGAGCTCCCGAGCAGCCTGCGCCGGCAGGCGCTGGAGGTGCTCGGCTACCGGGACCAGGGGCTGATCCCGACCCCGACGGTGAGCGAACTGACGGCCGGGGTCACGGCGAGCGACGCGGACGCCCTCGTCTACCTCATGACCGGTACCGGGATCTCGCCCGGCCTCGCCCTGATGGTCGGGCCGGACTGCGGAACCTGCGTCATCGGACTGCCCCTGCTGACGGAGCACCGCAGCGGACCGCTCGTGCGCTACATGGACGCCGCCGCGGAGCGCGCCGCCCGGCCCGGCGACCAGGAGGCCGAGCAGGCCTGGGAGGCCGCCCTGTCGACCCTGTGCGAGTGGTCCTTCCCGGCCGCGCTGGGGCCCGTACTCAGCGGGATGACGGAGCGCATCGCGGCGAACGCGAACCGCAGGCCCCACAGCCGCACCCCGCGGATCGTCCTCGTGCCCTGCGGCAACCTCGGGGTGGTTCCCTGGCACGCGGCCCGGCTGCCCGACGTGGCGCCCGCCGACTACGCCTGTCAGTTCATGGCGATCAGCTACGCGGCGTCCGGCGCCCACTTCCTGCGCTCGGTGGCCCGCGACCGGCGGCCCCCGGCGTCCGCGGCCGTCCTGCTGGCGGACCCGCGGATCGACCTGACCCTGGCCGAGCAGGAGGCCGTCGCCCTCAACACCGCGTTCTACCCCGACGCCCGCCTGTTCGGCGAGTACTACGACCCGGACCTCGAACCCGTGGCCGACGGTACCCCCGACGAACTGATGGCCCTCCTCGACGAGCCCCTGTCCGTCCTCCACCTCGCCTGCCACGGATCGGCCGGAACCAGCCCCACCGTCTCCGCCCTGCACCTGGCGTTCCCCGACGGTACGCAGGACCTGCCGCCCGAACGGGGCGGGGAGGGGGCCTCACCGGACCTCGGCATGCTGACGGTGAGCCGCCTGCTGGAACGCGCGAGCACCGCCCCGCCGGGCGAACGGGCCGAGGAGAGCGGCCCGTTGGTGGTGCTCAGTGCCTGCGAGACGGACTTCAGCACACGCGACCACGACGAGGCGCTGACCCTGGCCACGGCCTTCGTCGCGGGCGGCGCCCGGGACGTGGTCGGTTCCCGCTGGACCACGCAGGACGGTGCCTCGGCCCTGATGATGGCCGTGTTCCACCACTACGTCGCCGTCGAGGGCCGCAGCCCGGTGGACGCCCTGCGCGGCGCCCAGATGTGGATGCTGGACCCCGACCGCCGTGACCCCGGCACCCTCGGCGGCGAGCTGCTGCGCGAGATGGACCGGCCCGGTCTGGACCGGCTCCCGCTCTGGGCCGCCTTCACCCACCAGGGCAACCCCGGCCCCGCCGCGTCGACGCGCGGCGGCGCGTCCGCGGCGCGGGCACGGCCGGCGGGGGAACCGGCGGAGCCCGAGGAACAGCTGCTGCGCCTGGTCGCCGAGCACCTGGACGGCATCCGGGCCGCGCTCGACGACGCCCAGTACGGGCAACTGCGCGACCGGCTGCGGAGCCTGGCCGCCGACCCGGGAGACCCCCGGGCCCGGCGCAAGGCCCTGCACGGGGTCCGGCTCGCGCTGCTCCCGCTGCCGCTCGGTCATCCGGTACGGCTCGCCCTGGACCTGCCCCGCCGGACCGGCGCGCCCACCGGTCCCTCCGGGGTCGCCGCTGCCCGCGAGGTGCTGGCCCGGATGGACGGCGAGCCGCGGCAGGAGTGAGGGGTCAGGCGCCGGTACGGCCGTGGTGCGTCGGCTGGGCCGTGTGCGACGGGGTGTCGGTGTCGGTCAGGGCCGAGGTCAGCGCGGCGTGGTCGGCGATCGTCAGGTCGGCGTAGTCCAGGGCGAAGCGGGCGACGGCCTCGTCGAAGGTGTCGCCTGCGCCCAGGTAGCCGGCGATCGCGAACCGGTCGCCGGTCCGGGCGTGGGCGCGGGCCAGGGTGCGCCCGCACAGGCGCGCGTACCCCTCCAGCAGGAGCGGGTCCATGGAGGCGATCTCGGCCGAGCCCTTCATGTCGCGCAGCTGGCGCCAGTAGAAGTGCCGGCCGCCGGGACCGGTGGCCCAGCCGAGGAAGATGTCGCCGGCCGCCTGGAGGAGCCGCTGCCCGGCCACCACGCGGTGCCCGGCGTGCCGGTGAGCGGACGGCCCGGCGTGCGCCTCCAGCACGGACGGCACGGCCTCCTTGATCTGGAGGAAGAGCGGGTCTCCCGCGTCCCGGCCCGTCAGCAGCATCACGAAGCAGCGGGTCCCGACGCTGCCGACGCCCACCACCTTCCGGGCCACGTCGACCCGGCGGAAACGGTCGAGCAGCAGCCGCCGCTCCTCCGGCAGCGAGGCCCGGTAGTCCGTGAACACCTGCGCCACCGTGGCCTCGTCGAAGGAGTCGACCGGCGCCAGCAGCGGCGGATCGCAGCGGATCCGGAGCCGGCCGTCCACCGTCTCCGCCAGTTTGTCCAGCGCCTGGAGGCTGGTCCGGCGCCGGGCCCGTTCGAGCGCGATCGCCACCCGCTCCCGGTGCCGCCCCCGCACCAGCGGCAGCACCTCCGCGCTGTCCACGCGCTCGTACCAGACGGCGAGTTCACCGAGACCGGCCAGCCGGCGCATGTTCCGCCGGTAGGCCGCCGCGGCCGCTCCGGCGGCCCGCCGGGCGGCCTTGTCGTCGTGCCCGTTGTCCCGGGCCGCCACGGCCACGCTCGCCGCGAGCCGTTTGACGTCCCATTCGAAGGGGCCGGGCAGCGTTTCGTCGAAGTCGTTCAGATCGAACAGCAGGGTCCGTTCGGGAGAGGCGTACAGGCCGAAGTTCAGCAAGTGCGCGTCCCCGCACAGCTGCACCAGCAGTCCCGTGTGCGGCGCGGCCCCCAGGTCGGCGGCCATCACGGCCGCGGCCCCGCGCAGGAAGGGGAACGGCCCGGCTGCCATCCGCGCGTAGCGCAGCGGCAGCAGTTCCGGCACCCGGCCGACGCCCTGCGCGGCCAGGACCGCCACCGGGTCCGGGCGGCCGTCCTGCGGGGGTGTCGCCGCGTGCTCCGACCGGGGCAGCCGCTTGCGCCGCGCCCGGCCGGACCGGGCCCGGTCGTCAGGGGACGACGGCGGGTCCTTCGCCATCCTCCAGTCATATCACCGGGTCCGGGCGTGCGCCGTCCGGGGGAACGCGCGGTGTGCCGGACCCGCCGGACGGCCGGCCGCGGCGCAAGGTC
Organism: Streptomyces sp. NPDC006512; assembly: GCF_040611935.1. Taxonomy (NCBI): domain Bacteria; kingdom Bacillati; phylum Actinomycetota; class Actinomycetes; order Kitasatosporales; family Streptomycetaceae; genus Streptomyces; species Streptomyces sp. NPDC006512. The sequence continues at coordinate 10,451 of NZ_JBEXPG010000087.1, read as the reverse complement.
CATTCCGGTGCCGCGTTCTCCGCGGCGCTCCGGTCGTGGTGATGGAGATGGGGAGGCGCGGATGCGCACGTTCAGGAAGATCGCCCTGGTGGCACCGGTGGCCGCCGTCTCGGCCGTGCTCTTCGCCGGGAGCGCGCTGGCGGACCCGTCGTACGCGGACGGGCTGGTCGTCAGCCCGTCCGGGGTGAAGGTCCGTTCCAGCCCGACCACCGGAGCCCGGATCGTCGGCTCCCTCGACCCGTGGCAGCGGATCGGGCTGTCCTGCCAGGCCGAGGCCAAATGGGTGGAGGGCAACGACATCTGGTACCGGCTGCACGGCCGGTCCGGCTGGGTCTCGGCCCGGTACGTGCACAACTACACCAACGTGCGCTGGTGCGAGAAGTGACCCGGACCGGTGCCCGGTCCCGCTGAGGGTCAGGCCGTCGTTCCGACGCAGTGCCCGGTGCCCGCCGTCCGGTCCAGTGCGCCGTTCAGGGCGAAGGAGAGGACGAGTCCGGAGCCGGTGGCGCGGGCGCCGGTGAGCTCGACCCCGTCCGGGAGGTCCCCGAGACCGATCGTGCGGGGCTTCAGCTTGTCCGCGATGCCGGAGCCGAACGGCAGGGACGCCAGCCGGTCCACGGGTACGTCGCGGCCGAAGATCCGGAGGGCGGCGGGCGTGACGGTGACGCTGTCGGCCGTGGTGGACAGGGTGGTCCGGACGGTGACGGGCAGCCCGGTGTCCCCGGCGTTCCCCGTCAGGGTGAGGTCCTTGCCGTCCGTGCCCAGGACCAGGCCGGAGGCCGCGCCGTCCGCGGCCTCGTCCGCGCGCCGGTTCAGCGCCGGGTAGCCGACGGTGGCCGTGCCGGTGCCGGCCTTGACGCCGTCGCGGGAGACGTCCTTCAGGACGGCGTCGACGTCCATGTCGGTGCCCTGGCGCCGCACCCCCTCCGCGCGGAGGCGGACGGTCGCGACGTCGCCGGTGAGGGCGCGCAGTCCGGCGAGGGGGCCGTCGAGGTCGGCGCTGACCGCTCCGGCCGGTCCGAGCCGGCACGTCGCGGCGTCGACCACCCGCTCCTCGGCCTTCCGCAGTGCCACGAAGTTCACGGTCCCGGCGGCGGCGGTCGTGACGAGGCAGACGGCGGCGGTGACGATCAGGGTCTTGCGGCGGGGGCTTTTCACGGTGCGGGCGTTCCGTTCCGGGCGAGGGCGAGGATGGCGAAGGCCTTGGGCAGGAGCGGCGCGGCGTCGCCCGCCGTACCGGCCTCACGGCGGGCGCGCTGGGTGCGCAGCACGGCGCGGGCCGCCGAGAGCGCCGAGCAGGCGATCACGTTCGCGTGCAGGTCGGCGTCGGGCATGCCGGCCGGGAGGCGTTCGAGGACGAGGTGGGCGAGGCGGTCCTCGAACTCGGTGAAGGCCTGCATCAGCCGGGACCGGACGAGTGCCTGCCCCTCGGTGCCCGCCAGCGAGTGGGTCAGGCCCGCCAGGGTGCTGCGCGCGAACGGGACGGCGGCCTCCGTCAGCGCGTGACACACCGCGTCGAGGGGGTCCTCGTCGCGGGGGCGCGCGGTCAGGGCGGTCTCGATGAAGGCGAACAGTTCCGCGCTGTCCGGCAGCAGCAGGGACTCCTTGTTCTCGAAGTACCGGAAGAACGTGCGCTCCGACACGTCCGCGGCGGCCGCGATGTCCGTGACGGTCGTCGCGGCGAACCCGCGTTCGGCGAAGAGCCGGGCCGCGCACGCGCGCAACGTACGACGGGTCTGCTCCTTCTTGCGTTCGCGCAGGCCGGGCGGGCTGTTCTCGGGTGCCATGGGGCAACCCTACCGATCACGGCAGACATGTCAATTGTCAGCCCTGCCATGTGTGACCTAGTGTCTCTTGGCAGTCCTGACACTTTTGGAGTCGCCGTGTCTTCAGCCCTGCCCGAGGTCCCCTCCGCCGCGCCGCCCGTCCCGGACCGGGCGACGCCCTCCCGTCTGGCCCGGACGGGGGCGTTCTGCGCCCGCCACCCCGTGTGGGTCATAGCGGCGTGGCTGCTCGTCCTGTGCGCCGCGCTCGCCGGCCGGCACCTCGCCGACGCCGTCTACAGCGACCAGGTCACCCTGCCCGGCACCGCGACCCATGCCGGAGCGAGCCTGCTCAAGGCCTCCGAACCCGCCGCCGACGCGCCGAACGGCAAGGTCGTCCTCCACGTGGACTCCGGCACCGTGGCCGGGCACGGGAAGGCGGTCGCCGACACGCTGGGCCGGCTCGCCGCCCTGCCCCACGTCACGGCCGCTTCGCCCCCGGTGACCAGCGCGGACGGCCGCACCGCGTACAGCGTCGTGTCCTTCGACGCCCCGCTGAAGTCCCTCGGGCACGCGTACACGGACCGGCTGGACGAGGCCACGGAACCGGCCCGCGCGGCCGGCGTCCAGGTCGGCTACGGCGGCGACCTCGACCAGATCGTCCGCCCGCCCGCCGACGACGCGGCCGCGGAACTCACCGGTCTCGCCGCCGCCCTGGTGATCCTGCTCCTCGCGTTCGGCAGCGTCGCCGCCGCCCTCCTGCCCCTCGCCACCGCGCTCATCGGCGTGGGTGTCGGCATGGGAGTGGTCGGCATCGTCGCGGGCGCCGTCTCCTTCGCCACCGCGGCGCCCACCCTCGCGGCCATGCTCGGCCTCGGCGTCGGCATCGACTACGCCCTGTTCCTCACCACCCGCTACCGCCAGGACCTCGTCGAGGGCGGTGATCCCGTCGAGGCCGCGGGCCGCGCCACCGCCACCAGCGGTCACGCCGTCCTCGTCGCCGCCATGACCGTCGGCGTCGCCCTCCTCGGCCTCTACGCCTGCGGCATCGGCTTCATCGGCAAACTCGGACTGGCCGCGACCACCGCCGTGGTCATGACCGCCGCGGCCGCCGTCACCCTGGTGCCCGCCGCGCTCGGACTGGTCGGCCGCCGCATCGACCGCCTCCGGGTACGCCGCCCGGTCGCCGAGAGCTCCGGGGGCCGGGACGGCTGGCACCGCTACGCCGCCCTCGTCGCCCGCCGCCCGTGGACGTTCCTCCTCGCCGGCACGGCGCTCCTGGCCCTGTGCGCGGTCCCGATGTTCTCCATGCGCCTCGGTCACGTCGACAGCGGCGCCGACCCGGCCGGCAGCGCCACCCGCAACGCCCACACCTGGATCTCCGAGGCCGGGGGACCGGGATTCGGGCCCGGCGCCAACGGCCCCTTCCTCGTCGTCGTGGACCTCGCCGACAGCTCGCGGAGCGCCGACGCGATCGGGCGGGAACTCGGGGAGGCCCTGGAACGCACGCCCGGGGTGGCACGCGTGACCCCGCCCCGGCCGAGCGCCGACGGCAGGATCCTGACCTCCACCGTCACCCCCGCCTCCGGCCCGCAGGAGGCCGCCACCGGCGCCCTCTTCGACCGGCTCACCGACCGCACGCTCCCCGAGGCCCTGCACGGCACCGGGGCGACCGCCCACCTCACCGGGACCACCGCGGGGCAGCTGGACTTCCGCGACACCGTCACCCGGCGCCTGCCCCTCATCATCGGCCTGGTCCTCGTCGCCTCGTTCCTGCTGCTGATGACCGTCTTCCGGAGCCTGGTCATCCCGTTGAAGGCCGTCTTCCTCAACCTCGTGACCACCGCGGCCTCGTACGGCATCCTCGTCGCGGTCTTCCAGTGGGGCTGGGGCGCGGCACCGCTGGGGCTGCCCGGACCGGTGCCGATCGAGTCGTACGTACCGATGATGATGTTCGCCATCACCTTCGGGCTGTCCATGGACTACGAGATCTTCCTGCTGTCCCGCATCGCCGAGGACTGGCGCGCCGGCCACGACAACCGGCACGCCGTCGCCACCGGTCTCGCCGTGACCGGCCGGGTCATCTCCAGCGCCGCGCTGATCATGACCGTCGTGTTCCTGTCGTTCGCCGCCTCGCCCGTCGTCGTCATCAAGATGCTCGCGCTGGGGCTGGCCGTCAGCGTCGTCATCGACGCGACCGTCGTACGGCTCGTCATGGTGCCCTCCGTCATGTTCCTGACGGGCAGGGCGAACTGGTGGCTGCCGCGGCGTCTCGACAGGATCCTGCCGCACGTCAGGGCGTGAGGGCCCGGCCGTGGTCTTCCCCGCGCGTTCCGCCCCGGGCGGGGCCGGGCGCGTCCACGGGATTTCGAGGGGACTTCCAGAACCCTTATAGCGCTCCGGGCCATTCTGGGCCCTGACCGAAAAAGGCCGGATCCTTTCGGCGGCACCCGCTGTTCCAGCCGCCGAAATCGTCATCCGGACAGGGCTCTTCGGGGGCGTCCGGCGCATTCCGTTATTGCTTGCCGCCGCTCGACCGGCCTTGTAATACTTTTTTCGGAACAGCCGTCTCCGGATATCGGACAACCCGAGCCGCAGACCGCGGAGTTCTGTTCAGTGCACATTCGGCTATCGCCTCCACTTCTGGGAGACACCTGTGCCCGACTACGCACGCACCATCGACCTCGACCTCCGGGAACTCGACGTCGACCTCGGCGACCTCATCGTGACGTCCATGCGCGACAAGGCCGCCCTCTACGAGGGAGCACCCGTCTGGAACGCCTGCTCCTGCGTGGCCTCGTCCAGCTGCGTCGACCCGCAGCTGGACACCGGTGTGACCACGGGCTGACACGACCGCCCGTCAGCACCACCCGGCCCACCCCCTCTCAGCCAACCGTCCAACGAGGGAGACACCCATGCCCGATGCCCTTCCCGAACCCGGCTTCGACTTCGATTTCGACGACCTCGACCTCGGCGAGCTCACGGTGACGTCCATGCGTGACACCGCCGCCCTGCCCGAAGGCGGAGCCTCCCACGGTTCCTGTTCCTGTCAGGGCTCCTCCTCCTGCGCCCAGCCGCAGACCGACGTTCCGCTGGGCTGATCCCCGGCCCACCCCGCACCACCCGAATGCCGGACGCCTCCCGCCGCACCCCGCGTGCGGCGGGAGGCCCGCGCCACCACCCACAGGACGGGGAGAGGCATGCCGCAGCCACAGCACACCGCCGCCGGCGAGGCCGCGTACCGGGTCCGGTCCGCGCCCCACGCGCTGGTCCGCTTCACCGTCCTCGCGCACCCGGCCGAGCCCCCGGCCGCGGCGGAGTTCCGAGCCCTGGCCGCCCGCCTCCACCGGCTCGACGCCGAGCTGCTGCACCTCACCGGGCCCCTCTGCGACGCCCTGCACGACAGCCGCGACGGCCACCCGGCGGACTTCCACCGCGACGTCGTCCTGCCGCTGCGACGCGCCCTGCACAACGGGCGCGAACCCCGGCCCGCCCTGCTGGAACGCCTCGGCGACCTGCCCGCCCGGCTGCCGCCGCTCACCGCCTGGACGGCGCTCCGCGCCCGCCGGACAGCCCTCCTCGCCGAGCTCGACGCCGCCGCCGACCGGGCCCTGGCCGCCGAACGCGCGCAGCTCGCCGCCCTGTGCCGCGAGCCGGCCCTCGCCCGGGCCGTCGCCCTCACCAGCGCCGACCTGCTGCGTGCCGTGGAGCGCGCCGCCACGGGCACGACCGACCGCCGGGCGCGCAAGGAGGAACCCGCCGTACTGCGGTACGCCCTGCGGGCCAGTACCAAGACCAGCCCCCTGTCCTGGTTCACCGCCGTCGGCTGGGGCACCCTGACCGGGGCGTCCACCCGCCAGGCCGTCCCCTCCTGGGGCGCCGTACCCCTGCTCGGCGGCCCCCTGCGCTCCGTGGTGCGGGCCAACCGCACCCTGACGGCCGCCCTCACCATGGCCCTCCTCGACGCTCCCCACCGCCGCTCGGCCCTGCCCCACCGGATCACCAGCACGGCCCGGGTCAACGGGGGACGGGCCGCGTACTCCCGCGACCAGCCCGGCTTCGCCGGCGGACGCTACCTCGTGGCGGCCGAGGACGAGGCGGAGCTCGCCTTCGGCGGCCCGCTGCGCCTGCTCACCGACCACGCCGCGGACCCCGCCCCCCTGGACGAACTCACGGACCTGCTGTCCGCCGCCCTGACCCGGCCCGGAAACGGAGACGGCAGCGGCGACAGGAACGGCGACGGGAACGGCGACGGGAACGGCGACGGCACCGACACCGGCGTGGCGGCGGCCGCCGGGTACCTGCACCGCCTCGCGGAAGCGGGCCTGCTCGTGCCCGCCGACCCGGTCCCGCCGCAGGACGACGATCCGCTGGAGCACCTCGCCGACTGGCTGCGCACCTTCGCCGCCGCCCACCCCGGGGACCGCGCCCGCGCCGACCGCCTCGACGAACTAGGCCGCCGCACCGCCGAGTTCGCCGGAACACCCGCCAGTGCGCGCCCCGCCCTGCTCGCCGACCTGTCCCGGCGCTGGCGGGACGAACTGGCCGACGCCGGACGCCCCGTACCCGCGGTCGCCGCCCCCCTCGTCCCCCTCTCCGAGGACGTGGTCGCCCCCGACCCGCTCGTCCTCGACGGATTCCTCGACGCCGCCGACCACGAGGCGCTCGGCGAGGTCACGGCACTCGCGGAACTCTTCGACCTCGGCCACCTCGTCCGCCGCCTCGTCCGCGACCGCTTCGTCGCCCGGTACGGGCCCGGCGGCACCTGCCGCCACCCGTGGGAGTTCGGCGCCGACGTCACCGAGGCCTGGGAAGCCGCGGCACGGCTCCCCGCACTCGACCCGCGGGACGGAACCCCCCTGCCCACCGGAGCGGCCGCACTCCTCGCCCTGCGCTCCGCCGTCACGGACGCCGTCCGCGAAGCCGCGGCCCTCGCACCGGCCGGCGCCCACGAGCTCGTCCTGCCCCCGGACCTCCTCAAGACGCTCGGCGGGCACCTGCCCCGCTGGACCCTCGAACGACCCCTGGGCTACGCGTACTTCCTCCAGCGGGACCCGGACCGGGACCTCCTCTGCGTCAACCACGTCTACGGCGGATGGGGCCGGTTCAGCAGCCGCTTCCTGGACGCCCTGGACCCCGGCGCGCGCGACGCCGTCTCCCGGCAGATCAGCCGCGCCCTGGATCCCGGGTCCAGGGCCGCGCAGATCCGGCCCGTCGGCGGGTTCAACGCCAACCTCCACCCCCTGCTGGTACCCGACGAGATCGGCACCGACCACCGCGCGGCCTCCCTCGCCGAATCCGACCTGGAACTCGTCCACGACGAACCCACCGACCAGGTGCGCTTCCGGCTGCGGGACACCGGCGAACACGTCGACGTCCTCTACCCGGGCTTCCTCGCCCCCGTCCTCCTGTCACGCCGCATCGGCGCCCACCTGAGCGACCACCCCCACGGATCCGTCGACCTCAGGGCCCTCGTCCCCCGGACCGCCCTCCCCGCGCCGGGCGGCACGGTGACCCGCAGCCCCCGGCTGCGCCACCGGCACGTCGTACTCCGGCGCGCCCGCTGGATCCTGCCCGCCGAGGTGGTGCGGGCCCTGCGCGCGGACCTGGCGGCCACCCCGCAGCCCGCCACGGCGGCGGCCCGCTGGCGAGCCCGGCTGGACCTGCCCGAACAGCTCTTCCTCCACCCGGCGGCCACCGTCGCCACCGGACGCGGGGCCGAGGACTTCCTGAGCCGGCTGAGCCTGCCCAAACCGCAGTTCGTGGACCTCGGCAACGCGCTCCACCTGCGCTGCCTGGCCAAATGGCTGGCCCGGCACGACGGCGGCGCGGTACTGGAAGAGGCGCTCCCCGCCCCCGGCGGCCTGGCCGCCCCGGCCCGCGCGGCCGAACTCGTCCTGGAGGTCGACCGGGCCGGACGGCCCCGATGACCCGCCCACCGGCCACGGAGGAAGGCACCGTGCGAGAAACACGTCCCCCCGCGACAGGCACCCGCGACGTGGTCGCCTCCTACCACCACCCGGTCAAGGCCCCGCTCCTGCGCGAGGCGCTGCTTCCCCTCGCCCGGTCCGCGACGGCCCAGGGCCTGGCCGCACACGTCGAACGCCACTGGCTGCACGGCCCCCACCTGCGGCTGCGCCTCCAGGGAGAACCCGAACAGGTCGCTGCCGCCGCCGAGTCCGCCGCCGCGCGGATCCGCGCCTGGATGGCCGTGCACCCCTCGCGCGGCGACCGCTCCGAGACCGAGCTGCTCGCACGGGCCGCCGAAGCCGGACGCGCCGAACTCATCGCCCCGCCCTACGGCCCGATCACCCCGGACAACACCGTCCGGACCGAACCCGCCGACCGCACCTCCGTACGCGCCCTCCTCGGCGACGACGGCGCCGGCCTGCGCGACGACCTGCTGCGGGCCGGACTCGGCGCACTGGAGGCCGGTGCCCGGTACCTCGGCGAACAGGGCGACACCGCCGGGGCCCGGCTGCGGCTCGCGGTGACCGCCCTCGCCGCCCACGCCCGCGCCCACCCCGGCGGACTGGCCGGCGGACACTACTCGTACGTCTCCCACCTGGAGGACTTCCTCCTCCACGACGACCCGGACGGCCGCCTGCGCGAGCGCTTCGACAGCCACTGGGAACGCGCGGGCGACGCCGCGACCACCCTCGTCGCACGGATCGCCGACGGCAACGCGCAGGGCTGGGAACGCGGCTGGGCGGACTTTTCGGCGGGAGCCTGGCGGCTGGCGCGCAGCCGGTACGAGGCCGGCGCGGACCTGCACGGCGCCCCGCAGGAGTACCGGGCCCGGGCCGCCGCCACCGGTGACCCGGCGGCCGCACGGCGCTGGGACCACGAAACCCGCACCCGCTACAGCGAGTTCCACCGCCTGCTCAGCCGCTCCGACCCGGACGGCGGGATGTGGAACCGCCCCGACTACCTGGTGTACCGGGCCTGCACCAACGCCCTGTACCGGCTCCTCGCCATCTGTGACGTCCGCCCCCTGGAGCGGTACCTGGCGGCCCACCTCGTCGTCCGTACGGTGCCCGGCCTGACCGGCTGCGACTGGCGCGCCGAACTCGGCGCGGCCGTCGCCGCCGTGGAGCGCGGCGCATGACCCCCGGGACCGCACCGGCCCCGGCCGTGGAGAGGACCGTACGGAGGCTGCGCCCGGGAACCGCCGTGACCCCGCTGCGCGGCGGGCTGCACCTGAGGGGCCGTCGCGGGAACCTCACCCTGGAGGGCAGCGCCGCACTGCCCGCCCTGTGGCGGCGGCTGGAGCCGGCGCTCCTGGACGGGGACGTCGACGCTCTCCTCGACGGCATGGAACCCGGCTCCGCGCCCCGGCGCGCCGTGGAGACGCTCCTCGTACAACTGGACGCCCACGACCTGCTCGTCACGGAACCCGCCCCGGCCGGGCGGAGGACCCGCCCCGGCGGGCTGCCGCCGTCCGGCCCGGACGAGCGCACCCCCTGCGCACCGGCCGCCCCCGCCCCGGAGCCGCTCGCGCAGTGGCTCGCAGCGACGGCCGCACGCCCCGACGCCGCGTCGGCCGCGCTCGCCACGGCCCGCGCCGAGGTGGTGGCCGCGGCCCCCGACGGGCCGCTCGCCCGGGCCGCGGCGCAGGCACTGGCACGGTGCGGACTGCCCGTCGCGCACACAGCCGACCCGGAACTCCCCGAAGGGCGGATCCTGCTCCGCGTCCTCGGCGCCGGCCCGGACCGGGCCGTCGCCGTCGGCCGGTCCGGCGCGACCGGATACGTCACCGCCCCCGGCAGCCCCGTCCAGGCCCGCTCCGACGCGGCGGCCCTCGAAGCCCGGCTCGGCCCCGGCGCACCCGTACGGTCCGCCGCGCTCGACCCGCTGCTCGCGGGCTCCGCCGCGCACCGGCTGCTGTGCGCGGCCGCCGGGCTCCCGGACCCGGCGGGCGAGGGGGACGACGGCCGGCAGCTGCCCGGCCTGCCCGCCGTGCTCCTCGCCGACGCCCGCCCGCTGCGGGCCGAGTACCGCACCTGGCTCGGGCCGGCCCGGCTCGACCCCGACCGCCGCGCGGGCCTCGGCCCCGCCGCCACCCTCGGCGAGGCACTGCGCCGGGTGGCGGCCCTCGGCGACGAGCGGTGCGGAGCCCTGCCCGACCCCCTCCCGGGGGAGCTGCGCCAACTGCCCGTCCCGCTCGCCGCCTGCCTCCTGCCCGGCACCCCGCCGCACGGCGGACGCCTGGCCGGGGGTGCGCCACGGCTGGACCTGGCCCGCCTGGAGGTGTTCTGCCGGGCCGCCGAACTCCTCCTGGGCGACACCGGGTTCACCGTCGGCGCCAACCCCGGGCACGCCCGGGGCCGGGCCCTGCGCGAGGCGGCCCGCCGCAGCGGGTTCCCCGGAGGGCAGGAGCCGGTGGCGCCGTCCCGCTGGTCCGGGCACCCCCAGGTCCGCCACTGGTGGACGACCCTGACGGCCCGCCTCGCCGTGCCCGCCCGGCTGGAGGTGTTCCGGACCACCCCCGGCGAGGAGGTGTACCGAGCCCTCGTCCACGGCCCCGCCGAGCCCGGCGGCCCGCCCGCGCGGGTGCTGGGCGAAGCCGTCGAGGCGACCCCGGGCGACGCGGCGGCCTTCGCCGCGCTCGCCGCCGTCGCGGCCCGCGCCGCCGCGGCCGCCGCCGCCCGCGCCCCCCCCCCCGGCGGCGCCCCATGCGCACACCCC
>NZ_JBEXPG010000086.1:0-30124 GCF_040611935.1 Streptomyces sp. NPDC006512 | reverse complement strand
ATGGTTATTTGTGGGCGCCCTGTCCCACCGCAACCTGGGGCCCGGACCAGGCGCCATAAATCATGCCCGTCCCGGACGACACCCCACCCCGGCCCCGGCCCCACCCGCAGCCCCCACCAGGCGCACACCCAGCCCCTCCCCGCCCCGGGCACCGCCCAGCCCCTCTCCGCCCCCGGCATCCCACAGACTGGGGGGCATGCGCATCGCCATCACCGGATCCTCCGGACTCATCGGGCAGGCCCTCGTCCACTCCCTCCGCGCCGACGGCCACGACGTGGTCCGCTTCGTGCGCCGGGCACCGTCCGGGCCGGAGGAGGCGCGGTGGGATCCGCGCAGCGGTCACGTCGACCCCGCCGCGCTCGCCGGCTGCGGGGCCGTCGTGCACCTGGCGGGGGCCGGCGTGGGCGACCACCGCTGGACGGCGGCGTACAAGAGGGAGATCCGCGACAGCCGGGTCCTCGGGACCGCCGCCATCGCCCGGGCCGTCGCCGCCCTCGACGACCCGCCGCCGGTCCTCGTCAGCGGCTCCGCCATCGGGTACTACGGCGACACGGGCGACCGGCCCGTCGACGAGGGCGCGCCCGCGGGGGAGGGGTTCCTCCCGTCCGTCTGCGTGGAGTGGGAGGCGGCCGCCGCCCCCGCCCGGGACGCCGGGGTGCGTACCGTGTTCGCCCGCACCGGCCTGGTGGTCGCGGCCGAGGGCGGGGCCTGGGGGAAGCTGTTCCCCGTGTTCCGGGCCGGGATCGGCGGCCGGCTCGGCAACGGCCGCCAGTACTGGTCGTACATCTCGATGCACGACGAGATCGCCGCCCTGCGGCACCTCATCGACACGCCGGGCCTGTCCGGCCCCGTGAACCTGACCGCGCCGGAACCGCTGACCAACCGTGAGATCACCGCCGCCATGGGCCGCGTGCTGCGCCGTCCGGCCCTGTTCGCGGTCCCGGCCCCGGCCCTGCGGATCGCGCTCGGCGAGTTCTCCGAGGACGTGCTGGGCAGTCAGCGGGTGCGCCCCGCCCGCCTGCTGGAGTCGGGCTTCGTCTTCCGCCACCCCGGCATCGAGGAGTCGATCAGGGCGGCGCTGCCGTAAGAACACGTCCGGTTCCCGCCGGCCCGGCAGGACACCCCCGGCGCACCCCGCGCCCATGTGCGACCGTTCGTGACCCGTATGCGACCGTCATGCGACCGGAGTTGTGCGCAATACCCCACCGGACTCGGGTTCTCCTGGAGCCCGTTGGGGGAAGGAGGTCCCCACACAGCCGCGCCGACCTCGGGGAGGGGCACGTGCTCAGCAGCGCACACCAGGCCGCACACCATGCGGACGTCGTCATCGTAGGAGCCGGGGTCTCAGGACTCGCGGCCGCACACCACCTGATCGCGGCGGGGGTCACGGTCACCGTCCTGGAGACCGCCGACGACCCCGGAGGCCGCATGGCCACGGAATCCGGCGACGGGTTCCGGCTCGACCGGATCGGGCAGCTCCTCAACACCTCGTACACCGAGCCGGCCCGCACCCCCGGTCTGGAGGGCCTGGTCCTGCGGCCCTTCGCCCCCGGGGTCCTCGTGCACGGCGTCGACGGCAGGCAGCAGCGGGCCGGGGCGCTCACCCCCGCCCGCGCGCTGGCCAGCGGTTCCCTCGACCAGGCGCGGCTCAGCGCGGCCCTCGGCCGGCTCGCCGCCCTGCCCGAGGAACGGGTCCTGGCCCGGCCGGAACGCTCCGCGCTCGCCGCGCTGCGCTCCCGCGGCCTGCCACCGCGCACCGTGAACGGGGTCCTGCGGCCCCTGCTCGCCACCCTGCTCCGCGACCCGGAGCTCACCACCTCCAGCCGGGTCGCCGACCTGGCCCTGCGCACCTTCGTCCGGGGCCGGCTCGCCGTGCCCGAGGGCGGCGCGGCGGTCCTGCCCCGGCTGCTCGCCGAGGCCCTGCCGCCGGGCACCGTGCGCACCGGGGTCCGGGTGCGGTCGGTGTCGACCAGCCTGGTCACCACGGAGGAGCACGGTGACTTCCGCTGCCGCTCCGCGGTCCTCGCGACGGGCGCCAGGGCGGCCGCCGAACTGCTGCCGGGGCTGCGGGTGCCGCGCTTCCACGAGGTGACCGTCATCCACCACGCCACCCCGGCGCCGCTGCCCTGGGACGGGTCGCTGCTGCTGGACGCGGACCCGAAGTGGCCGCTCGCGCACACCACCGTGATGAGCGCGGTCGACCCGACCCGGGCGCCGGGGGGACGGAGTCTGGTCACCACGACCGTGCACGGCCCGCCGCCGCCCCCTCGGACGGTCGCCTCGCGCCTGGCCCGGCTCTACGAGACCTCGACCCGGGACTGGGACCTGCTGGCCGTCCACCACACGCCGGAGGCCGTGCCGGCGATGCCCCCGCCGTACGACCTGCGGCGCCCGGTACGGGTCCTGGCGGGGCTCTACGTCTGCGGGGACCACCGGGACTCCAACACCGTGCAGGGCGCCCTGCACTCCGCCCGCCGGGCCGCCACCGCCCTGCTGCGCGACTTCGGCATCCCGCTCCCGGCCGCCCCGGAGCCCGCCCTTCCGGCGGCGGCCTGAGAACCACCCGCACCGGGGCCCGGCCCGCGCACGGGGGCCGGGCCCCGTCGTACCCCGGCCGGCCCCCGCGGCGGGACTACGACAGCGCGGCCACCCGGTCCCGGTAGGTGCGCACCGCCGAGGCGTCGCGGTAGGGCTCCAGCCGGCGCTCGAAGTCCCGTACGTACTCCACCGCGCGGACCGACCGCATCTCCATCGCCTGCTGCGCGGCCTCCGCGCCCAGCGCGCACGCCTGGTCCAGTTCGCCCAGTCCCAGCCGGGCCGTGGCCAGCACCACCCGGCAGAACAGCCGGGAGCGCGCGTAGCCGGGGGAGCGCAGCTGGAGGGAGCGTTCCGCGTGCTGGGCGCAGGCCCGGTACTGCTGGAGGTCCCGGTGGCAGTGGCCGAACTCGTCGGCGAGCTGCGCCTCGTCGAAGAAGCGGGCCCACGGGGGTACGTCGTCCCCGGGCCGGGCGGCGCCCAGTGCCCGTTCGGCCCGTACCAGTGAGGCGGTCGCGGCCCGGACCTCGCCGAGCACCGCGTGGCCCCGCGCCTCGGCGGCGTGCAGCAGGGCCTGCACCACGGGCGGCGGGCCCGAGCCGACGCCCTGCTGGGCGACCCGGGCCAGCTGCACCGCTTCCCGGCCGTGTCCGAGGTAGACCGCCTGCCGGCTCATGGTGACCAGCACGTAGGACCCGTACGGCCGGTCCCCGGCGGCTTGCGCGAGGCGCAGCGCCTGGACGAAGTACCGCTGGGCGAGCCCGTGGGCGGCGATGTCGTACGAGGTCCAGCCGGCGAGCCGGGTCAGGTCGGCGGCGGCGGAGAACAGCCGTCGTCCGGTGGTCTCGCCGTAGGTGCCGCGGAGCATCGGTTCGGCCTCGTGCTCCAGGTAGCGCACGAGGGCCTGCCGGGCGTGGCCGCCGCCGTAGGCGTGGTCGAGGGTGCGGAACAGTTCGCTGACCGAGCGCAGGGCGGCGATGTCGCCGCCGGTGACCCGCTGTCCGGGGCCGCGGTCGATCTGCCGTTGCCGGGGTACGGAGGCGCGGCCCTGTGCGGGGACCCGGGAGGCGGTGGCGTCCGCGCCGCGTCCGACGCGTTCGTCGGCCCGGCCGATGAGCCAGTCCCGGCTGGGCACCACGAGCCCGGCCGGGGTGAAGGCGATCTTGCGCAGCTCGGCGTGCGATCCGGAGTCCTTGCGCCACAGCCCGCTCGCGATGTCCACGGCCTCTTCGGGGGTGGCCGCGAACTCCAGCCCGGCGTAGACGGGGGCGCAGGCGTCGAGGCCGAGGTCCTGCGCCGACAGCCGCCGGCCGAGGCGCCGGGTGAAGACCTCCGCGATGAGCGCCGGGGTGGTGCCGCGGGGCTGCTGGCCGCGCAGCCACCGGGTCACGGAGGTTTTGTCGTACCGCAGGTCCAGACCGTGCTCCAGGCCGAGCTGGTCGACGCGGCGGGCGAGCCCGGCGTTGGAGAACCCGGCTTCCGCGATCAGCGCCGCGAGCTGCCGGTTGGGGACGCGCTGGGCAGGTCGTTCCGTCATCGGCTCCACGGTTTCCTGACGTGACGGACCGGAGTCCCGGCCCTGTGAACGGCGTGAATGTAGCGGCGAACTCCGCCCGTACCGCCCTCTCTGCCCCACATTCATCCGATCGTGTGCAGAATGGGTAGGGCTCTTTACGGACCGGCCCGTCACCTCCGCGTACGCTGCGGCCCATGACCCGCCGGCCCCAGGGGGCGCACCACTCCGACGCGTACGCGGAAACCACGGCTCCGCTGCCTGCTCCCGAGCTCACCGAGGCCGAGTGCCGTCGGTGCGGCACGTACATCGCGGGACTGGACGGGCGCTACGCGTGCGGGGTCTGCGGCTGGGTCAACGACCATTCCGAGGGCCATCGCCGGCTGCCGAGGGCGGACGAGGACCCGGACCGCCCGCCCCGGGGGCGCAGGCGTCCCAGGCAGCTGCCGGGCCCGCCGCCGGAGGCGCGGACGCTGCTCGGACCGGGTGCCGGACCGGGTGCCTGAGGGGCCCTGAGGGGCCGCGCCGGGGCCGCCGTACTCTTGGCTGGGTGCGGATACGTGCACACGGCAGGTTCAACGAGGAGGCGCTGCGGTGACTGAGCTTCGGTTTGTCCATATGGGCTTCGGGCCGGAAGCGGTCGAGTACACCGAGGCCTGGGACGAGCAGCGGCGCGTCCACGCCGCGCGGTTCGCGGACGAGATCGGGGACACCTGCCTGCTGGTGGAGCACCAGCCGGTGTACACGGCCGGCCGGCGCACCGACCCGAGCGAGCGTCCCCTCGACGGGACGCCCGTCATCGACGTGGACCGCGGCGGCAAGATCACCTGGCACGGCCCGGGCCAGCTGGTCGGCTACCCGATCATGAAGCTGCCCCGCCCGGTGGACGTGGTCGCCCACGTCCGCCGCCTGGAGGACGCCCTGATCCGCACCGCCGCCGAGTTCGGCCTGGAGACCACCCGGATCGAGGGCCGCTCCGGGGTATGGGTGCTCGGCGACCCCGTCGAGGAGCGCCCGAAGATCGGCGGGCTCTCCCTGGAGTTCGACCCCCGTCTGCACGACGAGGAGTTCGACGCCCGGCTGAACGGCCCCGAGTACGCCCCCTCCAACGCCGGCCAGCGCCGCGAGGACCGCAAGCTCGCCGCCATCGGCATCCGCGTCGCCAAGGGCGTCACGATGCACGGCTTCTCCCTGAACGTGAACCCCGACAGCACCTGGTTCGACCGGATCATCCCCTGCGGCATCCGGGACGCCGGTGTGACCTCGCTCTCGTACGAACTGGGCCGCGAGATCACCATCGCGGAGGTGCTGCCCGCCGTGGAGCGCCACCTGAAGGACGTGTTGGAGCAGGCCGAGCTCCGGCCGCGCGAGATCGAGCCCGCCGTGGGCTGACCCCCGGGGAATGCGTCCGGCCGCCCCCAGGTTGGCCGACGTAAGAGCGTACGAAATTACGGGCGTACCCTGGTGGGCGCCGAAGAATCGAAGTCACAGGGAGCCGGTCGTGTCCGCAGTCGCACCCGACGGACGCAAGATGCTGCGCCTCGAGGTCCGTAACGCCCAGACCCCCATCGAGCGCAAGCCCGAGTGGATCAAGACCCGGGCGAAGATGGGCCCCGAGTACACCAAGATGCAGGCCCTGGTGAAGGGCGAAGGACTGCACACGGTGTGCCAGGAAGCCGGCTGTCCGAACATCTACGAGTGCTGGGAGGACCGCGAGGCCACCTTCCTCATCGGTGGCGACCAGTGCACCCGGCGCTGTGACTTCTGCCAGATCGACACGGGCAAGCCCGAGGCCCTCGACCGGGACGAGCCGCGCCGCGTGGGCGAGTCCGTGGTCACCATGGACCTGAACTACGCCACCATCACCGGTGTCGCCCGCGACGACCTGCCCGACGGCGGCGCGTGGCTGTACGCGGAGACCGTGCGCCAGATCCACCAGCAGACGGCGGGCCGCGAGAGCGGCCACACCAAGGTCGAGCTGCTAGCCCCCGACTTCAACGCGGTCCCGGAGCTGCTGGAGGAGGTCTTCGCCTCCCGCCCCGAGGTCTTCGCGCACAACGTCGAGACCGTGCCCCGCATCTTCAAGCGGATCCGCCCCGGCTTCCGCTACGAGCGTTCCCTCGACGTGATCACCCAGGCGCGCGCCTACGGCCTGGTGACCAAGTCGAACCTGATCCTCGGCATGGGCGAGGAGCGCGAGGAGGTCAGCGAGGCGCTGCGCGACCTGCACGCGGCCGGCTGCGAGCTCATCACCATCACCCAGTACCTGCGGCCCTCGCCGCGGCACCACCCGGTCGAGCGCTGGGTGAAGCCGGCGGAGTTCGTCGAGCTGGCGAAGGAGGCCGAGGAGATCGGCTTCTCCGGCGTCATGTCCGGCCCGCTGGTCCGCTCGTCCTACCGGGCCGGCCGTCTCTACACGCAGGCGATGGAGAAGCGCGCGGCGGTGTGACCGCGGCGATGTGAAGTCGTTCACAAATGCTTACTAGTTAGTAACACCGCGTCGACGCGGCCCCTAGGCTCTTCAGTGGGAGAGCCTGGGGGCCGCGTCAATATTTCATCACGTTTGACCGGCCGGTCATGCCCTGGTAACACCAGTCAGTGACGCTGGGTCCACGCACCGCACACGCCATCGATGCGAGCTCCGAGAGAGGGACCGACATCATGCAGGCCGCGCCCGTTCGCGCCATCGCCATCCCGTCCGTTGCCGAGGCCTTCCGCGGCATCGAATCGCTCCTCATGAGCGGCGCCCGCCGCAACGCCTGGACGGCCGTCCTGGAGGACCGCCGCCGGGCCAAGGACCGGGTCGAAACCGAGCACGTACTCGAGGCCGCGGCGACCCGGACCCCGCGGGCCACGTAAACTTCGCCTTATGGCGAGGAAGTCAAACGCAGAGACTGCTGCGAACCCCGGGCGACTGAAGCAGATCGCCCTCACGTACAAGATGACGCGCAAGGCCGACCCGAAGGTCGGTCTGATCGTCGCGGGCGTGGGAATCGTCACCTTCGGTGTCTTTCTTGCGATCGGCTTCCTGATCGGCCACCCGGTCTACCTGGGCATCCTGGGCTTCCTGGTGGCGTTCCTCGCGATGGCGATCGTCTTCGGGCGACGGGCCGAGCGGGCTGCCTTCGGGCAGATGGAAGGACAGCCGGGCGCGGCCGCGGCCGTACTGGACAACGTGGGACGGGGCTGGAGCACCACCCCGGCCGTCGCGATGAACCGGAACCAGGACATCGTCCACCGGGCCGTCGGCAAGGCGGGCGTCGTCCTGATCGCGGAGGGCAACCCGAACCGGGTCAAGACCCTGCTCGCGGCCGAGAAGAAGAAGCTGGCCCGGATCATGCCGGACGTCCCGGTCCACGACTTCATCGTGGGCACCGGCGAGGGCGAGGTGCCGCTCAAGAAGGTCCGCACGACGCTGCTGAAGCTGCCGCGCGTCCTGTCCGGCCCGCAGATCACCCAGGTCAACGACAAGCTCCGGGCCATGGGCGACCTCATGAGCAACATGCCGGTCCCGAAGGGCCCCATGCCGAAGGGCATGCGGATGCCGCGCGGCGGGAAGATGCGCTGATGCGCTGAACCGCTTTTCGTATACGACACAGGGGCGCCCCCGAAGCCGTCAGGCTCGGGGGCGCCCCTGTGTCGTGGTGCCGTACGTTTCGCGCCGTTCCGCGGGGACCGTCAGATGCGGACCTGGACCGCGCCGGCGAGCCGGTCGTGCAGTCCGCGTCCGTCGCGGTCCCAGATCAGAGCCGGGATGACCAGGGCCAGGAGCAGCGTGCGCACGACCACGCGGACGATGCCGAGACGGTTGCCGTCCTGCCCGACGACCCGGAGGCCGAGCATCCGCTTGCCGGGGGTGAAGCCCACCGTGCCCACGGTCAGGATCGTCAGGGCGACGAAGAGCCCCAGCGTCCAGTTGCCCGTACCGGCCAGGTCGCCCCCGGTGATGAGCCCGTACGCGATGAGCTGGCAGCCCACCCAGTCGATGACGACCGAGCCGATCCGGCGCCCGAAGCGGGCCACGGAGCCGGGCCCCGACTGGGGCAGGCCGAGCTGCTGGCCCGGATAGCCGAAGTCGACGCCCATGTCCTCGGCGGCCGCACGGGGGCCGGAGAGCCAGGATCCGATTGCTTGCCTGTTGTCCACTCGACCACGGTACCGGTGGTGCTCCATCGTCCTCCGACGGGACCCTGGTTAACTTGTGCGAAACAAATGGGTCATGCTTGGGAAATCCCGTCTGCTTATGGTCGGGTCAGCGTGCGGCACCGCACTGACGCACCACGAGCTATAAAACCCGCCCCTGCCCCGGGGCCGGGAGTAGGAGGAGTTGGATGTTCCAGAACGCCGACGAAGTGAAGCAGTACATCGAGGAGAACGACGTCAAGTTCGTTGACGTCCGCTTCTGCGACCTGCCTGGTGTGATGCAGCACTTCACCATCCCGGCGCGGGCGTTCGACCCGGCGGAGGAGCTCGCCTTCGACGGATCCTCCATCCGTGGTTTCCAGGCGATCCACGAGTCCGACATGGCGCTGCGTGCCGACATCACCACCGCGCGTCTGGACCCGTTCCGCAAGGACAAGACGCTCAACATCAACTTCTTCATCCACGACCCGATCACGGGCGAGGCCTACAGCCGCGACCCGCGCAACATCGCGAAGAAGGCCGAGGCGTACCTCGCCTCCACCGGCATCGCCGACACCGCGTACTTCGGCCCCGAGGCCGAGTTCTACGTGTTCGACAGCGTGCGCTTCGCGACCTCCGCGAACGAGGGCTTCTACCACATCGACTCCGAGGCCGGCGCCTGGAACACCGGCTCCGAGGAGAACAACCGTGGTTACAAGGTCCGCTACAAGGGTGGTTACTTCCCCGTAGCCCCGGTCGACCACTTCGCCGACCTGCGCGCCGAGATCTCCCTCGAACTGGACGCCCAGGGCCTCCAGGTCGAGCGCCAGCACCACGAGGTCGGCACCGGCGGCCAGGCCGAGATCAACTACAAGTTCAACACGCTGCTCGCCGCGGCCGACGACCTGATGCTCTTCAAGTACATCGTGAAGAACGTCGCCTGGCGCAACGGCAAGACCGCGACCTTCATGCCGAAGCCGATCTTCGGTGACAACGGCTCGGGCATGCACGTGCACCAGTCGCTGTGGGCGAACGGCGACCCGCTGTTCTACGACGAGGCCGGCTACGCGGGCCTGTCGGACACCGCCCGCTACTACATCGGCGGCATCCTCAAGCACGCCCCGTCGCTGCTCGCCTTCACCAACCCGACGGTGAACTCGTACCACCGCCTGGTCCCGGGCTTCGAGGCGCCGGTCAACATGGTGTACTCGCAGCGCAACCGCTCCGCCGCGATGCGCATCCCGATCACGGGCTCGAACCCGAAGGCCAAGCGCGTCGAGTTCCGCGCCCCGGACCCGTCGTCCAACCCGTACCTCGCCTTCGCGGCGCTGCTGCTCGCGGGCCTCGACGGCGTCAAGAACAAGATCGAGCCGATGGAGCCGATCGACAAGGACCTCTACGAGCTCTCGCCCGACGAGCACGCGAGCGTCCCGCAGGTCCCGACCAGCCTGGAGGACGTCCTCAAGGCCCTGGAGGCGGACCACGAGTACCTCCTCGCCGGCGGTGTCTTCACCCCGGACCTGATCGAGACCTGGATCGACTACAAGCGCACGCACGAGATCGCCCCGATCGCGCAGCGTCCGCACCCGCACGAGTTCGAGCTGTACTTCGACCTCTAAGCCGACCGGCTCGGACGAGAGTCATGCCTGATGGGAGGCCCCCCGCCGCACTCCGTGGAGTGCGGCGGGGGGCCTTTCCGCTTTGACAGGCCGCCCGGGCCGGGTGACGGTGGGAATGACCTGAAAGCCGGATAAGCGAGACACGTTCGGAGGTGCATGAAGATGCGCCGCAGGATCATCGCCACAGTCATCGCCGGAGCTGCGGGCCTCAGCCTGGGCCTCCTGCCGGCCGCAAGCGCCTCGGCCGCGGTCACCGGCGGAGGAGGCGGGGGCGGAGGCGGGGGAGGCTGGTGCGACTCGCGCTACGACGACTGCTGCGACCGCGACTGGAACAACCGCTGGTGCGCGCAGGGCGTCGGTGGCTGGTACGACCCTAACTGGCGCGACAACTACTACAACTCGAACTACTACGACTCGAACTGGCGCGGCTACGACCGGTACGACTCGGACTGGCGCGGCTACGACTCAGGCCGGTACTACGACGGCGACCGCTACGGCGGCTACAACGACGGCTGGGACGGCTACCGCTACAACGACTAGCCGCAACGCCGGGGCCGCCTGGCTCCGGTCACGGCACTAGCCCGCCGGGCGCCGCAGCAGCGGCATCGCGCCGGTGAGGTCGTGCAGGCAGCGGACCGCCATTTCGGCGGGGGAGCCGGGACCCGACACGGGAGCGTCGGTGGTCGACCAGAGCTCCAGCGAGATGCGGATCGCGTCCGTGGCGGCCGCTGCCAGCAGGCGTACGGGGAGGGGCTCCGCCTCCGGTCCGGCGAGGCGGGCGATCACGGGAACCAGGCGCTCCTCGGAATCCTGGTTCACCCGGTACCAGACGGCCCGCAGGGCCTCGTCCCGCGCGGCGGCGCGCAGCAGCCCGCGGGTGACCTCCAGCCCCTCCTCGACGGCCTGGGAGTCGCTCAGCGAGCGGGTTATGGCCCGCGCGAGGGCGTCGCCCAGCGGGGTTCCCGGGTCCTCCTCCGCGAGCAGCGCCCGCCAGGCGTCGCCGCCCCCGGCGAGCAGGGGCGCCACGGCCTCCTGCTTGTTGCGGAAGTAGCGGTAGAACGTGCGCAGCGCCACACCCGCGCGGAGGGCGATGTCCTCGGCGGTCGTGCCGTCGGGGCCGTGTTCGGCGAACAGTTCGCAGGCCGCGCGGGCGATGTCGAGCTGGGTGGCGGCCTTGCGGCGCTCGGTCAGCGACTGGGTTCCGGGGCCGGTCTGGGGGGAGTACGGACGAGGAGATCTCACAGGTGAAGCGTACCGTCCGGCATGCCGGTGATTGCATGCTTTGACAGTCTGGCAAAACGTGCCATCAGCTCGGTACGCTTCGCCCCATGAACCGTTACGAAGGACGTCGCGTCCTCATCACCGGCGGCGGGTCCGGCATCGGCCAGGCCACCGTCCACCGCATCCTCGCCGAAGGCGGCCGCGTCCACACCGTGGACGTCGACGGAGCCGGCCTCAAGGCCACCGCCGAGCGGGCCGCCGCCGACGGCCACGCCGCCCGGCTCAGCACCGCCGTCCTGGACATATCCGACGAGGCCGCGGTCAAGGGGGGCGTGGCCGCCGCCGTCGACGCCCTCACCGGAGTCGACGTCCTGGTCAACGCGGCCGGCATCCTGCGCTCCGCGCACACCCACCAGACCACCCTCGACCTGTGGAACAAGGTCATCGGGGTCAACCTGACCGGCACCTTCCTCATGATCCGTGAGTCGCTCCCGGCGCTGCTCGCGGGAGACCAGCCCGTCGTCGTGAACTTCAGCTCCACGTCGGCGTCCTTCGCCCACCCCTACATGTCCGCCTACGCGGCCAGCAAGGGCGGCATCCAGTCCATGACCCACGCCCTGGCAGCCGAGTACAGCAAGCAGGGCCTGCGCTTCGTCTCGGTGGCCCCGGGCTCGATCGAGAGCGGCATGACCACCGGCACCGGCCCGGGCCTGCCCGAGGACACCGACTGGAGCCTGTTCACCAAGCTCGCCCCGGCCCTCGGCCAGGGCTTCGCCGGCCCGCAGACCGTGGCCGGCGTCGTCGCCATGCTCGGCTCCGAGGACGGCGCCTTCATCACCGGCACCGAGATCCGCATCGACGGCGGCACGCACTACTGAGACCGCCGCCCGCGGCCTCAGTCCCGGAAGCGGCCCCAGAGCCGGGGGAAGCGCTCCGCGAGCACGGCTTCGTCCTCGAAGTCCAGCGGGGTGCCCTCCGGCTCCTCCGGCTGGAGCGGAACGCCCAGATCCGGGGCCACCGCGCCGGTCAGCTGCTCGTACGCCTCGTCGGCGGCGTACCCCAGCTCCTCCCCGTCCCCGTCGATCTCCTCGTCGAACTCGCCCAGCAGCTCCGCCAGCTGGTCGGGGTCGTGGACCCCGCCCTCGAAGACCTCCCGGCCCTGGCCGATCAGCCAGCACCGGAAGTAGTCGAAGGCGTCGTCGCTCGCCCCGTCCAGCAGGACCCACGCGGCACCCCACAGGTCCCAGGTGTACGCCCGGTTGTAGCGCGACTCGAAGTGCCGGGCGAAGTCCAGGACGGAGTCCGGATCGAGCTGTGCCAGCCGCTCGACGAGCAGCTCGGCGTGCTCCTCGGGGTCGCCCTCGGCGGCCTCGCGGGTACGGTCGACGATCTCCCAGAACTCCGTCTCGTCCATCACCGCTCCAGCATCACGGGTCCACCCCCGCGCCGCCACCGCTCATACGGCCAAAGGCCGGTGTCCGACCCCCGCCCGGCCCCATACTCGGACCGGACCACGGACGTCGAATTCGGGGAGGCCCGGATGCGGGGGGAGATGCTCGATGGCCGGTACCGGCTCGAAGGCCGGCTCGGCAACGGGGGCATGGGTGAGGTGTGGAGCGCCTGGGACGAACGGATGGGGCGGCCGGTCGCGGCCAAGCTGGTCGCTCCCGTACCCGCCGCTCACGGCATGGACTCCGGGCAGGTAGAAAGCCGGTTCATGGCCGAGGTGCGCTCGGCCGGGAACCTCCCGCACCGGCACACCGTGACCGTGCACGACTGCGGCGAGGCCGAGATCGGGGGCCGGCGCACCCTCTACATGGTGATGGAACGCCTCGACGGCCGGACCCTGGCCGAGGTGTTCCGTCAATCGGGACGCGTCCCCTGGTACCGGCTGGTCGACTGGGCCGGACAGATCGCCTCCGCCCTGGCCGCCGCGCACGCCCGGGGCGTGGTCCACCGCGACATCAAGCCCTCCAACGTGATGCTCGCCGAGGACGGGGTCGTCAAGGTCCTCGACTTCGGCATCGCCAAGTTCCTCGGCGAGACCCTGTACCGGGAGGGCCGGACGGCGACCGGGACCCCCGTGGGCACCCCCGAGTACATGTCCCCGGAACAGGCGCGCGGCGAACGCGACGTCGACCGGCGCAGCGACCTCTACTCGCTGGGCTGCCTGATGTACCACGGGCTGACGGGCGCGCCCCCGTTCCGCGCCGACAGCCAGCTCGCCGTACTGCACCGGCAGATCTCGGAGGAGCCCGCGCCCCTGGCCCCCCAGGTGCGCGGCCTGCCCGAGGAACTCGACGCCCTGGTGCGGAACCTGCTGACCAAGGACGCGGGGCACCGGCCGGCCGACGCCCGCCTGGTGCTCGCGGCGCTCCGCCGCGTCCCGGGCATCGCCGGCAAGCAGCACTTCGCGTGGTCCGACGAGGGCCGGCGGGCGGTCGAGCTGATCGACGAGGCCCGGGCCATGGCGGAAGCGGTGCGCCGGTCGGCGGCCGAGGACTCCGAACAACTGCTGAGGGAGGCCGGGCGGACGGCGCACCTGCTCCAGGCCGGGGCCGCGGAGCAGCTGGCCTCGGCCCGGGCCGAGGCCGAGGCGGTCCGCCGGGACCTCGCCGAGCTGGAGGCCCGCCGCCGGGAGGTGGCCGACGCCCTCGCCGGACTCGGAGACCTGCTGACCGACGGCCGGGCGGCGGCCTTCGAGCCGTACGCCACCTGGCGCGAGCCCCGGCCCGGGTCCTCCGCCGGCAGGCGCCCGGCCGCGCGCACCCCGGCCGCGCCCCCGTCTCCCGACGCCCCGGCAGGCGCGGTGCGGACTCCGGTTCCGCCCCCGCCGGGGGTACCGCCCGGCACCGTGCCCCCGGAACGGGCGGCGCCGGCGACCACGACGCCGGGCCCCGCCGGGCCCGGCGGGAAACCCGGACGCTGAGGCCCCACGACGCCGCGAGGCGGCCCCTCCCCGAAGGGACGGGCCGCCTCGCGGACGGACACGCGGGGGCTCAGAGGCCGTAGCGCTCCCGGGCCTCCTTGACGGAGGACGCCGGTACCTCGCCGCGGCGGGCGAGCTGGGCCAGCGCGGCCACGACGATCGACTGGGCGTCGACGCCGAAGTGGCGGCGGGCACCCTCACGGGTGTCGGACAGACCGAAGCCGTCCGTACCCAGCGACGTGTAGTCCTGCTCCACCCACTGGCTGATCTGGTCCGGGACCTGACGCATCCAGTCGGAGACGGCCAGCACCGGGCCCTGGGCGCCTTCCAGCGCGCGGGTGACGTACGGGGTGCGGACCTCGCCGCGCAGCAGCGCCTCGTCGCACTCCAGCGCGTCGCGCCGCAGCTCGCCCCAGGAGGTGGCGGACCAGACGTCGGCGGACACGTTCCACTCGGCGGCGAGGAGCTTCTGCGCCTCCAGCACCCAGTGGATCGCCGTGCCGGAGGCCATCAGCTGGACCTTCGGGGCGTCGGCGGCCGGAGCCGCCTCCGCCAGTTCCGCCGCCGTGTTGAAGCGGTACAGGCCCTTGATGATGCCTTCCTCGACGCCCTCGGGCATCGCGGGCTGCACCTTCGGCTCGTTGTAGACCGTCAGGTAGTAGAAGACGTCTTCCGGCTTCTCGCCGTACATCCGGCGCAGACCGTCCTTGACGATCACCGCGATCTCGTACGCGAACGCCGGGTCGTAGTTCAGCGACGCCGGGTTCGTGGACGCGATCAGGTGCGAGTGGCCGTCCGCGTGCTGGAGGCCCTCACCGGTCAGCGTGGTGCGGCCGGCGGTGGCGCCGACGATGAAGCCCTTGCCGAGCTGGTCGGCGAGCTGCCACATCTGGTCGGCGGTGCGCTGCCAGCCGAACATCGAGTAGAAGATGTAGAAGGGGATCATCGGCTCGCCGTGCGTCGCGTACGACGTGCAGGCGGCGATGAAGTCGGCCATGGCGCCGGCCTCGGTGATCCCCTCGTTGAGGATCTGGCCGTCCTTGGCTTCCTTGTAGTACATGAGCTGGTCGCGGTCGACCGGCTCGTACGTCTGGCCCAGCGGCGAGTAGATGCCGGCCGACGGGAAGAGGGACTCCATGCCGAAGGTGCGGGCCTCGTCGGGGACGATCGGCACCCAGCGCTTGCCGGTCTCCTTGTCCCGCATCAGGTCCTTGACGAGGCGGACGAAGGCCATGGTGGTGGCCATCTCCTGCTTGCCGGAACCCTTGAGCAGCGGGGCGAAGGAACGGTCGGCCGGGGCCGGCAGGGCGACCTGCTTGACCTTGCGGGCCGGGGCGGGGCCGCCGAGGGCCGCGCGGCGCTCGTTCAGGTACCGGACCTCGGGGCTGTTCGCACCGGGGTGGCCGTAGGGCACGACGCCGTCGGCGAAGGCGCTGTCCGGGATCGGGAGGCCAAGGAGGTCACGCATGTCCTTGAACTCGTCGATCGTCAGCTTCTTCATCTGGTGGTTCGCGTTCTTCGACTCGAACCCGGCACCCAGCGTGTAGCCCTTGACGGTCTGCGCGAGGATGACCGTCGGCGCGCCCTTGTGCTCCAGGGCGGCCTTGTACGCGGCGTAGACCTTGCGGGGCTCGTGGCCGCCGCGGGAGCTGTGGAAGCACTCCGCGATCTTGGCGTCGGAGAGCACGGCGGCCAGCCGCACGAGCTCGGCGTCGGCGCCGAAGAAGTGCTGGCGGATGTAGGCCACGTCGCGGGTCGCGTACGTCTGGAACTGCGCGTCCGGTACCTCGCGCAGGCGGCGCACCAGGGCGCCCGTGGTGTCGAGCTGGAACAGCTCGTCCCAGGCGGAGCCCCACAGCGACTTGATGACGTTCCAGCCGGCGCCGCGGAACTGGGCTTCCAGCTCCTGGACCACGCGGAAGTTGGCGCGGACCGGACCGTCGAGGCGCTGCAGGTTGCAGTTGATGACGAAGGTCAGGTTGTCGAGCTGCTCGCGGGAGGCGAGGGCCAGGGCGGCGGTCGACTCGGGCTCGTCCATCTCGCCGTCGCCCAGGAAGGCCCAGACGTGCGAGTTGGCGGTGTCCTTGATGCTCCGGTTCTGCAGGTAGCGGTTGAAGCGCGCCTGGTAGATCGCGGAGAGCGGGCCGAGGCCCATGGACACCGTCGGGAACTCCCACAGCCACGGCAGGCGCCGCGGGTGCGGGTAGGACGGCAGGCCGTTGCCGCCGGACTCCTGGCGGAAGTTGTCGAGCTGCTGCTCGGAGATCCGGCCGTCGAGGAAGGCGCGGGCGTAGATGCCGGGGGAGGCGTGGCCCTGGATGTAGAGCTGGTCGCCCGATCCGTCGGCCTCCTTCCCGCGGAAGAAGTGCTGGAAGCCGGTCTCGTACAGCCACGCGGCGGAGGCGAAGGTGGCGATGTGGCCGCCGACGCCGTACTTGGAGCCACGGGTCACCATGGCGGCCGCGTTCCAGCGGTTCCAGGCGGTGATCTTGGCTTCCATCTCCATGTCACCGGGGAACTCGGGCTCCGCGGCGGTGGGGATGGTGTTGACGTAGTCCGTCTCCAGCAGCTTCGGCAGGGCGAGGCCGGCGGCCTCGGCGTGCTGGAGCGTGCGGCGGAGCAGGTATTCGGCGCGGCGCGTACCGGCGGCCTTGGCGACGGCGTCGAGGGAGGCCGCCCATTCGGCGGTCTCCTCGGTGTCGCGGTCCGGGAGCTGGTCGAGCTCGCTCGGAAGCTTTCCTACGGGGTCGGACATCGGTGTGCGCCGCCTTCCGGACAAAGGAGAGGAGGTGGTGAAGAAACACCCTGACGGGCAGGACAGGGTCGACGGACCCGGGTGGGGTCCGCGTTGACTGTAAAGCGCTGATCGATGATCGATCAAATAAAAGTGACGAATAAATGTCACTACAACAAAAGTCGGCACCCGGTGCCAGGGCCGGAGGCACGCCGTGCCGGTGGTGAGAGTGCACGACACGGCGCTGGCGGACCCCTGGAGATCGACTCGAAACCGCAGGTCAGACGGGGTGTGGCCAGTGCGCCGCAGAGTGCACCGGCAGGGCTCGGCGGGAGGTGCTCAGGCGCGCGGGGCGCAGCCGAGGACGTGCCGCTTCACGAGCAGTCCGATGTCCGGATCCTGGCTGCGGAAGGCCGCCACGAGGGCTTCGTGCTCCTCGGCGTAGGACTTCTGGACCGTTCCCAGCCACCGGATGGACAGGGCCGTGAACACCTCGATGCCCAGGGACTCCCAGGTGTGCAGCAGCACGCTGTTCCCGGCGGCCCGCACCATCTCCCGGTGGAAGCCCACGGTGTGCCGGACCTGCGCGGTGCCGTCCTCGGTGCGGTCGGCCTCCCACAGGGCCGCCACGTGCGGTTCCAGAGCCGTGCAGTCGGCCGCCAGCCGGGGCGCCGCCAGTTCGGCGGCGATCTGCTCCAGGCCGGCCCGGACCGGGTAGATCTCCTCCAGGTCCGCCGCGGACAGGTTCCGTACGCGGACGCCCTTGTTCGGCGCCGACTCGATCAGGCGCAGCGTCTCCAGCTCGCGCAGGGCCTCGCGCACGGGCGTCTGGCTGACCTCCAGCTCGACGGCGATGCGGCGCTCGACGATGCGCTCGCCGGGCTTCCAGCGCCCGCTGACGATCCCCTCCACGATGTGCTCGCGGATCTGCTCGCGCAGCGAGTGCACGACGGGTGGGGTGATCATCGGCGCTTCAACTCCTGTGGGGGACACGCGGGGCCTGATGCCGTAGACAATACGGCGGTCGTGGCCTGCTGCGATGCGTTCCTGGCGGGTGACCCTTGGTGAGGCTCGTTACAACGCCGAAGCCCCCGCCCGGACGAATCCGGGCGGGGGCCTCGTAAGCGGATCTTCAGGTCGGACGGACCTTAGAGGCCGAGCTCGACCTCGAACTCGCCGGCCTCGAGGATCGCCTTGACGGCCGAGAGGTACCGGGCCGCGTCCGCGCCGTCCACCAGACGGTGGTCGTAGGACAGGGTCAGGTACGTCATGTCGCGGATGCCGATGTTGGTGCCCTCGGCGGTCTCGATGACCACCGGGCGCTTGACCGTGGCACCGATGCCCAGGATGGCGACCTGGTTCGGGGGCACGATCACCGTGTCGAACAGCGCACCGCGCGAGCCGGTGTTGCTGATGGTGAAGGTCGCGCCCGACAGCTCGTCCGGCGTGATCTTGTTGCCGCGGACCTTGGCGGCCAGGTCGGCGGTCGCCTTGGAGATGCCCGCCAGGTTGAGGTCACCGGCACCCTTGATGACCGGGGTCATCAGGCCCTTCTCGGAGTCCACGGCGATGCCGATGTTCTCCGAGTCGAAGTAGGTGATGGTGCCCTCGTCCTCGTTGATCCGGGCGTTGACGACCGCGTGGGCCTTCAGCGCCTGGGCCGCGGCCTTGACGAAGAACGGCATCGGGGACAGCTTGACGCCCTCACGGGCGAGGAAGCCGGCCTTGGCCTTCTCGCGCAGCTTCATGATCTTGGTGATGTCCACCTCGACCACGGAGCTGAGCTGCGCCTGCGAGTGCAGGGCCTTCATCATGTTGTCGCCGATGACCTTGCGCATGCGGGTCATCTTGACCGTCTGACCGCGCAGCTCGGACACCGCGGCGGCCGGAGCCTTGGCGGCGGGAGCGGCAGCGGCGGCCGGCGCCGGAGCGGCGGCAGCGGCCTTGGCGGCCTCGGCGGCGGCCAGGACGTCCTGCTTGCGGATGCGGCCACCGACACCGGTGCCCGAGACCGTCGACAGGTTGACGCCGGACTCCGAGGCGAGCTTGCGCACCAGCGGGGTCACGTACGCACCCTCGTCGCCGGCCGGAGCGGCGGCGGCGGGGGCGGCCGGGGCGACCGGAGCCGGAGCGGCCACGGGAGCCGGGGCTGCGGCCGGAGCCGGAGCCGCGACCGGGGCGGCGGCGACCGGGGCGGCGGCGGCCGGAGCGGCCACGGCCGGAGCCGGAGCGGCAGCGGCGGGAGCGGCTGCGGGGGCCGGAGCGGCGGCGGCCGGGGCAGCCTCGGCCGGAGCCGGGGCGGCAGCGGCGGGGGCGGCCGCCGGAGCGGCACCGGCGACGCCGATGACGGCCAGACGGGCGCCGACCTCGGCGGTCTCGTCCTCGGCGACCAGGATCTCCAGCAGGGTGCCGGAGACCGGTGCGGGGATCTCGGTGTCGACCTTGTCGGTCGAGACCTCGAGCAGCGGCTCGTCGGCCTCGACGGACTCGCCGACCTCCTTCAGCCAACGGGTGACGGTGCCCTCGGTGACGGACTCGCCCAGCGCGGGCAGCACGACATCGGTGCCGGACGCGGCCGGAGCGGCCTCGGCGGCGGGGGCCTCGGCGGCCGGAGCCGGGGCCGCGGGGGCCTCGGCGGCGGGGGCGGCCGGAGCCTCGGCGGCGGGGGCGGCCGGGGTCTCGGCGGCGGCCGGAGCCGCAGCCGGGGCGCCGGAGCCGTCGTCGATGACGGCCAGCTCGGCGCCGACCTCGACGGTCTCGTCCTCGGCGACCTTGATGGAGGCCAGGATGCCGGAGACGGGCGACGGGATCTCGGTGTCGACCTTGTCGGTCGAGACCTCGAGCAGCGGCTCGTCGGCCTCGACGCGCTCGCCCTCGGCCTTCAGCCAGCGGGTGACAGTGCCCTCGGTGACGCTCTCACCGAGCGCCGGAAGGGTTACGGAAACCGACATGGTTTCAGTTGCTCCTAACGAAAGTGCGGAAGTGGTCGTCGCGCCCGTGACGATTAGTCGTGTGCGTGAAGCGGCTTGCCGGCCAGGGCCAGGTGGGCCTCGCCGAGCGCTTCGTTCTGGGTCGGGTGCGCGTGGATGAGCTGCGCGACCTCGGCCGGCAGGGCTTCCCAGTTGTAGATCAGCTGGGCTTCGCCGACCTGCTCGCCCATCCGGTCACCGACCATGTGGACGCCGACCACGGCACCGTCCTTGACCTGGACGAGCTTGATCTCGCCCGCGGTCTTCAGGATCTTGCTCTTGCCGTTGCCCGCGAGGTTGTACTTCAGGGCCACGACCTTGTCCGCACCGTAGATCTCCTTGGCCTTGGCCTCGGTGATGCCGACGGAAGCGACCTCGGGGTGGCAGTACGTGACGCGCGGCACGCCGTCGTAGTCGATCGGCACGGCCTTGAGGCCGGCCAGGCGCTCCGCGACGAGGATGCCCTCGGCGAAGCCGACGTGCGCGAGCTGGAGGGTGGGGACGAGGTCACCGACGGCCGAGATGGTCGGCACGTTGGTGCGCATGTACTCGTCGACCAGGACGTAGCCGCGGTCCATCGCGACGCCCTGCTCCTCGTAGCCCAGGCCCTGGGAGACGGGACCGCGGCCGATGGCGACCAGCAGCACCTCGGCTTCGAAGGTCTTGCCGTCGGCGAGCGTGACGCGGACGCCGGACTCCGTGTACTCGGCCTTCTCGAAGAAGGTGCCGAGGTTGAACTTGATGCCGCGCTTGCGGAACGCGCGCTCGAGGATCTTCGAGCTGTTCTCGTCCTCGACCGGGACGAGGTGCTTGAGGCCCTCGATGACGGTCACGTCGGTGCCGAAGGACTTCCACGCCGAGGCGAACTCGACGCCGATGACGCCGCCGCCCAGGATGATCGCGGACTCGGGCACGCGGTCCAGGACCAGCGCGTGGTCCGAGGAGATGATGCGGTTGCCGTCGATGTCGAGACCCGGCAGGGACTTCGGCACGGAGCCGGTCGCCAGGAGCACGTGCCGGCCCTGGATCCGCTGGCCGTTCACGTCGACGGAAGTCGGGGAGGAGAGGCGGCCCTCACCCTCGATGTAGGTCACCTTGCGGGAGGCGACCAGCCCCTGCAGGCCCTTGTACAGGCCGGAGATGACATCGTCCTTGTACTTGTGCACACCCGCGATGTCGATGCCCTCGAAAGAGGCCTTGACACCGAACTGTCCGGCTTCGCGCGCCTGGTCCGCGATCTCACCGGCGTGCAGCAGAGCCTTCGTGGGGATGCAGCCGTTGTGCAGGCAGGTGCCGCCGAGCTTGT
Source organism: Streptomyces sp. NPDC006512 (assembly GCF_040611935.1). Lineage (NCBI taxonomy): Bacteria > Bacillati > Actinomycetota > Actinomycetes > Kitasatosporales > Streptomycetaceae > Streptomyces > Streptomyces sp. NPDC006512. Next base: position 9,176 of record NZ_JBEXPG010000086.1, on the reverse strand, counting down.
TCTTCTCGATCAGCGCAACGTCGAGACCCAGCTGGGATGCGCGGAGCGCCGCGGCGTAACCGCCACTGCCACCGCCGAGGATCACTAGGTCGAAAACGGTGCTGGCGTCGTTCGCCACGTCACGTCCTCCATGCATGTGCGCCGGGCACCGGTCCTCTGTGACCGGGCGGCGGCTGGTAATCGGCCGCTTGTTTCTTCGGCCCTGTGGTGGGGGCCCTGTCCTGCCGAGAACCCATCTTCGCATTTGTCGGGGGAACGCGGGACGCCGGGCCCCCGGGGTGGACCGTCGTTCTGCCCGAAGTAACGGTTACCCGTGCGTAGAAAGCTACTGATCCTCGACGTTTATTCCAGAGCGGGTGCGCCCCGGGACCTCGGTCGGGTCCCGGGGCGCACCCCCGCCCACCTGGGGCGTCCCAGGGGGCGGGACGTCAGCCCAGGTCGCCGGTGGCGGTGCGCTCGGCCAGACGCACCAGGGTGCGCACGGCCGAGCCGGTGCCGCCCTTGGGGGTGTAGCCGTACGGGGCGCCCTCGTGGAAGGCGGGACCGGCGATGTCGAGGTGGGCCCAGGTGATGCCCTCGCCGACGAACTCCTGGAGGAAGAGGCCGGCCACCAGACCGCCACCCATCCGGACGCCCATGTTGGCGATGTCGGCGGTGGGGGAGTCCATGGTCTTGCGCAGGTCCTCGGGGAGCGGCATCGGCCAGGAGGCCTCGCCGACCTCCTCCGCGATCTCGTGGATCGAGGTGCGGAAGGCGTCGTCGTTCGCCATGATCCCGAAGGTGCGGTCGCCCAGCGCCAGCACCATGGCGCCGGTCAGGGTCGCGACGTCGACGATCGCGTCCGGGGTCTCCTCGGAGGCCTTGGTCAGGGCGTCGCCCAGGACCAGGCGGCCCTCGGCGTCCGTGTTGAGGACCTCGACGGTCTTGCCGCTGTACATGCGCAGCACGTCGCCGGGCTTGGTGGCGGAGCCGGAGGGCATGTTCTCGGCGAGTGCGAGCCAGCCGGTCACGTTGACCTGGAGGCCCAGCTTCGCGGCCGCGACGACGGCGGCGAACACGGCGGCTGCGCCGGCCATGTCGCACTTCATCGTCTCGTTGTGGCCGGCCGGCTTCAGGGAGATGCCGCCCGAGTCGTAGGTGATGCCCTTGCCGACGTAGGCGAGGGTCTTCTCCGCCTTGGGGTGGGTGTAGGTCAGCTTGACCAGGCGCGGCGGGTTCTCGGAGCCCTTGCCGACGCCCATGATGCCGCCGTAGCCGCCCTTGACGAGGGCCTTCTCGTCCAGGATCTGGACCTTGATGCCGTTCTCCTTCGCGGTCGCGGAGGCGACGGCGGCGAAGGCCTCGGGGGTGAGGTCGTTCGGCGGGGTGTTGATCAGGTCGCGGGCGATGTTGACCTCGGCCGCCACGACGCTCGCGCGCTCGGCCGCGGCCTTGTGGTCCTTGTCGCGCGGCTTGGCGCCGAGCAGGGTCACCTCGGCGAGGGGCTGCTTGGGGCCGGAGTTCTTGGCGCCCTTCTTCTCGCCGCCCTGGTAGGCGGTGAAGGCGTACGCGCCCAGCAGCGCGCCCTCGGCCACGGCGGTGACGGCGGAGGCGTCGTCCAGGGGCAGCGCGAAGGCCGCCTTCTTGGCGCCGTGCAGGGCGCGGGCGGCGGCGCCGGCGGCGCGGCGCAGGGCCTCCTCGTCGAAGGACTCGTCCTGCTCGGGCACGGGGCCCAGACCGACCGCCAGCACGACCGGGACCTTGAGGCCGGCCGGGGCGGGCAGCTTGGTGGTCTCGCCTTCGGCGCCCGAGGCACCGAGCGCGTCCAGAACGGCGGCGAGCTTTCCGTCGAACGCCTTGTCCACGGCCTCGGCGCCGGCGGCCACGACGGGGCCCTTGGGGCCCTTCGCCACGCCGACCACGAGGGCGTCGGCGCGCAGCGTCGCCGCGCCGGCAGTGCTGAGAGTCAGAGCAGTCACGGTGGTGAAGTCTCGCTTCCGTTTTATGTATGTGGTCGCTGCGGTCACGTCGGGGTCGCCGGCCGCTCCGCAGCGATCGTATTCCGGGCCCGACGGCCGCCGGAAACGAGCCTACGCGCAGCCACTCGTCCGTACGCCACTCGAAGGTTTGGCAAGTTGTTCGATCAAGAGGGCATCAGGTTCACCCATCTGTGGCCTCTGTTCCAGGTTTGCCCTTTAGACCTGACGAGGTCCGAGAGACTCGAGCCACTCTCGCAAGGGGACGCGGGGTTCCTTTGCATGATTTTCCACAGAGCCTCCCGGGCCCGGCCGACCGCCAAGGGCCGCGCCGAGGGACGCCTGCGGGGGGAAAGGCCGAAATGGTCAACAAGAACCGGATGAACAGGGTTGCCGCCGCGATGGCGGCCGCGGCCCTGATGTCCGTGGCAGTACCCGCCGCGACCGCTCAGGCGGCCGTGACGCCGCGCGTCGACCTGAAGGTGCTCGTCGTCGACGACGGCGGCAGCTCGGTCGAGGCGATCACCGCGGAGCTCCGGGACACCGGAGTGCCGTACACGCGTGTCGACCTGGGCAGCACCACGCGCCCGGTCATCAACGCCGCCTTCCTGAGCGACACCGTCGACGGGCGGCCGCGGGCCAAGTACCAGGGGGTCGTGCTGCCGAACGAGAACCCGTTCCCCGCGGGCTCGGCCGAGATGGCGGCGCTCACCTCGTACGAGACGACGTACGGGATCCGCCAGGTCGACGCCTACACCTGGGCCCACCCCGGGGTCGGCCTGGAGTACACGGACAACGGCGGCTACGGCGGCCAGCTCGACGGCACCCAGGCCGCCGTCACCGCCGCCGGGAAGGCGGGGCCCTTCGGCTACCTCGGGGGTCAGGTGGCCTTCGAGGACAATTCGAGCCTGATCCTGGAGAGCTACGGCTTCATGGGCAAGCCGAGGGCCGGCTACACGAGCCTCCTCGACGCCCCCGTCCCGAACGGGTCCGGACGGGCCTCGCTCGTCGGCGAGTACACGCACGACGGGCGCAGCGAGCTGGTCGTCACCTTCGGCTACAACCAGCACCAGCAGCAGTACCGGCTGCTGGCCCGGGGCATCGTCGACTGGCTGACGCAGGGGGTGCACCTCGGCCAGAGCCGCAACTACTTCGCCGTCCACGTCGACGACGTGTTCGCGCCGGACGCCCGCTGGAACAAGGACCTGAACTGCACCCCGGGCGACTACGCCTGCGCGGGCGGCGAGGGCCAGGAGTCCACGATCCGGATGACCGCGGCCGACGCCCAGTACGCGGCGCAGTGGCAGACGTCCAAGAACTTCAAGCTGGACATGCTGTTCAACGCGGGCGCCGGGGAGGAGTGGAAGGCGGAGAACGGCGGGGTCGACGCGATGACCGCGCAACTGGTCGCCGACCGGGCCAAGTACCGCTGGATGAACCACACCTACACGCACCCGTTCCTCGGCTGCGTGCAGGACGTGACCACCGTCCCGTGGACCTGCACGAAGAACGCCCAGGGCGCGATCAACTGGATGAGCCGGGCCGAGATCTCCGCGCAGATCCGCGACAACAACAACTGGGCCGCCTCCAAGGGCATCACCCTCGACCGCACCGAACTCGTCACCGGCGAGCACTCGGGCCTCAAGACCGCCCCGCAGCAGCCCCAGGACAACCCCAACCTGGCCGGCGCGCTCGCGGACAACGGCGTGAAGTGGGCCGGCAGCGACAACTCCCGCGAACCGGCACAGCGGGCCGTCGGCGCCGCCCTGACCGTCCCGCGCCACCCGATGAACGTGTACTACAACACGGGCACCAACGCGGAGATGGCCGACGAGTACAACTGGATCTACACCAGCCGGGCCCACGGCGGCAGCGGCGCGTGCGAGGACAACCCGGGCACCTCGACCTGCCTGCCCGCCCCGCTCGACGTCAGCACCGGCTACCTGGACTACGTCGTCCCGCAGGAAGCCCGCACCGCCCTGCGGCACGTCCTGGCCAACGACCCGCGTCCGCACTACGTCCACCAGTCGAACCTGGCCGAGGACCGGACCCTCTACCCGGTGGTCAACCGGGTCCTCGACACCTACCGGGCGCTCTACGCGCCGAGCGCCCCGATCGTCAACCAGAGCATGAAGGACACCGGCGTCGAACTCAGCCGCCGCGCGGCCTGGGACAAGGCCGTGGCCGAGAACAAGGTCACCGCGTACCGCATCGGCAAGGACGTCACGGTCAAGGCGCCCTCCGGCGTCGTCGCCCCGGTGACCGCGCCCAACGGGACGAAGAAGCAACTCCTGCTCGGCACCGCGGACTTCGGCACCGCGTACGCCGGCAACCGATCGGCCTGGACGGCTCCCGAGCTGCTCCAGTCGGCGGTCACGCTCAAGCTCCTCTGACCGGCGGGCCGTACCGTCCGGCCCGAGCAAGCCGCCACTCGTTCCACCTAGCGCCGGCGCACCGCGAACCCACGGGCGCCGGCCCCTTTTCCGTCCTGGGGGGACACACCGCATGAGCCATGGGCGCCATGTCACCATGCTCACCGAAGGCACCTATCCGCACGTCCACGGGGGCGTCAGCACCTGGTGCGACCAACTCGTCCGGGGCATGCCGGAGGTCGACTTCAACGTCATAGCCCTGACCGGCTCCGGACGCGAGCCGGTCACCTGGGACCTTCCGCGCAACGTCTACCGGCACACGGCCGTCCCCCTCTGGGGTCCGGCACCGTCCCGGACCCGCCGGTCCGCACTGCGCGGCAGGGCCCACCGCCGCTTCACCGAAACCTACGAGGGCTTCCTGCTCTCCCTGATCGACCCCCTCCACGGAGGGTTCTCCGAGGCACTCGGCGAACTGGCCGAGCTGGCCCGGGCCGGACGCCTCGCCCCGGCCCTGCGCTCCGAATCGGTCCTGCGCCTGCTGATGAACGTGTGGACCCGGCCCGGACTCGTCACCGCCGAGGCCGAACCCACCATCCACGACGCGCTCACCGCCACCGACCTGCTGGAACACGCCCTGCGCCCGCTGTCCGTGCGCATCCCGCCCGACAGCGTCGCCCACGCGGTCAGCAGCGGCCTCGCCACCCTCCCCGCCCTCGCCGCCAAACGCCTCGACGGGGTGCCCTTCCTGCTCACCGAGCACGGCATCTACCTTCGCGAGCGCTACCTCGGCTACCGCACCGCCGAACAGCGCTGGCCAGTCAAGGCCCTCATGCTCGGCTTCTACCGCGAGCTGAACACCGAGGGCTACCGGCAGGCCGACCTGATCACCCCGTGCAACCAGTACAACCGCCGCTGGGAAGAGCGCGGAGGCGCCGACTCCGAACGGATCCGCACCGTCTACAACGGCGTCGACCCGCACGCCTTCCCCGAGGCCGGTCCCGAACCCGAGGTGCCCACCCTCAGCTGGTGCGGCCGCATCGACCCCATCAAGGACCTCGAAACCCTCATCCGGGCCTACGCGTTCATGCGCGAGGAACTGCCCGCCCTGCGGCTGCGCCTCTTCGGCCCGGTCCCGGCCGGCTGCGAGGAGTACCGGCTGCGCCTGGAGGAGCTCGGCGCCGAACTCGGCGTGAGCGACGGGATCACCTACGAGGGCCGCATCGAGGAGGTCGCGCGGGCCTACGCGGCCGGCAGCGTCGTGATGCTGTCCAGCATCAGCGAGGGCTTCCCCTTCAGCATCATCGAGGCCATGTCCTGCGGCCGCACCACGGTCTCCACCGACGTCGGGGGAGTGCGCGAGGCCGTCGGCGACACCGGACTCGTCGTCCCGCCCCGGGAACCGGAGACCATGGCCCGCGCCACCCTCGCCCTGCTGCGCGACGACGAACGCCGCGCCGAACTGGGCCGGCTGTCCCGCAAGCGCGTCGTCGAGAAGTTCACCCTCCACCAGTCCGTGGACGGCTTCCGGCACATCTACCGGGAACTCGCCGGCCAGCCCGTCCTGCCCGTCCACGCGGGCGACACCTGGACGCAGCGGCTCGCCGACCCCTGGTACAAGGAACTCGCGGCCGACGGGAGCCTGTGGTGAGCGGATCCCTCTGGCTCAAACCGCCCGGCCCCGAAGGGACCTGGGTACCCGTGGGCCACGGCTCCCCGGACGGCCGCCGCGCACCGCGGCCGCCCGGCTCCGCCGACGGCACCCTGCCGGCGATCCCCCGGCCGCGCCGGGGGGCGCCCGCCGCCGACCCGATGGACGAACTCGCCGAACGGCTCGACCCGTTCATCTCGGCGGCCGTCCACCCCGACGAGATCGCCGCGATCCTTGAATCCGACGGCATGACCGACGAGTACATCCGGCTCACCTACGGCCGCCACGACTCCTTCGGGCTCGCCGAGGAGCTCTACGCCCGGGTGCCCCGCTCCTTCCCGGAGCCCGAACGCGTCCCCGACCCCTGGAAGGTGTCCCTCACCGCCTGCCTGCTCCGCGGGGTGATCTTCGCCCTGCCCGGCCTGGCCTACGTGCTCGGCGCGCCCCTGCTCGACGGCCCCCCGGACCGCCTCGGGCTGCCGGCGGGCACCCTGACCCTGCTCGCCGGGGCCCTCATCGGCTGGGTCTGGGACCAGACCCTGTCCCACCGGGCCTACTCCTGGCTCGGCCTCGGGGACCGGGCCGCCGCCGGGCGCACCCTCCTCGTCGGAGCCCCCGCCGGGGCCCTCCTCGGTACCGCCGCCGCGCTGACCGTGCCCGGCGGGCCGCCGTTCTCGTACGCCTTCGCCGCCGGCCAGGCCCTGTACGTCGGGGCGGCCACGGTCCTGCTGGTCCTCGGCCGGGAACGGGTGCTCCTCGCCGCGCTCGGCCCGATGGCCGCCGGGGCCGTCCTCGCCCTGTTCCTCGACCTGCCCGTGCCCCTGCGGGTCACCCTGCTGGTCGTGTCCCTGCTGGCCGCCTGCTTCCTGGCCGTACGGGAACTGCCGCTGGCGGGCGGCCTGCGGGCCGCCGCCCGCCGGGTCCGCGGCTGGACGCGGCACCGCCCGGGCGAACGCGGCCCCGTGCGCTGGCAGATGCTGCGCGGCGCCGAGGAGGAGTACACCCGGCGCGGCCCCCGCATCGGGGACTCCGTCCCGTACGGGGTGTTCGGCCTCGGCACCGGCCTGCTGGTGCTGTACGCCGCACTCGGCGAGGTCCTCGCCGGGGGCCCCGCCGAGGCGGTCGCCGCCCCCTCGGCGGTGGCCCTCACCCTCAGCATGGGCCCCGCCGAATGGCTCCTGCACCGGTTCCGCAGCGGCAGCCTCGCCGGGCTGCGCGCGGCCCGCTCCCCGCACGCCTTCCGGCGCCGGATGCTCACCACGCTGGCCCGCTGCCTGGCCTCCTACCTGGTGGTGCTGCTGGCCCTCGGCGTCACCGGAACCCTGCTGTGGCCCGACGCCCCCGGTCTGACGGGCGTACGCGTCGCGACCCTGCTCCTCCTCGGCGCCGTGATGTGGACCGGCCTGCTCCTGCAGTCCTTCGGGGCGGTCCGGCCCGCCGCCGTGGTCTGCGCCTCGGCGGCCGTCGCCCAGAGCCTGGCGCTGCTGACCGGCCTCGGACAGCCCCGGCTCGTCCAGCTCGTGGTCGCCGGGACCGCCGCCGCGGCCCTGGCCGTCCTCGTCTGCCTGCTCCTCGGCCGTGCGACGGCCCACCGGTGAGCGCCGCCCGCGACGCCCACGCCTTCGGCGGCCCGGCCCGCCCGTACGAGAAGAAGGACCCCATGCTGCTGGTGCCCCTGTACGAGCACCCCGCCGACCGCCCCGACGAGTGGGAGCGGCTCATCCGCTCCGCGGGCCGGCTGCACTCGGTGGTGCTCAACCCCGACAGCGGGCCGGGCCGGGCCCGCGACGAACGGTTCGCCGCCGTCGCCGACCGCCTGCGCGACGCCGGGGTGCCCGTCCTCGGGTACGCCGACACCGACTACGGGCGGCGCCCGCACGCGGCCGTCGTCCAGGACCTGCTCCGGCACCGCGACTGGTACGCCACCGACGGGGCCTTCCTCGACCAGGCCGCCGCCGACCCGGAACTCCTGCCGCACTACACGCGGCTCGCCGTCGCCGCCCGCGCCGCCGGGGCCCGTACGCTCGTACTGAACCACGGCGTCCACCCGCACCCCGGGTACGCCGGGCTCGCCGACCTGCTCGTCACCTTCGAGGGCCCCTGGGACGCCTACCGGGACGCGGCCACCGCCCCGCCCTGGACCGCCGACCACCCCGCACAGCGCTTCTGCCACCTCGTGTACGCCGTTCCCCCGGACGCCCCCGCCGCCGAACTCGCGGCGCAGCGCCGGGCCGGAGTGCACTGCGCGGTCCCCGGCACGGGCGCGCACCCGTGGGGAACCCTCCCGTACGCCCTGGAGGCGGCCGGATGAAGCGTTTCGCCGTCCTGCTGGTCACGGCGCTGCTCCTGCTCACCGCGTGCAGCGCCGAACCGGACGACGACCCGGGGCCCGGCCCGGACCCGGCGCCGGGGGAACGCTGGCAGCCCAGACCCGGCACGGCCTGGCAGTGGCAGCTCAGCGGGAAGCTCGACACCTCCGTCGACGTGCCCGTCTACGACGTCGACGGGTTCACCACGACGAAGGACCAGGTGGCCCGGCTCAAGAAGGACGGCCGGCGCACCATCTGCTACCTGTCCACCGGTGCCTGGGAGGACTTCCGTCCCGACGCCGGCGACTTCCCGGAGTCGATGCTCGGCAAGGGCAACGGCTGGGAGGGCGAACGCTGGCTCGACATCCGCCGCCTCGCCGAGCTCGAACCGCTCGTCGCCAAACGGTTCGACATGTGCCGGGACAAGGGCTTCGACGCCGTGGAACCCGACAACATGGACGCCTACCGCAACGCCTCCGGCTTCCCCCTCACCGCCGACGACCAGCTGAAGTACAACCGGCTGATCGCCCGCCTCGCCCACGACCGGGGGCTCGCCGTAGGCCTCAAGAACGACCTCGACCAGATCCCTCAGCTGGTCGGCGACTTCGACTTCGCGGTCAACGAGCAGTGCGCCGAGTACCGCGAGTGCGAGCGGCTGACACCTTTCATCGAGGCCGGCAAGGCCGTCTTCCACGTCGAGTACGAACTCCCCGCGGACCGTTTCTGCGAGGGCACGCGCGCGCTCAAGCTCAGCTCCCTGGAGAAGAAGTACGAACTGGGGGCCTGGCGGAAGGAGTGCTAGGGCCTGTCGTCAAACTCCCGTCTGCCCCGCGACGCCTGGCACGCGCTCTCGCCGCACCGGGCGAAAGCCAAGTACGTCCAGTACGCGGGC
>NZ_JBEXPG010000085.1:0-30809 GCF_040611935.1 Streptomyces sp. NPDC006512 | reverse complement strand
CCCGCGTACTGGACGTACTTGGCTTTCGCCCGGTGCGGCGAGAGCGCGTGCCAGGCGTCGCGGGGCAGACGGGAGTTTGACGACAGGCCCTAGCGGCGGCGGCCGCGGCGCGGGGCGGGGGCCGGCTTGGGCTCCGGGGGGTCGATGCGGTGGAGGTCGAGGGTGGCGGGGAGCGGGGTGCTGCCGGGGCCGCCGGACTCGGCCCAGGCGATGATCTCGTCCGTGGCGGTGTCGTCCAGGGCGAAGCCGAACCAGACGGCGCGGGCGCCCCGTCGGCGGTTCTCCGTGGTGGGCTGGACCACGATGACGTTGGCCTGGGCGCAGGGTCCGAGGCAGTCGCTCGTGCGGACGGCGAGGCGGCCCCCGGAGGCGGCGGCGGCCTCGCGCAGCCGGTCGAGCTGGCCGGCGTGGTCGGAGCCCGGGTTCTTGCGGGGGTCGCCGCAGCAGCAGCCCCGGCAGACCACCAGGGTGCAGGGGCGCGGGGCGTGGGCGGCGAGCGGGCGTATCCAGGTCACCGACGCACGTTACCGACCCTGCGGGGCGGGGTGTTGGACGACGCGGGAGACCTCCGCCACATCCCGGGCGGGACCGGTCGCCGGGTCCTGGGCGCGGCGCCGGGCCAGGACCGCGCAGACCATCAGCTGCATCTGGTGGAACAGCATCAGCGGCAGCACGGCGAGGCCGGCCTGGGCCCCGAACAGGACGCTGGCCATGGGCAGTCCGGCCGCGAGGCTCTTCTTCGACCCGGCGAACTGGATGGCGATGCGGTCTTCGCGGCCGAATCCGAGGCGCCCGGCCCCGTACCAGGTGACCAGGAGCATCACGGCGAGGAGTACGGCCTCCACCGCCAGCAGGGCGCCGAGCCGCGGGAGGCTGACCTGGTGCCAGATCCCGGCCGCCACGCCCGCGCTGAAGGCGGCGTAGACGACGAGCAGGATCGAGCCCCGGTCGACGTAGCCGAGCACCCTCTTGTGGCGGACGAGGAACCCGCCGACCCAGCGGCGCAGGAACTGGCCGAGGAGGAAGGGCAGCAGGAGCTGCGCGCCGATCTTGAGGAGGGAGTCCGGGGAGAAGCCGCCGGAGCGGCTGCCGAGGAGGGCGGCTGCGAGCAGGGGGGTGAGGAGGATCCCGGCGAGGCTGGAGAAGGAGCCCGCGCAGATCGCGGCCGGGACGTTGCCCCGGGCGATGGAGGTGAAGGCGATGGAGGACTGCACGGTCGAGGGGACCAGGCAGAGGAAGAGCAGGCCGTTGTACAGGGGCTGGGTCAGGAGGCCGGGCACGAGGCCGCGGGCGGCCAGGCCGAGCAGCGGGAAGAGGGCGAAGGTGCAGGCGAGCACGGTGAGGTGGAGCCGCCAGTGGCGCAGGCCGTCGAGGGCCTCGCGGGTGGAGAGCCGGGCCCCGTAGAGGAAGAAGAGCAGGGCCACGGCGGCACCGGAGGCGGTGTCCGCGACGCCGGCGGCCGGGCCCCGGGCGGGCAGCAGAGCGGCGAGGCCGACGGTGGCGAGCAGGGCCAGTACGTACGGGTCCAGCGGGAGCCGGGCGGGGAAACGGGGGCGGCGCATGTGCGGGGTGCTCGCTCGCTGTCGGGTCGGGTCCGGGCCGGACGCGGCGGGTGCCGCGTTCCCCGGCGGGGGCGGGAAGGGCCCTCTGGCCATGGTGCGGGGCCGGTGCCCATCGGGAAACCCGCACACCGCACTGACTGCCATCGCGGAACGTGATGAACGGGGTTAGCGTGGCCGCATGTACGACCCGGTCCAGCTGCGCACCTTCCTCACCGTGGCCCAGACGCTGAGTTTCACGCAGGCCGCGGCCCGGCTCGGGGTGCGGCAGTCCACGGTCAGCCAGCACGTGCGGCGGCTGGAGGAGGCGACCGGGCGGCCGTTGTTCGTCCGGGACACGCACAGCGTGGCGGTGACGGAGGACGGTGAGGCGCTGCTGGGTTTCGCGCGGACCATCCTGGAGGCGCACGAGCGGGCGTCCGCGTACTTCAGCGGGACGCGGCTGCGCGGGCGGCTGCGGTTCGGGGCGTCGGAGGACTTCGTCCTGACCCGGCTGCCGGAGATCCTGGAGGGGTTCCGGCACGAGCACCCCGAGGTCGACCTGGAACTGTCGGTGGAGCTGTCGGGCACGCTGCACGAGCGGCTGGACGCGGGGCGGCTGGACCTGGTGCTGGCCAAGCGGCGCGGGCCGGGGGACGAGCGCGGCCGGCTGGTGTGGCGGGACCGGATGGTGTGGATCGGAGCGGAGGGGCTGCGGGTGGACCCGGAGCGCCCGGTGCCGTTGATCGTCTTCCCTCCGCCGGGCATCACCAGGGCCCGGGCGCTGGAGGTGCTGGAGCGGGAGGGCCGGGCCTGGCGCATCGCCTGTACGAGCGGCAGCCTGAGCGGGCTCATCGCGGCGGCCCGCGCCGGGCTCGGGGTGATGGCCCACACCCGGGGGCTGATCCCGCCGGGGCTGGCCCGGGTGGGGGGCCTGCCGGAGCTGGGCCCGGTCGAGTTCGCCCTGCTCCGGGGCCGGCGGCCGGCCCCGGCGGCGGAAGCCCTCGCGGCGGCCGTCCTCGCGGGCGGCGACCGCCTGAGCAGACCGGCGTAGGGCCCGCGCGGGGCGTTCACGGCACGCCCTGAGCCTCCCTTTCGGGTGCCGCGCGCCCGCGCGGCCCGGGCCCGGCGGGCCGGCCGGCGTTCCCCGGCGGTGGGCGCGCCCGGGGTGGACTCCCGCAGGCCAGGGCCGCGGGGCGGGCCTGACCGGGTCGCGCCGGGCAGGGGGCGGGCGGGGCGCGGTCCGGCCCGTAGGGATCTTGTGGAGGTTTCCGCGGGGGTGCCGGGCGCGGGGCCGGGTGGGGTAGCGTCGCGCAGCCGCAGGGAGAGGAGCGCGATGTTGCGCGAGTTCAGCGTCCCGCCCGTGGTCACGGGCGCGCCGGTCGGCGGTCTGGCCGACGTCGTCTTCGCGTACGCGGGCCAGGACCCGGACCGGGTGGTCCTCGGCCGCAAGTCGGACGGGGTGTGGCGTGACGTGACCTCCCGGGAGCTGGCCGGGGAGGTGCTCGCGCTGGCCAAGGGGCTCCTCGCGCAGGGCATCCGCTTCGGGGACCGGGTCGCGCTGATGTCCCGTACGCGGTACGAGTGGACGCTGTTCGACTTCGCGCTGTGGGCGATCGGGGCGCAGCCGGTCCCCGTCTACCCGACGTCTTCGGCGGAGCAGGTGCACTGGATCCTCCAGGACTCGGACTGCGTCGGGTGCCTGGTGGAGGACGAGGACCAGGCGATGACGGTCGGTTCGGTCATCGAGCGGCTGCCGGGGCTGCGGCTGCTGTGGCAGCTCGACGCGGGGGCGGTCGCGGGGCTGGTGGCGGACGGGCGGACGGTGGCCGAGGACGTCGTGCACCGGCACCGGCGGGCCGTGACCCCGGACGCCGTGGCGACCGTCATCTACACGTCCGGGACCACGGGCCGGCCCAAGGGCTGCGTGCTGACCCACGCGAACTTCATGTTCGAGGCCGACACGATGGTGGCCCGCTGGGAGTCGGTCTTCCAGGCGGGGCCCGGTGAGCAGCCGTCGACGCTGCTGTTCCTGCCGCTGGCGCACGTGTTCGGGCGGATGGTGGAGGTGGCGGCCGTGCGGGCGCGGGTGAAGCTGGGGCACGCGCCGGTGCTGGCGGCCGCCCAGTTGCTGCCGGACCTGGCGGCGTTCCGGCCGACCTTCGTGCTGGGGGTTCCGTACGTCTTCGAGAAGGTGTTCGCGGCGGCCCGGCGCAAGGCCGAGGCGGAAGGGCGTACGGGGCCCTTCGACCGGGCGGTGGAGACGGCCGTGCGGTACGCGGAGGCGCGCGAGGAGAAGGCCTTCGGGACGGGTCCGGGGCCCTCGGCGGGGCTGCGGATGGAGCACCAGCTCTTCGAGAAGCTGGTCTACGGGAAGGTCCGCGAGGCCATGGGCGGCCGGGTGCGGCACGCGATGTCGGGCGGTTCGGCGATGTCGCGGAGGCTCGGGCTGTTCTTCGACGGGGCGGGCATCACGGTGTTCGAGGGGTACGGGCTGACGGAGTCCAGCGCGGCGGCCACCGCGAACCCGCCGGGGGCGACGAAGTACGGGACGGTGGGGCCGCCGATCCCGGGCGGTACGGTCCGCATCGCGGAGGACGGGGAGGTGTGGCTGCACGGCGGGCACGTCTTCTCCGGGTACCTGAACGATCCGCGCGGGACGGAGGAGGTGCTGCGCGGCGGGTGGCTGGCGACCGGGGACCTGGGAAGGCTCGACCGTGACGGGTACCTGACCATCACCGGGCGGAAGAAGGAGATCCTGGTGACCTCCAACGGCAAGAGCGTCTCGCCGACCGCGCTGGAGGAGCGGGTGCGTTCGCATCCCCTGGTGTCCCAGTGCGTGCTGGTGGGCAACGACCGGCCGTTCATCGCGGCGCTGGTGACCCTGGACATGGAGGGGGTCGCGCACTGGCTGTCGATGCGGGGGCTGCCGCAGCGGACGGCCGCGGAGGTGGTGGGCGATCCGGAGCTGGCGACCGAGGTGCGGCGGGCGGTGGTGGCGGCGAACACGCTGGTGTCGCAGGCCGAGGGGATCCGTACGTTCCGGGTGCTGGCCGAGCAGTTCACCGAGGAGCGCGGGCTGCTGACCCCGTCGCTGAAGCTCAAGCGGCGGGCGATCGAGAAGGTGTACGCGCGGGAGGTGGCCGGACTGTACCCGTCGTGACGGTGGCTCGGTGGCGGCCCCGCGGCCGGAGCGGCGCCCCGGCCTTCCGGCTCCGCACCACCCGGTGACCCTGATCTGACGATCCGTCATTTTACTTGGTCATTGATATTGACGGTGCGTCAGGTCACGCACAGAATGCGTGGATTCCGACCGGAGGGGGATCCACCCATGCCGCGATCCATCCGCGCCCTGGCCGCCGTGGCGGCCGCCCTCGCGCTCGTCTCCGCCTGCAACTCCGCCTCCGACCAGACCAGTCCCGGCAAGCCCGGGGGCGGCGGCGACCGGACCGTGCGCGGTGTGAGCGCCGACTCCATCAAGGTCGGCGGCATCGTGTCGATGACCAGCGCCGGCGGCTACAGCAAGAAGGACACCGACCTCGGGGCGAAGGCCCGCTACCTGCGGGCCAACGCCGAAGGCGGCGTCAACGGCCGGAAGATCGACTACATCGGCGCCGAGGACGACGGCCAGGACCCCGCCAAGAACCTCGCCGCCGCCCGCAAGCTCGTCCAGCAGGACAAGGTCTTCGCCGTCTCCCCCATGAGCTCGGTGACCTTCACCGGGGCGGACTTCCTGGAACAGGAACAGGTCCCCACCTTCGGCTGGGGCACCCTGCCGTCCTTCTGCGGGCCCAAGTTCATCTACGGGTTCAACGGCTGCCTGGTCCCCAGCCCGGGCGGCAGCATCAACCAGACCTGGCCCGAGGGCATCGGCAAGGTCCTCGGCGGCAAGCAGGGCAAGTCGGTGGCGATCATCGCGAACGACAGCGACGCCGGGACCTTCGGGATCCGCACCTTCCGGCAGGGCTTCACCAGCGCCGGGTTCACGGTCTCCTACGCCAAGGCCTCCGTACCGGCGTCGGCCGTCCCCAGCGACTGGTCCGCCTACGTCAAGGACATCCTCGGCAGCAACGGCGGCAAGGCCCCCGACGCCGTCGTCTCCGTCATGCAGACCCCCAACAACATCGGCCTGTTCACCGCGCTCAAGCGCGCCGGCTACCAGGGCGTGCTGTCCGACCCGACCGACTACGATCCCGGACTGCTCGCCAAGGACGCCACCAAGCAGGCCCTCGACGGGGTGCACGTCCTGCTCCAGTTCGAGCCCTTCGAGTCGGACAACCCGCAGATGGCCCGGTTCAAGGCGGACATCAAGGCGGCCGCGGGCGGACAGGACGTACCGCTCAACATGCACATGCTGACCGGATACATGTCCGCCGACCTGTTCCTGGCCATCGCGCGAAAGGCCGGGAAGGACCTCACCGTCGCCTCCTTCCAGGCCGCCGCACAGGGCTTCTCCGACACCGGCACCCTCGTCGGCGACCGGGCGGAGCCCGAGGGACAGAAGGACAGCTTCGGCTGCGGGGCGCTCGTCCAGCTGAAGGACGGCAAGTACGAGGTGTCCGTGCCGTTCACCTGCCACGAACCGATCCCCTTCACGTAGGGCCGGGACAGCGGCATGGCAGATCTGCTCGTCTTCGTGCTGAGCGGCCTGGTCTCCGGCGCCCTGTACGCACTGCTGGCCACCGGGCTGGTGCTGTCGTACTCGGCGTCCGGGCTGTTCAACTTCGCGCACGGGGCCACCGCCTACCTGTGCGCGCTCACCTTCTACGAGCTGCACTCCGGTCTGGGCTGGCCGGCCGTCCCCGCCGCCCTGCTGGTGGTGTGCGTCCTCGCGCCCGGCCTCGGATGGGGGCTGGACCGGCTGATGTTCCGGCGGCTCGCCCGGATCGGGGAGACCGCCCAGATCGTGGCGACCATCGGCCTGCTGGTGGCGCTGCCCGCCGCCGGGCTGTGGGCCGTGGAGCTGCTGGCCGACGCGGGCGCGCCGGTCGAGCCCGCCGAGAACCAGTTCGGACTGCCCGGGGTCGGGCCGAGCCCCGCGCGGTCCTGGCAGCTCGCGGACGGCGTCGGCATCGACTCCGACCAGCTGATCACCTGGGTGGTCACGGCGGCGGTGGCCGTCGCCCTGTGGGTGCTGATGCGGCACACCCGGCTGGGCCTGCGGCTGCGGGCCGCCGTCGACAACCGGTCGCTGACCGAGCTGCGCGGGATCAGCGCCGACCGGCTGTCTTCGGTGGCGTGGATGATCGCGTCGGCGCTGGCGGGGCTCGCGGGGGTGCTCGCGACCCCCCTGCTGGGGCTGTCCGCCCACGACTTCACCCTGTTCCTGTTCGTGTCCGCGACCGCCGCCGTCATCGGGCGCTTCGCTTCCGTCCCGCTCGCCTTCGCGGGCGGGCTGGGGCTCGGGGTCCTGCAGAACCTGGTTGCCGGCTACGCCTCGTTCGCCGAGGGGATCACCGGCTTCCGCACGGCGGTGCCCTTCCTGATCCTGTTCGGGGGGCTGCTCGTACTGACCCGGCGGGCGCGGACCGCGGGGACCGCGGCGGTCGACGTACCGTCCCCGGACCATCTCGCGGGCGCGTCCTGGAACCGCCGCTGGGGGGTGTGGGCGGCGGGCGCGGTCCTGCTCGGCGTGGCCTTCTACACCGTCACCACCCCCTTCTGGACCGGGCTGCTCGCGCAGGGCCTGGCCATCGCGCTCGTGTTCATGTCCTTCACCGTGGTCACCGGGCTCGGCGCGATGGTCTCGCTGGCCCAGGCCACCTTCGTCACCGGGGCCGCGCTGGTCGCGGGCCTCCTCATGAGCCGGGGCTGGCCCTTCGTGGCGGCCCTCGCGGTGGGCACCTGCGCGGCGGCCGTGCTCGGGGCGCTGGTCGCGCTGCCCGCGCTGCGCCTCGGCGGGCGCTCCCTCGCGCTGGCGACCCTCGCCCTGGCGTTCCTCGCCGACCAGGTGCTGTTCCAGCTGCGCTGGCTGCGCAACGGGGACTCCGGATGGTCCGTACCCCGACCGGTGATCGGGCCGCTGGACCTGTCCGACGACCGGGCCCTGGGCGTGGCCCTGCTGGTCCTGGTCGCCGCCGTGGCCGCCGCGCTGACCGCGCTGCGCGGGTCGCCGTCGGGGCGCGCGATGCTCGCCGTACGGTCGGCGCCCGCGGCGGCGATGGCGTCCGGGGTGTCCGTCCTGCGCACGAAGCTGATGCTGTTCACGCTGTCGGCCGGGCTGGCCGGCTTCGGGGGCGTCCTGTACGCCTCCTTCAACACCCGCGTCACCGCGACCGACTTCACGGCGATGACGGGGCTGGTGTGGCTCGCGGTCGTGGTGGCGGCGGGGGTGCGCAGGCCGCAGTACGCGGTGGTGGCGGGGCTCGTGTACGCCGTGGCCCCGCGGATCCTGTCGGACTACGTGACGGAGTCGGCGCACCTGCCCGTCATCCTGTTCGGGCTCGCGGGACTGGCCCTGGCCAACGACCCGGACGGGTACTGCGCCGCCCTGCCGGTGCGGTGGGCCCGGCGCCGGGCCCTTCCCCTGGCCGGGGATGACGGCGGGGAGCCCCGCACCGGAGCCGGCGTCCGGGGGTCCACCGCGGAACCCGGTCCCGGTCCCGGTCCCGGCTCCGGCTCCGGGCCGGCCCACTCCGCGCCGCCGCCCGCCGCAGGGCCCCGTACGGAGGCTGCGGCCTCCCGGCCTGCGGAGCCCGCCACCCCGCACCCGGGCGAGGCCTCCGTACCGCCCGCCCGACGACCGGGGCGGGGGCCGGGGCCCGGAGCCGCGGCCCGTGCCGGGGCCGGAGGGGCCGCTGCCCGGGCCGGTGGCGGGGTCGCGCTTGAGTTGCGGGGTGTCGCCGCCGGGTACGACGGGGGGCTCGTGCTGCACGGGGTCGGGCTCGCCGTGCGGCGGGGTGAGATCCTCGCCGTGCTCGGGCCCAACGGGGCCGGGAAGAGCACCGCCTGCCGGGTCGCCGCCGGACTGCTGCCCGTGGCGGCCGGGTCGGTCCTCGTCGCCGGGCGGGACGCCACCCGCGACGGAGCCGTGCTCCGCTCCCGGGCCGGGGTCCTCCTCGCCCCCGAAGGGCGGGGGATCTTCCCCTCGCTCACCATCGAGGAGAACCTGGCCCTGTACCTGCCGGAGGCCACCGCCCGGGCGGCCGTCTACGACCGCTTCCCCCGCCTCGGGGAACGGCGCTCCGTCACGGCCGGCGCCCTGTCGGGCGGGGAACAGCAGATGCTGGCGCTCGCCCCGCTGCTCCAGCGCCCGCCGGACGTACTGATCGCGGACGAACCGTCGCTCGGCCTCGCGCCGCGCGTCGTGGAGGAGGTGTACGGGGTCCTCACCGAGCTCCGCGACGCCGGGACCGCACTGCTGCTCGTGGAGGAGAAGGCGGCGGAGATCCTGGGCATCGCCGACACCGTGGCCTACCTCTCCCAGGGCCGGGTCTCCTGGTGCGGCCCCCGGGCCGAGGTGGAGGCGGACCGGCTCACCGAGGCCTACCTGGGGATGGCGACATGAGCGGGTACGTACTGGAGGCGAGCGGGATCAGCGTGCGCTTCGGCGGCGTCCGGGCCCTGACGGGCGTGGACCTCGGGGTCCGCGCCGGGGAGGTGTGCGGGCTGATCGGGCCGAACGGG
Organism: Streptomyces sp. NPDC006512; assembly: GCF_040611935.1. Lineage (NCBI taxonomy): Bacteria > Bacillati > Actinomycetota > Actinomycetes > Kitasatosporales > Streptomycetaceae > Streptomyces > Streptomyces sp. NPDC006512. The sequence goes on along the minus strand of NZ_JBEXPG010000085.1, from coordinate 21,645 downwards.
GCGGGCAAGACCACCCTGTTCGACGTGCTGTCCGGGATCCGGCGGCCCGACCGGGGGCGGATCCTGCTCGACGGGGTGGACGTCACCCGCCGCTCCCCCGTCTGGCGGGCCCGGCACGGGATGCGCCGGACGTTCCAGCGGCAGCAGCTGTTCGGGCAGCTGAGCGTGGCCGACAACCTCCTCGTCGCGCAGGAGTGGCGGGGCGGTGGGGGCGGGCTCGCCGCCGACCTGGTGGCGTTCCCGGCACGGCGCCGCCGGGAACGGGAGCGGCGCGAGCGGGGTGAACGGGTGCTCGCCTCCTGCGGGCTCGGGACGCTGGGGGCACGGTACGCCGGCGGGCTGCCCGTCGGCCGGGCCCGGATGGCGGAGCTGGCCCGCGCCGTGGCCGACCCGCCGACGGTGCTGCTGCTCGACGAGCCGGCCTCAGGGATGGCGGCGCCCGAGCGGGAGCAGCTGGCCGGGGTGGTGCGGCGCCTCGCCGAGGAGGAGGGCTGCGCGGTGCTGCTGGTCGAGCACAACGTGGCCTTCGTGATGGACCTGTGCGCACGGGTCGTCGTACTGGACCTGGGAACGGTCCTCGCCGAGGGGACGGCGGCCGAGGTACGGGCGGACCCCCTGGTGCGGGAGGCGTACCTCGGGACGGCGTGACGTGCCACGGCGGCGTCACCCCGGGTGGCGGGAATACGGTGTACGAGGGGCCGGTTGTCGCCCCTCGTACACCGTGGCCCGGCACCGTGGCCCGGGCCACGACCGCACCGACCCGAGGGAATCGACCACACGTGAACCAGGTCCCCACCGTCAAGCTCAACAACGGCACGCTCATGCCCCAGCTCGGCTTCGGCGTCTGGCAGGTCCCGGACTCCGAGGCGGAGCGGACCGTGGGCACCGCGCTGGAGGCCGGCTACCGCAGCATCGACACGGCGGCCGTCTACGGCAACGAGGCCGGTACCGGGCGGGCACTGGCCGCGTCCGGGGTGCCGCGCGCGGAACTGTTCGTCACCACCAAGCTGTGGAACGGGCCCTCGCACGCCTGGGGCCGCGACGAGGTGCTGCGCGCGTTCGAGGACTCGCTCGCCAAGCTGGCCGTCGACCACGTCGACCTGTACCTGATCCACTGGCCGCGCCCGATGCGCGACGACTTCCTCACCATCTGGAAGACCTTCGAGGAGATCGCCGCCGACGGCCGCGCCAAGGCGGTCGGCGTGTCGAACTTCCGTCCGCAGGACCTGGAGCGGCTCGGCGCCGAGAGCTCCCTGGTGCCCGCCGTGAACCAGATCGAGCTGCACCCGCTGTTCCCGCAGGAGGAACTGCGGGCCCTGCACGCCGAGCGCGGCATCGTCACCGAGGCCTGGTCCCCGCTGGGCCAGGGCAAGGAGCTGCTGACGCTGCCCGCGGTCGAGGAGATCGCCGCCCGGCACGGCCGCAGCGCCGCGCAGGTGGTGCTGCGCTGGCACCTCCAGCACGGCAACGTCGTGATCCCGAAGTCCGTGACCCCGGAGCGCATCCGGGAGAACCTGGACGTCTTCGGGTTCGAGCTGGACGCGGCCGACGTCGCGGCGCTGGACGCCCTCGGCGCGAGTGCGGCGGGCCGCCGCATCGGGCCGGACCCGGCCGTCTTCGACGTCTGAGGGCGTCCGCGTGAACCTTCCCGACGGGATCTACCGGATCAGGAACGTGGAGAGCGGGCTGGTGCTCCAGCTGGAGGGCGCCTCCCGGGTGCGGGTCGGCCCCGACGGGCCCCCCGCGCCGGCGGCCGCCCGCCGCTGGCGGATCTCCCCCGTGCACAGCGGCGGCGGGATCTTCCACGTCGTGAGCGAGGACAACGAACGGCGCCTCGACGTGGCGAACGCCTCCACGGACGCCGGCGCCCGGGTGCAGGTGTGGCGCGCCAACGCCTTCGGCGCCCAGGAGTGGCTCGTCGAGGAGCACCTGGACGACCCCGGGGTGGTGTCCCTCGTCGCGTGCGTCAGCGAGCTGCTGCTGGAGGCGGACGGCGAGGGCCGGGCCCGCCAGGGCGAGGACACCGACTCCCCGTCCCAGTGGTGGCGCCTGGAGCCGGTGTAGCCCCGCGGGCCGCCGGAACGCGGGTCCGTCAGAGCCGTACGAAGCTCCGTACCCGGTACGTCGGCTCCGCGCGCGGCTCGTCCGGTGCGGGCAGCGCCTCCAGGGCGGCCGCCAGCTCGGCCGCGCCGATGCCGCGGGGGCTGATCCGGGAGGCGTACCGGCCCGCCAGGAGCGCGGCGGCGCTCTCGCGCGGGCTGCGGCCCTGGCCGTGTCCCGTGAAGCGGGTCTCCCCGACCGGCCGCAGGCCCGCCCGGGCCGCGCAGGCCTCGACCAGGCCGGAGGCGTCCGCGGGGGCGGCCGTCAGGTGCGGGGCGAGCAGTGCGTCGATGTCGCTGCCGACGTCGTGCGCGGCGTCCTTGTCGACGGTGGTGACGAAGACCCCGCCGGGGCGCAGCACCCGCCCGGCCTCGGCGACGAGGCCGGGCACGGCGCCGGGTTCGCGCAGCAGGTGCAGCAGCCACACGGCGCTCACCGCGTCCAGGGAGCCCGTCCGTACGGGCAGGCCGGTGCCGGAGGCGAGGACGACGGGCACCCCGCGGCGGGCGGCCGTCGCGGCCATCCCGTACGAGGTGTCCGCGCCCAGTACGCGCAGCCCGGGCCGGTCCAGGCGGGCGGTGACGATGCCGGTGCCGCAGCCCAGGTCGAGCAGGGTGCGGGCGGCGGCCGGGACCAGGCCGAGCACCGCCCCGGCGGCGGCTTCGGCGCGCGGGACACCGCCGCGGGTGGCGTCGTACGACGCGGCCTCGGCGTCGTAGTCGAGCAGGCTCCTGGTGTTCGGCACGTGCGGGGGCTCAGCTCGCGCCGTGGGCGGGGGCGAGGGCTTCGACCCGTTCGGCGAGGGCGAAGTCGGTCTCGGTGACGACGTCTCCGGCGTCGTGGCTGTTGACCGCCAGGCGGACCGTGTTGTAGCCGAGGGTGAGGTCGGAGTGGTGGTTCAACTCGTCCTGGACGGCGGCGATGTGCGCGACGAGGGCGCTGGCGGCGATGTGCGTGCGGAGCCGGTAGGTGCGGAGGATCCGGTCGTCCTCGAAGGCCCAGCCCGGGAGTTCCCGCAGGCGGTCCTCGATCTCCTTCTGCGACAGCGGCTGACTCGGCATGCGGCCGGCTCCTTCTCCCGTGGGCGTACGTCCGTGATGAGGAGTCAAGGTTCGCACAGCGGGGGCCGGAGGGGACCGACCGCGCCGTGGTGCGTGCGGGTTGTTCCGGGCTGCCCGCGGGCTCCGGTCTCGGCTACCGTCGGGGCATGACGACGGCGAACGTGGGAGCCCTGCTGCGCACCTGGCGGGAGCGGCGCGGGATCAGTCAGCTGGAGCTGGCGGGACGCGCCGACTCCTCGTCCCGGCACATCAGCTTCGTGGAGAACGGCCGGTCCCGGCCGAGCGAGGAGATGGTGCTGCGGCTCGCCGACCACCTCGACGTACCGGTGCGCGACCGCAACGCCCTGCTGATGGCGGCCGGTTACGCCCCCCGGTACCCGCACACCCCGCTGGACGCCCCCTCCATGGCGGTGCTCCGCGAGGGCCTGGAGCGGCTGATGAGCGCCTACGAGCCGTACCCGGCGCTGGTGGTGGACGCCGCGTACGACGTCGTCGCCGCCAACCGGGGCGTCATGATGCTGCTCGACGGGATGCCGGACCACCTGCTGGCGCCGCCGCTGAACGCCATGCGGATCACCCTGCACCCGGAGGGCCTCGCCCGGCGGATCCACAATCTGCGGGAATGGCGGGGTCACCTGCTGGCCCAGATGGAGCGGCAGATCGCGCTGGCCCGCTCGTCCGCGCTGCGCGCCCTGTACGAGGAGGTCGCCGCGTACCCGGTGGCGGAGCGGCCGGGGGACCGCGAACCCCTGGAGGAAGCGGTCCCGTACATCGCCCTGCCGCTGCGGATCGAGCACGACGGGCAGATCCTGTCCTTCGTGTCGTCCATCTCCACCTTCAACACGCCGATGGACGTGACGGTCGCCGAGCTGGCCATCGAGACGCTGCTGCCGGCCGACCCGGCGACGGCCAAGTACCTGCGCTCAGCGGGCTCCTGAGCCCGAGGCGCGCAGCGCCAGCTGCTGGAGCAGGGCGAAGGAGGCGACGGTCAGCGCCTGCGCCGGGATCCACACCGCGCCGGCGGTGGTGGGGTCCAGCCACACGAAGAGCGCGACGAGACTGAGCGCCGCCCAGGCGCAGTTGGTCTCGATCACGCACTTCACGGGGAAGGCGGCCGGGCGGGCCCGGGACGCGAGGTAGCCGACGGCGGCGCCGTACAGGACGAGGAGGACGCCGAGCGCGAACAGGAGCCCGGCGTCGACGCCGAGCAGCCGGCCGAGCGGGGCGGAGAAGGCGGCGTAGGCGAGCCCGTTGCCGCCGGTGACCACGGCGTCGAGCCCGAGGAAGCGGCGCAGTGCGGTCTGCGGGACGGTGGTACGGGCGATGCTGCCGAACAGGGTCGCGGACATGGCGGTGGGCCTCCGTCGGAGTCGTGTGCGCGGGCGGGGGTACCGGGCCCCGGCTGCGAGTGCGCGCCCCCGGAGCCCGATGCCCCCACTGTGCCGCCGCGGCGGGCGGGGGTCGATTACCTCCCGGGTAACGGCCGCCCGTGGGACGGGGGCGAGGGGGCCTTCGGGGCAAGGGGTGGCGTCCCCACTTTTTTTGAGACCGACCGCAGGGAATGTGGGGGTCGTGCTGGTTCGGGGCGGGGGCGGGGGCTAGGCTTCACGGAGCCCTGTCACTCGAACGCCCTGTCGACGTACGGAGAGTTACCCGGTGCGAGCCGCCGCCCGATCCGATCTCAGCGCGGCCTGGGACCGCGTCGTGGAACTGGCCCGGCGGTGCGGACGGGACCCCGACGAGGTACTGGCCGTGGAGCGGCTCGGGCACCTGTCCGGGGTCGAACCGGCGCTGATTCCGCAGGTGGTGGCCGGTACGGCCGCCGAAGTCCCCCTGGAACGCCGGGTGCACCAGCGGTTCCTGCGGCTGCGCGCCACCCGCCGCGACAAGCACGGCCGGGAGTGGTCCCTCGCCGCGATCGCCGAGGACTTCGACGCGCCCGGCGCCTCCCTCGGCCCGCTCAACGCCGGCACCGGACTGCCCCGGCTCGGTCACGCGGCGGGCGTGCAGCGCTTCTTCGGGGTGTACGCGGGCTTCCTGCTGGCCGACAGCAAGAGCGCGGTGGAACGGGCCCTGGCCACGGCCGGCCCGGACGGCCCCGCCGCCGCGGACGACCTCGATCACCTCTCGTACCTCAGCGGCCTCACCCCGCAGGCCATACGGCTCACGCTCGACGGGAATCCGCCGCGGCTGCCGCTCAGGGAGCAGGTGCGGCTGCGCTTCGAGCACCTGCGCCGGACCCGGCCGCGCGCCGACGGCCAGCCGCACTCCCTGACGGCCATTGCGGGCTCCTTCGACGCCTCCGGCCAGTCCCTGACCCGGCTGGCGCAGGGCGAGGGGCTGCCCAACCTCGCGGCGGCCGCGGGGATCCAGCGGTTCTACGGCGTGGAGGGCGGCTTCCTGCTGGACGGGGACGCGCAGGCGCTGGCCGGGGTGCTCGGCGGCATCGAGCGGGAACTGCGGGCCGCCGGGGCGGACGGGTCGGACGGGGCGAACCCGATGCTGGCGGTGCTGCGCGCCCACGACGTGCGGAGCATCGTCACGCGCGCGGGGCGGCTCTCGCCGGCGGGCTGGAAGTCCCTGGCCGACTACCTGGACGACCTCCTGGCCCGCGAGGGCCAGCCGGTCCCCCGCCGGGCCGACGCCCCGGGCACGGAGGCGGGCCCGCGCCCCGGGACCGGGCCCGTACCCGGCGCGGGAAGCGATGCGGGAAGCGGTGCAGGGGCCGGTGGGGCCGAGGGGGCCGCCGGGGCGGACCGGGACGGCGAGGGGGACGGGGCATGAGGACCACACGGGCCATGCGGAGCCTCGGCGCCCGGTTACTCGCCGACGCGCGCCTCGCCGCGCCCTGCGACGCCGGCCTGATCATCGGCGGGCTCTGCGCCGCCTTCGCACGGCTCCGCGGCGGCCGCCCCGTGGAGTTCCGCTTCGTTCCGTTCCCGGCCGACACGGCGAGCGGGCTCTGGCTGGAGCTGGACGACCGCGACCTCCTCGTCATCGAGGCCCGTACCCGGCCCGAGCACCAGCTCGTCATCGCCTGCCACGAGCTGTGGCACGTGCACGAGGGCACGTGCGACGGCCACGGCCCCGGCATGGCCGTCGCCGCACGCCTCACGTCCCCCCACGGCAGTCTCGCGGAACTGCTGCGTCCGGACGCCCCGCTGGAGCACGTGGTCCGGCAGGCCGCCGCCCGCGCCGACCGGGAGGATCCCGCGGAGATCCGGGCCGAGACCTTCGGCCTGTACCTCGGCATGCTCCTGAAGGCCTTCCTCACTCCCCCCAGGCAGGAGCAGTTCCCGGAGGAGATCGAGCGCATCAACACCTCGCTCGGCTGGGGCCGTTGAGCGCCCCGCACGGCACGCCCGTCCCGGCCGCCTCCGCTTCCTCACCTTCGCCGCCTGCCCTCCGCGCGGCCTGACAGAGAGCACCACACGATGACCCAGTCCACCCCGTCCCGCCACGCCGTCGTCATCGGCGGCAGCCTGGCCGGACTGCTCGCGGCCGCCGTACTCGCCGAGTACGCGACGGTCACGATCATCGACGCCGACGCACTGCCCGACGGCCCGACGCCACGGCGCGGCCTCCCGCAGGCCCGGCACGTCCACGTCATGTGGTCGGGCGGGGCGCGCGCGGTGGAGGAGATCCTGCCGGGCATCGGCGAGCAGTGGACGGCGGCCGGCGCGATCCGCCGCAGCCTGCCGACGGACCTGGTCACCCTGACCGCGCGGGGGTGGATCCCGCGGTGCGCGGAGAAGCAGTTCAGCATCTCCTGCAGCCGCGACCTGCTCGACTCCGTGGTCCGTGCCCGGGTCACCGCGCTGCCGGGGGTCACCCTCCTCCAGCGCAGCCGGGTGAGGGGCCTGGAGGGCAGCGCCGCGCGGATCACCGGCGTCCGCGTCGACACCCCGGACGGGGAGGGCGTGGTCGTGGAGGCCGATCTCGTCGTCGACGCCGGCGGCCGCGGCTCCCGGGCCCTCGGCTGGCTGGAGGCGGCCGGGGCGGGCCGCATCCGGTACTCCGAGGTCGACTCCGGCCTGGTCTACGCGACCCGCCTGTTCGAGGCGCCCGAGGGGGCGCACGAGCTGGGCTTCCCGATCGTCAACGTCCAGTCCGACCCCCGGGTGCCCGTACCCGGCCGTACGGCGACGATCGTCCCGATCGAGAACGGGCAGTGGCAGGCCACCCTTTCCGGTACCCGCGGCGGCCGGCCCACCAACGACCCCGACGCGTTCGTCCCGTTCGCCAAGGGCGTCCGGCATCCGATCGTCGGGGAGCTCCTCGAAGGCCGCGCGCCGCTGGGCGACGTCGCCGTCACCCAGGGCACCGCCGGCCGGCGGATCCACTACGAGAAGGCGGACCTGCCCGACGGCTTCTTCGCCGTCGGCGACTCGGTGGCCACCTTCAACCCGCTCTACGGGCAGGGCATGACGGTCGCCGCCCAGGGACTGCTCGCCGTACGCGCCCTGCTGCGCAATGGCGGACTCGCCCGGCCCGGCTTCGGGAACGCCGCCCAGCGCGCGCTCGCCCCGCCGGTCGCCACCGCCTGGGAGCTCGCCGCCTCGCAGGACATCAGGTATCCCGGGGCGACCGGTACGCGGCCCCGGCCGGGCGCGGGACTCCTCGACGCGTACGTGAGCCGGCTCGTGGCCGGGGCCACCACGCAGGAACCGCTCACCGCGGCGTTCCTTGAGGTCATCACCATGACCAGCCCGCCCACCCACTGGCTGCGGCCCGACATCGTCCGGCGGGTGCTGCGGGCCTCCCCGCGGGGCGCCCTCAAGGCGCCGCCGCTGACCGCCGCCGAGCGCGCCGTCGCCGGGCTCGTCGGAGCCGCCGGAGCGGGCGGGGGGCGCGAGCTGGGGGCGGACCCCGCCGGACGCGCCCGGTGAGGGAGGACTTCGTCCTGTACGTGGCGGGCTCGGTGATGGTCCTGGCCCTGCTGATCAAGGCCCCGGCGCTGCGCCGGAACTGGGACCAGCCGCTGATGCGGGCCGTGTGCGCGCTGCTGGTCGTCGGCTGCCTGCTGACGTTCCTGGCCGCGCCGCCTTCCCTGGCCGCGGTCAACGAGATCACCGGCGTCGTCAACTTCGCCGCCCCGCTCGTGTACAGCGTCCTCACCGCGTTCTCGGGGGCTTCGGTCGTGCTGATCCTGCACTGGGCCGGGGGGCCGCCCGCCGGCGTCCGGCGGGCGACGCGGGTGACGGTGGGGGCGTTCGGCGCCGTGAGCGCGCTGATCGTGACCCTGTTCGTGATCGGGGACGCGCCGGTGGAACGGCTGCGGGACCTGGACACGTACTACGCGAACACGCCCTGGCTGCGCGAGATGATCGTCCTCTACCTGGTGTCGCACACCGTGGGCAGTACGGCGCTGAGCGTGCTGTGCCTCAAGTGGACCCTGCGCGTCGATCCCGCGCTGCGGTCGCTGCGCTCGGGGCTGGCGCTGCTCATGCTCGGCGGGCTCATGGACCTCGGGTACCTCGCGGCGAAGTGGGCCGCGGTGGGCGCCCGCTGGGCCGGGCACGACTGGGACGTCCTGTCCACGTACGTGGCCCCGCCGCTGGCCTCCGCGGCGGCGCTGCTGGTGGGGTCGGGGTTCCTCGTGCCGATGCTCGGCGGGTCGGCGCTGTGGCGGGACTACAGCCAGTACCGGCGGCTGCGCCCGCTGTGGAAGGCGCTGCGCGGGTTCGCCGCCCGCAGCGTGACGACGGTGCCGCTGACCTGGTGGTCGCCGATCGGGATCCGGCTGATCCACCGCGAGTCGGTCATCGACGACGGGCTGCTGGCCCTGGCCGGCTGGTTCGACCCCGGGGTGCGGTCGCTCGCGTACGGGGCCGCGCGCGCCCAGGGCCTCGACGAACGGGCCGCCGCCGTCGTGGCGGACGCCGCCATGCTCGCCGCCGCCTGCCGGCACCGGGCGGCCGCCGAGCGGGCGGGCACCGAAGGCCCCCCGGCCGTCTCCGGCCCGGACGGCCCGGACGGCCCGGCCCCCCACGGGCTCGGCGGGCAGCCCCTGGCCCCGCTGGCCCGCGCGTTCCGCACCTCCCCGGTCGTCGCCGCGGCCCGCCGTACGGCTGCCGCCGGCGCTGTCGCCTGAGCGGTGGCCCCGGGCTGCGGGCCCCGGCAGCGCGACGCCCCGGACCGAGCGGGTCCGGGGCGTCGCGTGCGGAGTGCGGAAGGGGTCAGAGGTCCGCGAGGTCCAGTCCGGCCTGCGCGGCGGCGGCCCGGACGGTCTGCTCCAGCAGCACGGCGATGGTCATGGGACCGACGCCGCCGGGCACGGGGGTGATCAGGGAGGCGCGGGCGGCGGCCGACTCGAAGTGGACGTCGCCGACGTTGCCCTCGTTGTAGCCGGCGTCCAGGACGACGGCGCCGGGCTTGATGTCCTCGCCGCGGATGAACTCGGCCTTGCCGACGGCGGCCACGAGCACGTCCGCCTGGCGCACGATCGAGGGCAGGTCGACGGTGCGGGAGTGACAGTAGGTGACCGTGGCGTTGCGCTCCAGCAGGAGCATGCCGGCGGGCTTGCCGAGGATGGCGCTGCGGCCGACGACGACGGCGTGCTTGCCGGTGAGGTCGACGTCGTAGGCCTCCAGCAGGCGCATGATCCCGCCGGGGGTGCAGGAGACGAAGCCGGGCAGGCCGAAGCCCATGGCGGCGAAGGAGTGCATGGTGACCCCGTCGACGTCCTTGCCCGGGGCGATGGCCTCGAAGGCGGCGCGCTCGTCGATGTGGTGCGGGACGGGGTGCTGGAGCAGGATGCCGCTGATCTGCGGGTCCTCGGAGAGCTCGGTGAGGGCGGCCACCAGCTCCTCGGTGGTGGTCGTGGCCGGCAGCTCCACGTGGCGGGAGGTGATCCCGGCCTTGGCGCAACGGTTCTGCTTCATGCGTACGTACGTCACGGACGCGGGGTCCTCGCCGACCAGGACGGTCGCGAGGCAGGGCGCGGTGCCGGTGCGCTCGGTGAGCGCGGCCGCGTGGGCGGCGGTCTGCTCCGAGATGCGGCGGGCGAGGGCGGTGCCGTCCATCAGCTGGGCGGTGGCAGTCGTCACGGGGTCTCCTGAACGTCGCTGCGGATCGCGGATCGCCCAGGCGCGCGGCAGTCGACGTACGGGGTACGCCGGGCCGCTCCCCGGTGGTGATCCACCCGAACGCCAGTCACGGCCCGCCGACCACTGTAGTCGACATATCCGGTGGTTCACCGGGGCCCGAGCTGGGACGATCGAGACATGACGCGTACTTTCGACCATCTCGTCGCCGAGGCCGAATCCGTTTCCGTCGACGGCTGGGACTTCTCCTGGCTCGACGGCCGCGCCACCGAGCAGCGCCCCTCCTGGGGCTACCAGCGGCTCCTGGGCGAGCGTCTGGCCCGGGTGCGTTCCGCGCTGGACATCCAGACCGGCGGGGGCGAGGTGCTCGCCGGGTCGGGACCGCTGCCGCCGCTGACGGTGGCCACCGAGTCCTGGCCGCCGAACATCCGGAAGGCGACGCGGCTGCTGCACCCGCTGGGCGCGGTGGTGGTCGCGGACGCCGACGAGCCGCCGCTGCCCTTCGGTGACGAGGCCTTCGAGCTGGTCGCCAGCCGGCATCCGGTGACCATCTGGTGGGACGAGATCGCCCGGGTGCTGGAACCGGGCGGCACCTACCTGTCCCAGCAGGTCGGCCCGGCGAGCGTCTTCGAGCTCGTCGAGTACTTCCTCGGCCCCCAGCCGGAGGAGGTGCGGCGCGGCCGGCACCCCGACGACGCGGTCGCCGACGCCACGAAAGCGGGCCTGGAGGTGGTCGATCTGCGCTCCGAACGACTGCGGACGGAGTTCCATGACATCGGAGCCGTGATCTACTTTCTACGGAAGGTGATCTGGATGGTGCCCGGCTTCACGGTCGGGCAGTACCGGGACCGGCTGCGCGAGCTCCACGAACGGATCGAACGCGAGGGCCCGTTCGTCGCGCACACCGCCCGCTTCCTCATCGAAGCCCGCAAAAAGGGCTGAGATGAGGCCTTGCGGGAGGCGGTCGCGAGGCGGACGGATCTCCGCCGGATCGGTTGCGCGGCCACAGCGTGGCGCAGGTCACTCAATTCAGCGCGTAACGAATCGACTCGGGCATGCGATGAACCGACAGGTGTCCTCGCGCGGCCCGGAATACAGACCCCCCTCGGGTCTGTTTCCCGAGTTCGCGCGATGATGTCCCGCTCACCCCTTATCTGTTCGCAACGAGAGGCTCCTTGTGTCGCTCAGCCCGTCCCGTACGTTCCCTCCGGAGATCGCCGAATCGGAGGCCCTCGTCGCGCTCGTCGAGCGCGGCCGCGAGCAGGGTCACATCAACGGTGACGATGTGCGCCAGGCCTTCGAGGCCGGCCGCATCCCGGTGGACCAGTGGAAGCGGGTCCTGCGCAGCCTGAACCAGGTCCTGGACGAGGAGGGCGTCGCCCTCCACGTCAGCGCCGCCCCCGCCACCAAGGCTCCCGCGAAGAAGCCCCGCAAGGCGGCCGCGGCCCCCGCCCGCACCGTGACCAAGAAGGCGGCCGCCGCGCCGCGCCCCATCGGCGCGCGCAAGACGGCCGCCCCGGCCACCGCCGCGGCGATATCCGCATCGCCGGCCGCCGCCGAGGACGAGGTGACGGCCGAGGCCGCCGCCGAGCCCAAGAAGCGCACGGTCAAGAAGACCGCCGTCAAGAAGGCCACGGCGACCAAGAAGACCGCCGCCACGAAGAAGGCCGGTGCCAAGGACTCCGACGAGGGCGAGACCCCCGCCGTCGAGGGCGAGGACTGGGCGGCCGAGGACCTCGCCGACGAGGCCGAGGAGGAGGCGCCCAAGACGGGCGGCACCCAGGGCTTCGTCCTGTCCGACGATGACGAGGACGACGCCCCGGCGCAGACGGTCATGGTGGCCGGTGCCACCGCCGACCCCGTCAAGGACTACCTGAAGCTGATCGGCAAGGTGCCGCTCCTCAACGCCGAGCAGGAGGTCGAGCTCGCCAAGCGCATCGAGGCGGGCCTGTTCTCCGAGTACAAGCTCGAAGAGGAGGAGGACCACAAGCCCGCGTTCAAGCGCGAGCTGGAGATCCTCGTCGAGGACGGCCGCCGCGCCAAGAACCACCTGCTGGAGGCCAACCTCCGTCTCGTGGTCTCCCTGGCCAAGCGCTACACCGGCCGCGGCATGCTCTTCCTGGACCTGATCCAGGAGGGCAACGTCGGTCTGATCCGCGCGGTGGAGAAGTTCGACTACACCAAGGGCTTCAAGTTCTCCACGTACGCGACCTGGTGGATCCGGCAGGCGATCACGCGTGCCATGGCCGACCAGTCGCGCACGATCCGCATCCCCGTGCACATGGTCGAGATCATCAACAAGCTCGCCCGCGTGCAGCGCCAGATGCTCCAGGACCTGGGCCGCGAGCCCACCCCGGAGGAGCTGGGCAAGGAACTCGACATGACCCCCGAGAAGGTCATCGAGGTCCAGAAGTACGGCCGCGAGCCGATCTCCCTGCACACCCCCCTGGGTGAGGAGGGCGACAGCGAGTTCGGTGACCTCATCGAGGACTCCGAGGCGGTCGTGCCGGCCGACGCGGTGTCGTTCACCTTCCTCCAGGAGCAGCTCCAGTCCATCCTGGGCACGCTCTCGGAGCGCGAGGCGGGCGTGGTCTCCATGCGGTACGGCCTCAACGACGGCCAGCCGAAGACCCTGGACGAGATCGGCCGCGTGTACGGGGTCACCCGTGAGCGCATCCGCCAGATCGAGTCCAAGACCATGTCGAAGCTGCGCCACCCGTCGCGTTCGCAGGTGCTGCGCGACTACCTCGACTAAACCTCGGGTTCCTCAGGCGAGCCGGAACACCGGCCCCCTGGGGGTGAACGGCAGGGAGGCACCCTGCGGAACCAGATAGGCGTGCTCGCGCCGGATCCGCAGGGTGTCGCACCACCCGTCCGTGATCACCAGCACCGGTGCGCCGGGCGGGAAGTCCTCCGCCCGCAGCAGCAGGTCGATGCCCGGCTGGAGCACCGTGCCGCCCCGGCCGCGCACCCGTACCCGGCCCGCGATCTCGGTCGGGGGCAGATAGCCCGCGTCGTACGGCGCCGCGTCGCAGAACACGACGCGGGCGGCCGGTACGTCGCGGGCTTCCGCGTACGAGGCGATCGCGCCCAGCGCCTTGCCGAGCAGGGCGGTGTCCATGGAGCCCGAGGTGTCGAGCACCACCCCGAAGGTGCAGCGGGCGATCTCCTCGGGCGGGAAGTGGCGGCCCGCGCGGGGGATGTCCGGGGTCGACGCCTGGCGGCGCGCCGGGCGCGCGTAGGAACGTACGGGCTCCGGCCGGGGAACGTACTCGTCGAACCAGCGGGCGAGCTGCGCGTCCCAGGGCACCGGCGGGTGGGCCAGGGCGCGGATCTCCTCGACCAGGCCGGCGGGCAGCAGTCCGCGGTCCCCGTGCGCGTGCAGGTCGAAGCCCTGGACCAGGCCGCGCCGGTAGAACTCGTCCAGGTCCGTGTACGGCACGCTCGCCGGGTGGGACAGGGGCTCGCCCAGGATGTCCCCGAGGCCCTTGCCGCGCAGGGTGGCGAGCCGGCGGCCGCGGCGCAGGCCGGTGGCGATGAGGTCGTAGACCTCCTCGACGGACAGGCCGCTCAGGGCGGGATCGTGCAGCAGTCCGTCGGGCATGTCCCCGACGTCCATCTCGACGAGCCAGCCGTTGACCACGTAGTCGGCGGCGACGTTGTGCAGGTACGGGTCGCGGGCGCCGCGGCGCTCTCCGTGGCGCAGGGCGGCGTGCAGCATCTCGTGGGCCAGGACGAACCGCCACTCCCCGTCGGTGAGGGTGCGCAGCGGGTTGACGTAGATCTCCCCGGCGCTCGCGCTGACGGCGGCGACGGCGATGCCGTTCGCGCGGGCCACCTCGGCGTCCGCGACGATCGTCAGGCCCCCGGCGAGCCCGCCGAGCAGCGGGTACGAGGAGACGAACCAGTTCAGGGCCCGGTCCCAGGGGTGCTGGCGCAGGCGCTCGCCGGTGGCCCGGTCGCGGCGGCCTCCGGCGACGTCCATGGCGGCGGAGACGCTGCGGGTCAGGGCGTGCGCGAAGGCGGTCTCCCAGTCCGGGACGGCCGTGTTCCAGGAGTTCCAGGCCACGAGGAGCTGGTCGGGGCCGTCCCCGGCGGTGCCGCACTGCTCGTACGCGGCGGGGATGCCGTCGCGGCGCCAGCGGGCGGCCAGGGCGTCCTCGTCGCCGCCGGGGTAGCCGGCGGGCAGGTGGTCGGGGGCCCGGCCGGCCGGGAAGGTCAGCAGGAAGCGGTTGACGACGGCGCAGCGGGCGGCGAGGTCGAAGCGGTCGGGCCGGGGCCGGTCCGGGTCCTCGGCGGCCGGGACGTGGCCGAAGCCGAGGTGGAGGAAGGCGTGGGCGAGGGCCCAGGCCCACTCGGCCGGTTCGGCGCGCCGGGTGGGGTGGACGTGGACGGTGCCGTTGGAGTCCACCGCGGCCAGACCCGAGGCGGGGGTGTCCGGGCACTTCGCCGGGCGGCAGATCCTGGCTTCGACGGCGGCGAGCGCGGGGTTGCGCTTGACCAGGGCGAGTCCCTCGGCGAAGGCCCGGTCGGCGGGGTCGGGCCCGGCTTCCTTCCGGGCGCGGCCGCGCGCGGCGCTCATCGGCGGGCCTCGACCAGGCGGGGCATGTCACGGGCCGCCTCGACGAGGAACCAGGACGGCAGGACGGGCAGGCCGTCGGCGTCGTCGGCGATGACGGTCTGGGCGACCTCGACGGAGATCTCGGCGAGCTGCACGAGCAGTGACTTGGCCCGGTGGGAGATCTGCCGGACGGCGGGCGAGACGTGTTCCTTGCGGGCCGGGAGTTCCTTGACGAGGCGGCCGCGGAAGGCGTCGGCGAGGTAGTAGAGCAGGTCGCGGTCGGCGAGGCGGGTGGGCCAGGAGGCCTCGCCCTTGAAGATCGCCTCGATGCCGAAGGAGTGCCGGACGATCTTGGCGTAGCCGCAGAAGGAGACGGCGTGCGCCGGGGTGAGGGTGCCGTGGGCCACGACCTTGAGGGTCTCCTCGTCCAGTCCGGTCCCGAAGGAGTGCAGGGCGTCCGAGAGCATGTGCCAGGAACGCGGCGTGGAGAAGGGCTCCTCGGTCTTCGGCGGCTGCGACCAGAGGTGGTCGGGGCGGTCGGTGAGGTAGTCGGTGATCCACGGGTGGATGCCGTGCTCGCCGGCCCAGACCAGCCAGTCCTGTGCGGAGGCCCGCAGGTGGACGTGGGTGAGGCGGTTGACGAGGGCGGAGGCGATGGGCCGGGCGAGGGCGTTGTCGGTGGCGCGGTTGCCCGCGCCGATGACGATGGAGCCGGCGGGCAGCTCGTAGGAGCCGATGCGCCGGTCGAGGATCAGCGAGTAGAAGGCCTTCTGGACGTCGGGGCTCGCGGCGTTGAGTTCGTCGAGGAAGAGGCAGTACGGCTCGTCGCGGGCGATGGCCTCCGGCGGGCAGAACACGGAGCGGCCGTCGCGGATCTGGGGGACGCCGATCAGGTCCTCGGGGGCGAGCTGGGTACCGAGGAGGCTGACGCACTCCAGGCCCAGCGAGTCGGCGAACTTCCGCACGAGCGAGGACTTGCCGATGCCCGGCGCCCCCCAGAGGAACACCGGCCGTACGGTGGCGAGGCCGAGGAGGAGTTCGGGGATCTGGGCGGGGGTGACGGTGGCGGCTGCCTGCACGGGTGCGGTCGTCCTTCGGGGCCGGGGGCTGTGGTGCGCCCAGTGTGTGCGCACCGCGGCCCCCGGAGCACCCGGTTTTCCCGGGTCGACGGTTCCTAGCCGGCGGCTCCGCGCTGGCGGCGGGCGGCCATGAGGGCGTAGAGGAGGACGCCGGCGAAGAGGAACAGGACGCCCTGGTAGACGGCGGCGTAGCCGGAGCCGGCGACGAGCCACATGGAGAAGCCGAAGGCGAGGCAGGCGAGGGCGGCGTCGCGGACCAGGCGGCCGCGGTGGACCCGCTCGGACCGGCCGGAGAGGAGGAAGAAGATCTGCGCGGCGGTGGACAGCAGGTAGGGGACGGTCGCGGTGAAGGTGGTGACGAGGACCAGGACCTCGAAGACGCCCTCGGATCCGGCGGTGTAGTTGTAGACGGTCAGCCCGGAGGCCAGGACGACGGTGACGAGGACGCCGGCCACGGGGACCCCGCGCCGCTTGGTCGCGAAGACCTTCGGGAAGAGCCCGTCCCGGGCGGCCGCGTACGGGGTCTGCGCGCTGAGCAGGGTCCAGCCGTTGAGCGCGCCGACCATCGAGACCACCGCGGCGCAGGCGACGAGCGTGCCGCCCCAGGTGCCGCCGAACATGGCGTTGACGGCGTCGGTGAAGGGGGCTTCGGAGGAGACCAGCCGGTCGTGGGCGACCAGCCCGAACACGGCGAGGGTGCCGAGCAGGTAGACGGTGGCGGCGCCCGCGGTGCCGAGGACGGTGGCGCGGCCGACGTTGCGGGCCGGGTCGCGGACCTCGCCGGCGCTGACGGCGGCGGACTCGACGCCCAGGTAGCTGAAGAGCAGGATCGCGGCGGAGGCGGAGACGGCTCCGACGGCGCTCTGGTCGGTGGCCCGGAAGGGGCCGAGGTTGGCCGGGTCGAAGAAGAACAGTCCGCCGACGGCCACGAGCAGCAGGGGGACGAGCTTCAGCACGGTCGCGACGAGCTGGACCGCGCCCACGTACCGGGTACCGGCCAGGTTGGCGAGGGCGGGCAGCCACTGGACGGCCAGCGCGGCCAGGCACATGGACCACTTGTGGTCCCCGATCGCGGGGAAGAGCACGGAGAGGTAGCCGACGGCCGCGACCGCGAGGGCGGCGTTCGAGACCCAGGTGGTGATCCAGTTGCTGTAGGCGGCGAGGAAGCCCGCGAAGTCGCCGAACGCGGCGCGGACGTAGACGTACGGCCCGCCGGTCTGCGGGTGCCGTTCGGCGAGGCGGCCGAAGACCAGGGCGAGGGCGATCGCGCCGAGGGTCAGCACGCCGAAGGCGAGCAGGCTGACGGTGCCGAAGGGGGCGACCGAGGCGGGGAGGAGGAAGATCCCGCCGCCGATGATGTTGCCCATGACCAGGCAGACGGCGGTCGGGAGGCCGAAGCGGCGGGCGTGCGGGCCGCCGCCCTGGCCGGCGGGTCCCGTGGCCGCGGCGGCCTCGGCGGGTCCGGTGGCCGCCGCGGGGCCCGTGGCCCCGGTGGTGGTCGGGGCTGGGGCTGCGGTGCTGGTCATCGGGGGTGCGCCTCGGAATGTCTCACATGCTGGTCAGGACGCCCCATGGTCGGGCACCGTGAACTCCGCACCAAATCACCGGGTTTCGTCCGGTGCGGGCACCCCTGCGGAAGGAAAGGTTCCGTCTGGGTCGGCCTCCCGCCGGGGATCCTCCTCCGGCCGGTCCGCGAGCGGCACCTGGGGGCCGTCCGCCTCGCGCAGCCAGCGGCGCAGGACATCGTGCACCGCCTCGGCACCCACCAGCTCCCGGCCCGGGTCCGACAGTTCCGTGGGCCACATCAGGAACGGGTGCCCCTGCTCCCCGCCGAGACCGCCGTGCGAGCCGATCTGCTCCTCGAAGGCGTGCACGGCCCCGCTCACCGGGTCGTACGCCGAGTTGACCATGATGTCGGCCACGTGCGGGAAGGAGTCCGTCCGGCGGACCGCGTCGGCCGCGCCCGGCCCGAACGCCGCCAGCAGCTCCTCCGCCGCCCCCGGTACGTCCAGCCGCGCCGACGCGCCGTCCGGGCCGAGCACCTCGCCGTCCACCAGCAGGAACCCCACCCCGGGGTGGTTGGCCAGGGTGGCCAGCAGGGCGGGGTGGGCCCGCTCGATCCACCGGCGCGGGGCCCGCCCGGGCAGGTCCGGGAAGGAGATCAGTCCGAGGTTGCCCGAGGCCAGCACCACCGGGTCGGAGCCCGGGGGCGGATGGACCTCCTCGCCGTCCTCCTCCTCCGGCCGGTGGAGGGCCGCCAGCACGGCCGCGCGGGCCTCGGCCCCGCTGCGCGTGCCGCCGGCCCGGCGCGAGACCGGCAGCCCGCAGCCGGCGCGGACCAGGTCCTTCAGGGTGAGTCCGTAGCGGCCGAGGAAGGTCTCCCCCGGGCTCTGGCCGTGGTCCGAGAGCAGGACGAACCGGTACGCGCGCGGGGCGTGCTCGGCGGCCCGGGCGATGAGCGCGAGGCTCCGGTCCAGCCGGGCCAGCACCCGGTCGGTGTCCCCGCCGTGCGGGCCAGAGTGGTGCGCGACCTCGTCGTAGGCGACCAGGTCCGCGTAGACCGCGGCGCGGCCCGCCAGGGTGTCCCCGATCACCGCCGAGACGACCACGTCCCGCTCGATCACCGTCGCGAACGCCCGGATCACGGGGTACAGGCCGCCGCGCGCCACCCTGGGCTCGTCCTTGCGGGCCCGGGAGCGCAGCGACTGGCCGATCTCGCGCACCACTTCGGCGGTGAAGGAGAGGGCGGTCCGGACGGCGTTGGCCGGGTCGGAGAAGTACGCGAAGTAGCCCGCGCGGGAGCGGTTGGCGCGCCCGCGCCGGGCGGCGACGGACAGCACCAGGGCCAGCTGGTCGGCGCCGCCGCTGAACAGGTTGCCCCGGCTCGCCCCGTCGAGGGTCAGCAGCCCGCCGTCACCGGTGCGCAGGACGGCCCGCCGCTGGAGTTCGGCGGCACTGGTCGGCCGGTTGCAGACCATCACCTCGCGGGTGTCCTTCTCGTACCAGCGGAACGCCGGGACGTCGAAGTTGGAGCCGTGCAGGATGCCGAGCTGGCTGGCTCCGGTCTGGCTGGACCAGTCGGTGCGCCAGGACATGACGCGGTGGCTGCGTTCCAGCCAGCCCTCCACCGTCGGCATCAGCCCCTCGGCGGCCGCCCTGCGCAGCACCTCGTAGCCGACGCCGTCGAGCTGGAGGAAGACCAGCCCGGGGGCGGCCGGGGGCGCTCCCGGGGCGCCCGCACGGCGCTGGCGGCGCCGCCGCCGGTCGGCGAGCCGGTACAGGCGGCGCCGGTACGCCTCGTCGTCGCGCACCGCGAGCGCGGTGGAGGTGGCGGAGGCCACGGCGGACATCACCGCGGCGACGACCACCGCCGTTTCGGGGGCCAGGGTGCCCCGGTCGTCGGGGATCAGGCTGAGCGCCATCAGCAGCAGCGAGCCGTTGAGGAAGAAGACGAGCAGCCCGAGGACCAGTGCGGGGACCAGCAGCAGGGCCCGTACGAGCACCGGCCACACCAGAGCGCTCAGCAGGCCGAAGGCGCCGGCGCCCCAGGCCGCGGTCAGCCCGATCCGGGTGACGCTGTCGCCGTCGGCGGACTGGAGGCGGAAGTCGGGCAGGATCCCGGCGAGGACGAGCAGGGTCAGCGTGGACACCGCCCACACGATGACCACCCGCATCAGTGCGCCGCCCGCGGCCCGCCACCGCAACCGCCCTCGCCACACGCCCGTACCCGCCTCACGTCCCGGGCCGCGCCCCACCAGCGGCCCCCCGGCCAGCGTCGCACAGGGCGGCGGGGCGCGGCGGGCGACACGGGTGGCGCACGGACGTACGGCGGGCCGGGCCGACGGGACCCCGGGCGGCACCGGCCCGGGGTGGATCCGGAAGAGGCGGCCTACGTGCCGTCGTAGCCGGCGGTCGGCATGGAGAGCCTGCGGTGCACCTCGGCCTTCATCGCGGAGGTGTACTGCGGCTCGTCCAGTCCGGCGGTCTCCAGCCGTACGCCGCGCCGCGCGCACTCGGCCGCGAACTCCTCGACGGAGCTCAGCGCCCGGGCCAGGACCCTCCGGTTGGGGGCGACGAACAGGTCGACCTGGCCGGCTTCTACGTCACACCACAGTCCGCAGTGGTCGGCCCGCAGCCCGTAGAAGAGCAGGTGCCGGGTGACCACGTAGCCCCGCTCCGCGGCCCAGCGCGCGCACATGGCGTGCTGGCTCCGGGTGTCCACGGCGAAGGGATCGGCGTCGAGTTCCTCAAGCGGGGCCAGGCTGGCGATAGCGGCCACGCGCAGCTCATCCATGGCGCCCGACCCTACTCCGATCCGGGCCCCGGGAGGAGGGGGCCGGGAGGATCCGCCCCGCTCCGGCGGCACGCCCGGCGGGACCGTGCGGACACCCCCTAAGCTCGACGGGAGGCGGGGCCGAGGGAGGGAGGACCGTGGTGGCGGTCGAGATCACCTGGTGGGGGCACGCCACGTGCACCGTGCGGGACTCGGGGGTGCGGCTGCTGACCGACCCGCTGTTCGCCCGGCGGCTCGCGCACCTGCGGCGGCGGCGCGGGGCGATGCCCCCGCCCGGGGCGGCCGAGGCGGACGTGGTGCTGGTGTCGCACCTGCACTCCGACCACCTGCACCTGCCGTCGCTGGCCCGGGTGCCGCGCGGGGCGCGGCTGGTGGTGCCGCGGGGGGCGCGCCGGGCCGTGCCGGGGCTGGAGCGGCTCGCGGGGCTGCGGGACCTGGTGGTGGCGGAGGTGGCCCCGGGCGACGAGGTGGCCGTACGGGACGGCGTACGGGTCCGGGTGGTCAGCGCGCGGCACGACGGGCGGCGGCTGCCGTTCGGGCCGCAGCGGTCCCCCGCGCTGGGGTACGTGGTCGAGGGCGCGGCGCGGACGTACTTCGCCGGGGACACCGGTCTGTTCGACACGATGGCCGAGGAGGTCGGGCCGGTGGACGTGGCGCTCCTGCCCGTCGGCGGGTGGGGGCCGTACCTGGGTCCGGGGCACCTGGACGCGGAGCGGGCCGCGCGGGCCCTGGCGGACCTGGCTCCCGCGGCGGCGGTGCCGGTGCACTACGGGACGTACTGGCCGATCGGGATGGACGCGGTGCGCCCGCACGAGTTCCACGCGCCCGGCGAGGAGTTCGCCCGGCACGCGCGGCGGCTCGCGCCGAAGGTGACGGTCCGGGTCCCGGCCCACGGGGAGCGGGTGCGGCTGCCGTGATCCCGTGGCGGGAGGCGGCGCTGGCCGCCGGCCAGGTGCCGCCGGAGACCACCCAGCAGGCGGTCGGGTATCCGGCGCTGTTCGTGCTGGTGGCGCTGGGCGCGCTGGTGCCGGTGATTCCGACGGGGGCCCTGGTGAGTACGGCGGCGGTGGTGGCGTTCCACCAGTCGCTGCCGTTCGGCCTGCTGCTGGTGTTCGTGGTGTCCGCGCTGGCGGCGTTCCTGGGGGACGTCTCGCTGTACTGGCTGGGGCAGCGCGGGGTGCGTTCGCGGGGCGGCTCGCGCTGGCTGGAGTCGCTGCGCGGGCGGGCCACGCCGGAGCGGCTGGAGCGGGCGCGGACGAAGCTCGACGAGCACGGCGTGCTGGTGCTGGTGCTGTCGCGGCTGGTGCCGGCGGGCCGGATCCCGGTGATGCTGGCCTGTCTGCTGGGCGGGCTGCCGCTGCGGCGTTTCGCCCGGGGGGACGCCCCGGCCTGCCTGGCGTGGGCGGCGACGTACGGCCTGATCGGGATCCTGGGCGGTTCGCTGTTCTCCGAGCCCTGGAAGGGCGTGGCCCTGGCCGTCGGGCTGACGCTGCTGATCAGCGTC
>NZ_JBEXPG010000084.1:0-35983 GCF_040611935.1 Streptomyces sp. NPDC006512 | reverse complement strand
TTCCGATCTGGGTCGTCCGGGGCGGGCATGATTTATGGCGCCTTGTCCGGAGCGTCTTGTCGGGCGGGGCAGGGCGCCAACACATCACGTTTTAGCCCCGGCCGACCCCCCACCCCGCCCCCGCCCCCGGCCCGGGACGGTTCCGGCCACTGGCCCCGGCCCTGATCTGGCCCCGCCGGTGTTCGTGGTGCGGAGCCGTTTCCGGCCGGGTCAGCGGCAGATGGCCAGGGCGTCCAGGGCTACCGCCCCCTGGCCGCGGGGGAGGACCATCAGGGGGTTGATGTCCAGTTCCGAGAGTTCGTCGCCGAGTTCGAGCGCCATCCGCTGGACGCGGAGGATCACTTCGACGAGGGCGTCGACGTCGGCCGGGGGTGCGCCGCGTACGCCCTCCAGGAGGGGGTGCCCGCGCAGTTCGGTGAGCATCGCCCGGGCCTGGTCCTCGCCGAACGGCGGTACGCGGACGGCCGCGTCCCGGAGCACCTCCACGAGGACCCCGCCGAGGCCGACCGTGACGGTGGGGCCGAAGAGGTCGTCCTGGGTGACGCCGACGACCATCTCGACGCCGCGTTCGACCATCTGGCAGACCAGGACGCCGTCGAGCGGGACGTTCTCGTAGCGGGCTATGTCGGTGAGTTCGCGGTAGGCGTCGCGGATCTGGCTCGCCGAGGTGAGGGCGACCTTGACCAGGCCGAGTTCCGTCTTGTGGGCGAGCTGCGGGCCGGAGGCCTTCATGACGACCGGGTAGCCGACCAGCCCGGCCGCCCGGACGGCGGCGGCCGCGCTGGTGACCAGCTGTTCGCGGGGTACGCGGATGCCGTAGGCGCGCAGGAGCTGTTTCGCGGAGTGTTCGCTGAGCTGCTGGCCGGGCCGCATCAGGGCCTGGGCCTTGCGGTACGAGGGGGAGGGGGTGCGGGGGGCTTCGTCGAAGGGGGAGCGGTAGGCCGCGGTGAAGCGGTGGTGGCCGAGGTAGGCGCGTACGGCGGTGATGCAGTTGCCGAAGGTGCGGAAGGTGGCCACGCGGGAGGAGCCGAGGAGGGTGGTGCGGTAGGCCTCTTCGGTGCCGACCGGGGAGCCCCAGATCACGCAGACGAGCTTGTCGGTGTGTTCGGCCGCGTCCACGAGGTCCTGGGCGAGCTTGTCGCTCATCGGGGGGAAGGGGCCGGTGATGGGACAGATGAGGACGCCGACGGAGGGGTCCGCGAGGATCGCGTCGATGATCTTGCGGCCGCGCCAGTCGCCGACGGGGTGGCCGCCGTTGTCGACGGGGTTGGAGACGCCGAGGTAGGGCGGGATCCACTGGTGGAGTTCGTCCTGCTTGGCCGGGGAGAGGGTGGGCAGGGTGAGGCCCGCCTCGGTGGCCAGGTCGGAGAAGTGGGCGCCGGTGCCGCCGGAGATGGAGTAGACGACGACCCCGTCGGCCCGGGGCGGGCGGGCCCGGGCGAGGAGGGCGGCGGTGTCCTGGAGTTCGTCGAGCCCGTCGACGCGGATGACCCCGAACTGCCGCATGGCGGCGTCGACGACGGTGTCGGCCCCGGTGAGCTTCCCGGTGTGGGAGGCGGCCATCCGGGCGCCGGTCTCGGTGCGGCCGACCTTGACGGCGACGACGGGGACGCCGTTGCGGGCGGCGCGGTCGGCGGCCAGGAGGAAGGAGCGGCCGTCCTTGAGGCCTTCGACGTAGCAGGCGATGGCCCCGACCTCGGGCTGCTCGGCGAAGTAGGAGATGAAGTCGGAGGTCTCCAGGTCGGCCTCGTTGCCCGTGGGCGCCCAGTGGGAGAGCCGGATGCCGAGTTCCTGGAGGGTGTAGACGGGCCGGCCCTGGTGGCCGGACTGGGTGATGAGGGCGATGGCGGGGCCGTCGAGGTCCTCGCGGAACTCCTCGAAGGCGTTGAGGTTGGTGTTCGGGCCGAGGAGGCGCAGGCCGGAGCGCTGTACGGCGGCGGCGAGGCGGGCCTGGGCGGCGGCGCCGGCCTCGCCGGTCTCCGCGAATCCGGACGCGAAGGCGACCGCGAACTTCACCTTGGCTTCGGCGAGTTCCTCCACGACGGGGAGCGGGTCGGCCACGAGGAGGACCGCGAGGTCGACCTGTTCGGGCAGGTCGGCGACCGACGCGACGCAGGGCAGTCCGAAGACGCTCGTACGGGTCGGGTGCACGGGGTGGACGCGGGCGCCGACGCGTTCCGCCCAGGCCATGAGCTGGCGGGTGATGCCGGTGTTCGGTCTGCCGTCGGCGTCGGAGGCGCCGATGACGGCCACGGACTCGGGCCGGAAGAACCGGTCCAGGTCGGGCACATCGGAGTGCAGGGGCCGTCCGCTGACGTCCAGGGCGGCCGCGTCCTCGGCGGAGGGCGCGGCCGTGGAGTGGACGGCCGTCCTGGGGGTTTCCCCGCAGGCCTCGACTCGTGCGCGGAAGTCGGTGGTGAGGGTGCCGTGAGTAGATCCAAGCATCGTTCCGCCCGCTCCTGCTCGATGAACCTCGATGAAATCCATAGCTGACGCGTAGTCAGATTACTGAACTGACGCGCCGTCAGGAACAGGCCTGCG
Source organism: Streptomyces sp. NPDC006512 (assembly GCF_040611935.1). Taxonomy (NCBI): domain Bacteria; kingdom Bacillati; phylum Actinomycetota; class Actinomycetes; order Kitasatosporales; family Streptomycetaceae; genus Streptomyces; species Streptomyces sp. NPDC006512. Next base: position 33,442 of record NZ_JBEXPG010000084.1, on the reverse strand, counting down.
CAGGAAAAGGTGGTGGAGGTGGTGTGCCTGAACGGTGGCAGATCCGTTCGAGTGAGGTCCAGAGCGGTTTCGGCCTACCGCCGAGTACGCCGGGCCACCGCCTTGGCGATCTTCTCGGCGTCCAGGGCCAGTTCGCGCAGCATGCCGCTGATCGGGTTCGTGTACCCGGTGAAGTACAGCCCCGGAGCACCCTCCGGGCAGCGCCCGCCGTGGACGACCGGCCGCCCCCGCCCGTCGAGCACCTCCAGGTCCCCGACCAGGCCCTCCAGGCCGCGCCGGTAGCCGGTCGCCGCGATCACCGCGTCCGGGGTGATCCGCGACCCGTCGGCGAGCACCACCTCGGCCCCGTCGAAGGACACCACCGCCCCGACCGGCTCCACCCGCCCCCCGCGCACCGCGTCGATCAGGCCGACGTCCTGCACCGGGATCGCCCCCTCCCTGACCCTGCTGTACAGGCCGGTCGCGGGGCGCGGCAGCCCGTACGCCGACAGGTCCGGTACGGAGGCCTTCGCGACGAGCGCCGCCAGCCGGTCCACGAGCCGCACGGGCAGCCTCCGTACGAGGATCCCCGTGCGCTGGGCCGGCCAGCCCGCCGTCGAGCGCCGCAGCACGTGCGGGGGCGTGCGCACCGCCAGCCGCACCCGGGCCGCTCCGCCGTCGGCGAGGTCCACGGCGATCTCGGTGCCGGTGTTGCCGACGCCGACGACCAGCACGTCCCGCCCGGCGTAGGGCCCCGGCTCGCGGTACGCGGCGGCGTGCAGCAGCTCCCCGGTGTACCCGTCCCGGCCCGGCCAGTCGGGGAGCGCGGGGGTGTGGTTGAAGCCGGTGGCCACGACCACCGCCCCGGCCGCCAGCAGCCGGCCGCCGCTGGCGTGCAGCGTCCAGCCCTCGCCGTCGTCGGCGCGTTCGATCCGGGTCACCTCGACGCCCGTCACCAGCTCCAGCTCGTGGAACTCGGCGTACTTCTCCAGGTACCGCACCACGTCGGCGCGTGCGACCCAGCGCCCGAACCGGCGCGGTATCGCGAGGCCGGGCAGCGCGGACAGGCGCCGGGTGGTGTGCAGGCGCAGCCGCTCGTAGTGGCCCCGCCAGGAGGCGCCCACCGCGTCGGACTTCTCGACGACCACGGCGCGCACCCCGCGGGCGCGCAGTGCGGCGGCGACGGCGAGGCCACCGGGACCGGCGCCGATCACGTACACGGGGCGGGGCTGGGTGCTCATGTCGGGCTGCTCGGGCATGAGGGGTGAGCGTATCGACACTCAGAGTTGATGGGTCTCGGACAAGGAGTGAATCGATTGCGGAACGATCACGGGCGACCGTCTTCGCCCGCTACGCCGGAAACGCCCCCCGCAGGACCGGCTCCACGAGCGCGACGAGTTCGGCCGCGTCCGGCGCCGTCGCCTCCGCGTGGCCCGCCCATCGCAGCAGGCCCAGGGCCGCCCGCGGCCCGGCGGGCCGGCCGGCGCACCAGGCAGCCGCGACCGGGTCGAGGCCCGCCAGCAGCGCGCGCACCAGCACGCCCTCCCCGTACTCCGCCTCCATGGGCTCCGGCAGGGCGCCCAGCCAGCCCAACAGCGCCACCGCGCGACGCCCCTCGTCCGGCTCCGCCGCAGCCAGCAGCCCGCGCAGCTCCGCCACCCGCGCCCCGTCCAGCCCGGCGCAGTCGTGCCCCGAGACCTGCGCCAGCGCGGGCCGCAGCACCCGGGGCACGCCCCTGGTCTCCAGCAGCCGTGCCCCGTGCGGTCCGTGGCCCGCCTCCCGGAACTGGGGCCGCCCCTCGCGCAGCCCGAGGGCGTACGCGAGCCGGGTGGCCAGGCCCGCGAGCCGCCGGGCGGCCCCGTACCGGGCCAGGAACAGCGAGAGCCCGACCGGATCGGCCGCTTCGAGGAGCCCGCCGAAGCGGCCCCCCTCCCACAGCACGCCGTCCGTACCGTGCAGGCTCGCCCGGCCCAGCAGCCCGCCATCGGCGTCGTGGAGGGCGAACGTCACGCTGCCGTGGCAGCGGCACAGGTCACCGGTGTGCGTGCCCGTCGTCGACAGGGCCCGCAGCTCCGCCAGATCCCCGGCCGACTCCACGCGGCCGAGCAGCGGCCGCCGCTCCAGCGGCCCGCCGTCCTCCCCGCCCGCCAGTACCCGCACGAGGGCGGCCGCGCCCCACACCCCGTCGAACCACTCCTCCGCCCGATGCCGCATGGCCGTACTCTGCCCGACCGGTCGGCGTTGCCTCCCGCCGGGGCGCCGTGCCGCTGTCACAGTGGGGAGGCGGTGACCCCGTGAGTGGTGGTGGCCCCGCCCGCGAAGGGAACCTGGGAGGAGCGCGCGATGTGGCAGCCCGACGGGTGGGACGTACGCGTCCGCCTCGGCATCCTCACCCCCCACGCCGACGTCGGCCCCGAATCGGAGCTGCGCGCCATGGCCCCGCCCGCGGTGGGCCTGCACGCCGCCCGAGTGCGGTTCGCCGCCATGGGCGCGGGCGGGGCGATGGACCCCACGATCCCGCTCGCCCCCGTACGGGCCTTCGCCGAACCCCCGCACGTGGACGCCGCCGCCGAACTCCTCGCCGCCGCCCCGGTGGCGGCGATCGCCTACGCCTTCACCAGCTCCGCCTACGTCATCGGCGCGCGCGGCGAGGCCCACATGCTGGCCCGGCTCGGGGAACGCGCCCACGGGCTGCCGGTCGTCGCCACCTGCGCCGCCGTCGTCGAGGCGCTGCGCGTGCTCGGGGCCGCGCGGATCGGGCTCGTCGACCCGCCCTGGTTCGACACCACCCTGAACGACCTGGGCCGGGGCTACTACGAGGAGGCCGGGTTCGAGGTCCCGTACGCCGCCCCGTGCGCCCTGCCCGGCGGGCAGGGCCTGATCGGGCCGCGGGCCCTGCACGACTGGGTCGCCGCACGGCTGCCGGACACCGCCGACGCGGTCGTGATCGGCGGCAACGGCTTCCGGGCGGTCGGGGCGATCGACGCGCTGGAGACCACCCTCGGCCGCCCGGTCCTGACCGCCAACCAGGTCCTGCTGTGGGCGGCCCTGAGGGCGGCGGGAGCTTCCCCCGAGGGGATCTCCGGGTACGGGAGGCTGTTCGGGGGCGGGTAGGGGGGGCGTGGTGGGGGTTGGGTGGTGTCGGGGGTGTCGGGGGTGTCGGGGGTGTCCGGGGTGTCGGCGGGCTCCTGGCCGTCCGGGGCCCCGGCCGGTCGTCCGGAGCCTTGCCGTCGGAGGCCTTGCGCGATCGGCGCCGATCCGCTGAACTGACGTACCGTCAGATCGGGTGGATGGGTGAGGGGTGGAGGGCTGCCGATGCAGACCATCTGGCTCAGCGGAGCCGAATGGCTCGCCGTGCTCCGGATAGGCCTCGGCCTGTGGTGGCTGGAGAGCTGGCGGCACAAGGACAAGAAGGGCTGGTTCGAACGCGGCACCGGCATCGCCTGGGCCGCCGACGTCGCCGGCAAACACCGCTGGCCGTTCGTCAAGACCGGCTTCGAGAAGGTCGTCCAGCCCCGCCCCCGGCTGATGGCGTACGTCGTCGTCTACGCCGAACTCGCCCTGGGACTCGGCCTCGTACTCGGCTTCCTGACCCCGGTGGCGCTCGTGGGCGGACTGCTGCTGAACCTGCTCTACCTCGTCCTGATGATCCACGACTGGGCCGAGCAGGGCCAGAACGCGATGATGGCGCTCATCTCGCTCGTCGCCCTCCTCGCCATGAGCTGGCAGGCCTGGTCCCTCGACGCGTCGATCGGACTCTTCCTGTGAATCCCGTGAATCCCGTGAATCCTGTGAATCCCGTGGATGCCACGAATCGCGTGCCCGCTGTGGCTTCAGCGCCTTCCGCGCCCGTCGCGGCCTCCGCGCCCGTCGCGTCTTCCGCGCCCGTTGCGCCCTCCGCGTCTGCCGTGCGCTACGACCTGCCCGAGGCGGACGACTTCACCCGCCCCTACTGGGACGCCGCCGCCGACGGACGCCTCCTGCTGCGCCACTGCGCCGACTGCGGGCGCCCCCACCACTACCCGCGCGAGTTCTGCCCCTTCTGCTGGGCCGGCGAGGACCGGGTGACTTGGCGGGAGGCGACCGGCCGCGCCACCCTCTACACCTGGTCGGTGATCCACCGCAACGACCTCCCGCCCTTCGGTACCCGCGTCCCGTACGTCGCCGCCGTCGTCGACCTCGCGGAAGGACCCCGGATGATGACCGAGGTGGTCGACTGCGCCCACGAGGACCTCCGCATCGGCATGCCCCTGCGGGTCACCTTCCGGGAGGCGTCCGAGTCCGTACGGGTACCGGTCTTCGCCCCCGCGGCGGCCACCGGGGACAGCTCTGGGGCAGGCCGGGGACGGGACGACGCCGAGGGCGGCTACCAGGGCGGGGCCTCGCTGTAGACGATCGGCCGGAGGGCGGGCAGCGGCCGCCTCAGTACGGCCACGGCCTCCCCGACACGGCCCAGCTCCAGGAGGAGTTCCGCGAGGGGCTGCCGGTCGTCCGGGCGTTCCGGGTCCAGGACCGCGACGGCCTCCGCCACCCGTCCGGCCCCGGCCAGCAGCCCTGCCACCGCCTCCGCCGCGTACGCACTTCCGCCCTCCGGGTGCGCGCGGAGCTCCGCCACGGCCTCGTCCACACGGCCGAGGGCGGCGAGGAGCGTGGCCCGCATCCGCAGCAGGTCCCACTCCTCGCAGCCGGGCGGGTCCACGATGCCGGCGAAGTGGGCCAGCCCCTCCTCGGCCCGGCCCCGGGCGACGTACAGCGCACACAGCGGATCCAGCACCCAGTCCTCGTGACCGCCCCGCGCGGCGGGCAGCGCCACCAGCACCCCGATCGCTTCGTCACCCCGGCCGTGCCGGGCCAGCAGCTCCGCCAGCCCCACCGCCGCGTGCGGCGAACCGGCCTCCGCGAGCGGCCGGTACACCCCGACCGCGCCCGCGACGTCCCCGCGCTCCTCCAGCAGCCCGGCCAGGAAGCGCGCCGCGTTCCCGCCGGACGCGGCCGCCGCGCAGGCGCGCAGCTCCTCCATCCGGTCGTGCCGCGCCAGCATCTCGGCCAGCGGGTCAAGGCAGTTGACGTGCGCGGCCCCGTGCGTGCGCAACAGCTCGAACGCCTCGTCCGTCCTGCCCTGCCGCTCGCGCACGGAGGCCAGCAGCGCCACCGCGTTGTGCGGCTCGACGTACCGGGCACCGCACTCCGTGGTGCCGCAGCGGGCGCAGGCCCGGTCCGGCGCGATGCGGGCGGCCAGCAGCGCCGCCACCTCCTCGTCCCGGCCCAGCCCGGCGCTCACCTCCACCAGCGGCCCGGCGAGGTACCAGTCCGCGACGTGCGGGCGCAGCAGCTCGTACGCCTCCCCGCCCCGCCCTGCGCGGCCGAGCAGCAGCGCGAACTCCCGGAGCGCGGAGCGCTCCCCGGCCTCCGCGTACGGGCGCACGAGGTCCAGGGCCTCCTCGACGCGACGCCACGCGCCGAGCAGGGCGGCGGCCTCGTCGACCGCCGTCCACCAGCCCGTCGCGACGTACGGGTCCAGGACCTCCAGGGCCTCCTCCTGCCGGTCCTCGTCGGCGAGGGCCCGCGCCAGGGCGCGGGCGCAGAACCACTCCCCGTCCCGGGCGAGTTCGTGCACCGTGCGGGCGTGACCGTGGTCGAGGAGGTACGTGACCAGGTGCGGGGGTACGCAGCCGGCCTCCACGCGGGCCCGGCGGTCGAGTTCGGCGGGGTCGAGCGGGGCGGCCGGGGTGGCCGGGGTGGGGGCGAGTTCGGTGGGGTCCACGGGGCGACCCTAGAGCCGGGGGCGGCACGGGCGGGAGGCGGCTACGGCCAGAGCAGCTCGCGCACCCAGCCCGTACCGTCGGCGGCCCGCCGGTAGCGCAGGCGGGTGTGGCGGCGGGCGGCGTCGCCCTGGAAGAACTCCACCTCCGCCGGGGCCAGGACGTACCGGGTCCAGGTCGGTGCGGGAGCGTCCGGCTCCGTACCGGCCCGCTCCCACGCCCGCTCCGAAGCCTCGACCAGCTGCCGCGGCGACTCCAGCACCTCGCTCTGCCGCCCCGTGAGCGCCGCGGCCAGCGCCCCGCGCGAGCGGACCGCGAGGTCCGCCCGGCTCTCCTCGGGCCCGCAGGCGGTGACCCGGCCGCGGACCCGGACCTGCCGGCCCACCAACGGCCAGTAGAAGCCGAGCGCCGCGTCCGGGTGGGCCGCCAGCTGACGGCCCTTGGCGCTGGTGGCGTGCGAGGCGAAGTGCCAGCCCCGCCCGTCGGCCTCGTGCAGCATCAGCGTCCGTACGTCGGGCCGGCCCTCGGCGTCCACCGTGGCCAGGCTCATCGTGTGCGGCTCCGGCTGCCCCGCCCCGGCGGCGTGCACGAACCACTCCCGGAACAGGGGCAGGGGCTCGCCCGGCGCGGACGCGGTGTCGAAGGAGGGAAGCGGGGTGTCCCACACCCGCAGGGAGTGCAGGGCCTCGTGGAAGTCGCTGGTCATGCCGACAGGTTAGGGGGGTGCCGCTGATCCGTATCAGGGAGGGTTTGGTGGTTTCCCGTCAGTCTCATCGTCTCTCCGGGGTGGACCGGTCCCTCAAGGGCGCTCACTTCGTTCGCGTCGCTACGCGATGGCCTTCGGCCACCCTTGACCGACCGCCCCACCCCGGAAAGCCGAAGACCGACGGGAACCCCCCAAAAGAACGGTCACGGGGAAGAGGGGGAGGAGCGGGTCTCTCAGGGACGAGACGAGGGGCCGGGGGTCGGCCGACCGGGCACACGGCCCCCTCGCGGCCCCTTCCGGGACCGGGCTGCAGGCTTACCCACCCGAAATGACGACCACATCAACCTGGGGCGCAGTCAGGCGCATCAGATCGCTACGCGCTCCTCTCGGCTTAGCGTCCGACGACCGTCTGGGGTGTCACCAGACGAGGATGCCTCCGTCCACGGCCTTGGCCCGCAGAGCGGCGGTGACGATGTTGTCGAAGCGCTGGGTGACGTAGTCGGCGTCATAACCGCCCTGTTCGGCCAGGTGGCCGAGGTGGGGGCGGAGGGCCTCGCACTCGGCGAGGAAGTCATCGAGTTCCTCGCGCTCCACGCGGAGGTCACAGCCGTCGAGGCGCGGAAAGAACCGGGCCCCCAGGGCCCGTATCGCCTCGGACCCCCACAGCCGGGTCCGTGTGCTCTCGAACCCGGCCAGGGTGTCGCCGTACTCGGGATCCTCCAGGAGGTCGTGACCGCCGTCGGCGTCGTAGACGAACGTGTGCACGAGAAGAGTCATGGACGCATTCTCCCGAGCGGCTCGCTCACGGGCACCAGGATTTCGGCGGGTTCCCGATGCGGTCACCACAGCATTCAGTGCCGGCTTTCGCGACGGGCCCTCACGGCGTCGGTGTACTGCTCGCGCGTCAGGTCCTCCGCACCGATGCCGAGCTCGGCGAGGACCTCGCGGACGTCGTCAAGGGCACCGGCCACGTCCTTCTCGGCGACCAGGGTCTCCAGTTCCAGGAACGTGCCGTCCACCTCGGGAACGCGGACCAGAGTGGCGAGCATCTTCCGGCCTCGTGCTTGGAAGACGTAGTTCCTGCACCGCTTCTCGAAGGCGACCGCCGGTACGTACCCAAGGCCGCACAGCATGGCGTGTACGGCTTGGGCATCGTCTACACGGGTCTCGTGCTCCGGCTTCGACCCGGACTCCTCGTCCACCCGTGCGCCTTTGTACGTGAGGACCGTGCGGGTTTCGTCCTCCCCGTGCACGGTCCGCACCCGAAGCTCTTCGTCCCGGGCTCCCAAGGCCCCGTCCGCCGTGTCGTAGTAGGTGTCCTGGTACACCTCGGCCCGCCCCACGGCTCGCTCGTCGAGCCGTCGCAACGTCTCCTCCGGCGCGTGCACCCGCGCCTTGAGCTCCGCTTCGATCATCCGCCCGTCCTCTCTCAAACCGTACGTTCGGCACCCTCGATCAGGGCATCGAACATGCGCCGGAAGCCCCTGAATAACGGACCGTGTGGTGTTTCCATCACCTTGTAGGTGGCGGATTCGTGGCCTTCCCAGCCCACATCGAACGCGCCGACGAACATGGTGGAATCCGCCCGGATCAACCGCCACGTGGGCAGCATGCCGTACCTGTACACCTCGATGTCACAGATCCCGGCAAGCTCACGAAGCCGGGCTTCGGCCAGCCGCACCCCGCCCGCGAGGGACTCCGCCGACTCGCCGATCTCGGCGGCGCGTAGGGCAAGGGCCGGCGCTTCCGGGTCGAGCAGGAGAACGCGCACGCGGAGACCTGCGCCCTCCCTTCCGAGGTGAGAGCGCAGCATCGAATCGTTCAGACCGATCAGACCCAGGCCGCGGACAGCCAGAATGTCCAACTGCTCCGCAGTGCGGGCCTGCTGCTGGATCTCTTCCTGCGCGGAGACCTGTGCGGAGTACACACGCACCACCTCAGGAAACGCTGCGAGGTCAAACGCCGCCCCACCGGGGTGCTGCTCACGACCGGCCGCCAGCCCGAGGAGATGGCGGGCGTCGTCAGGCATGTTCAGACCGTCCGCGATCCGCTCATACACGTCAAGCCGTGACACCTCCCGGCGTCGATTGATGATCTCGTTCACCCGAGCCTGGGTCATGCCCACCGCCGCAGCGATCCGCGCCTGGCTGGCTCCGCCGTACTGCTGCACGTACCGGAACACCGCACCCACATCACGCGCGCGAAGGGCCTGGCGCACCTCCCCGCGTTCCCAAGCCCAATTTTCGACGCTCGAGAAGTCACGGACGGCCCATGGCCGCACCCAGGCTCAACTCCTATCAGTCAGGAACTCCTCGATCGTGCTCGCGTTGGCTGGGAGCGTTTCGTCTCCTCCTTCGAGGAGAGGTCCGATGGCTGAGCGGTACGAATACGTGCCCCACCGGCTCCTGCGGCGTCGCGTGCGCGATGTCGCGTCCGGCGCCGAGGGGGAGTTGATGGCCGTGGTCAACGAGAACGTCTCGGATACGGGAGTGGAGCGCTGGGTGGAACTGGCTTATATCCGGGGCGCGTCCGGGCGTGAGTTCAGCACTGCGGTCGCCAACGTAGAGGCCGCCGGTCATCAGCCCCAGACGGTTGTCGGACGCTGAGCCGAGAGGAGCGCGTAGCGATCTGATGCGCCTGACTGCGCCCCAAGCTGATGTGGTCGTCATTTCGGGTGGGTAGGGAGTGGGTGTGGTCCCGGAAGGGGGCGCGAGGGGGCCGTGTGCCCGGTCGGCCGAGCCCCGGCGCGTCGTCTCGTCGCTGAGGTGCCCGCTCCTCTGGCTCTTCCCCGTGACCGTTCTTTTGGGGGGTTCCCGTCGGTCTTCGGCTTTCCGGGGTGGGGCGGTCGGTCAAGGGTGGCCGTAGGCCATCGCGTAGCGACGCGACCGCAGGGAGCGCCCTTGAGGGACCGGTCCAGCCCGGAGAGCCGATGAGACTGACGGGAAACCACCAAACCCTCCCTGATGCGGACCAGCAGGGCCCCGCCCCTTACCCCCGCCCCAGGATCAGGGTTCCCGAGGAGCAGAACCAGCCTCCTGTGCCCGAGGCGAGGGCTACCTCCGGGAGGCGGTTGCCGGGTTTGGTGACCTGGCCCGGGCCGGCTTCGCCGCGGAGTTGGCGTACGGCTTCGACCAGCAGGAACAGTCCGCGCATCCCGGGGTGGCAGGCCGACAGGCCGCCGCCGTCCGTGTTGACCGGGAGTTCCCCCTCCCGCAGCAGGCGGCCCTTCTCCACGAAGGCCCCGCCCTCGCCCTTGGCGCAGAACCCGAGGTCTTCGAGGGTCACCAGGGTCATGTAGGTGAAGGCGTCGTAGATCTCGGCGAGGTCCACGTCGGCCGGGGTGAGGCCGGCGCGTTCGAAGGCGATGCGTCCGGAGACGGCCGCGGGGGAGACGGTGAAGTCCTCCCACTCCGACATCGTGGTGTGCGAGACGGAGGTCCCCGCGCCCAGCACCCAGACCGGGGCCTTCGCCGTGTCCGGTACGTAGTCCTCCGCGGCCAGGAGCACCGCGCAGCCGCCGTCCGAGCGGATGCAGCAGTGCAGCTTCGTGAAGGGGTCCGCGATCATCTCGGAGCCGAGGACCTCGTCGACGGTCAGCGGGGTGCGGAACATCGCGTCGGGGTTGGTCGCCGCGTTCGCGCGGGCCTGCACGGCCACCGAGGCGAGCTGTTCCAGGGTCGTCCCGTACTCGTGCATGTGGCGGCGGGCGGCCATGGCGTACTTGGAGATCAGCGTGTGCCCGTACGGGACCTCGAACTGGAGCGGTCCCCGGGCTCCGAAGGAGAGGTTCGAGGTGCGGCGGCGGGCCTTGATGTCGGCGCGGGCGGTGGATCCGTAGACGAGGAGTACGGCGTTCGCGTGACCGGCGGCGATGGCGTCGGCGGCGTGGGCGGCCATGACCTCCCAGGTGGAGCCGCCGACGGAGGTGGAGTCGACCCAGGTGGGGCGCAGGCCGAGGTACTCGGCGACCTCGACCGGTGCGAGGGTGCCGAGGCCGGCCGAGGCGAAGCCGTCGATGACGGAGCGGTCCAGGCCGGAGTCGGCGAGGGCCCTGCGGGCGGCTTGGGCGTGCAGGGCGTACGGGGTCGGGCCGTCGACCCGGCCGCAGTCGGAGAGGGCGACGCCGACGACCGCGACCCGGCGGTGGGGCGTGGGGGAGGGGAGGGGGCGAGGCTGTCCAGACGGTCCAGGCATGGGGCGACGGTATATCTGACGGTACGTCAGACGCTAGTGGGGGACACCCGCTCTCCCTCCTGCTCCCCCTCCACTCCCCTACGCCCCGCCCGTTGTTCTCTTTCGTCGCTGCCCCCCGCGACGGAAGGCCGATGCGGGCCGCACCCCTCCCCCTTACCGTCGGGGGATGACTTCCTCACCCTCCGCGAACGCCCGGCCCGGGAACGGGTTCGGTGCGCTCGGTGGTGTCCTGCTCGTGGCGGGCGTCTCCGGGCTGCTGCACGAATGGTTCGGGTTCGTCAGGTTCCTGGGGTTCCTGCGGCACGTCATCCCCGACGGTCACGAGGTCCTCGGCTACGCCCTCATGACCTGCGCCGGCTGCGGCCTCCTCGCCGCCGCCGTGGTGGCCCGCGCGCGGGGCCGCGGCTGACCCCCTCCGCGGGCGGCCCGCCCCTCCGCCCTCCGGCCCCCGTCTCCCCGTCCCGAACCCCCCGTCTCCCGCCCCTGTGCATCTCGGCGCCGCCGCCCTAACATGACGGCCCGTCAGATACGGGGAGGAGCCCGACGATGGACGCCGCCTTCACCGCGGAGCAGGACGAGATGCGCCGCACCCTGCGCGAGATCCTGGGCAAACGCTGCGGCCCGGACGAGGTCAAGGCCGCCGTCCGCACCGCCGCCGGACACGACCGCGAGCTGTGGCAGCAGCTCGCCCACCAGCTCGGCCTGCCGGGCATCGCCATCGCCGAGGAGTACGGGGGCGTGGGCTGCACCCCCGCCGACCTGGCGCTGGCCTGCGAGGAGACCGGGCGGGCCCTGCTGCCCTCGCCGCTGCTGGCCACCGCCGTACTCGTCGCCCCGCTGGTCACCGCCCTCGGCACCGCCGCCCAGCGGTCCGCGCTGCTGCCCGCGCTGGCCTCCGGCGAGCTGGGCGCCGCCCTCGCCGTACCCGGGCCCGCCCTGGCCACGGCCCTCGCGCTGACCGGCGACAACACCCCCGGCGACTGGGCCGGCGGCGGTCGCGCCGGCGGGGTGCAGGCCCGCGCCGACGCCGGTGCCGCCGGCGGGTGGCGGCTGTACGGGGAAGTCGCCCAGGTGCTGGACGGGCACAGCGCGGGCCTGCTCCTCGTCGCGGCGCACACCGGTGGCTTCGCCCGCGGCCGGACCCTGCTGTTCCTGGTACGGGAGGACGCGCCCGGCCTCGTACGGTCCCGGCAGGCCACCCTCGACGAGACCCGCCCGCAGGGCCGCGTCCAGCTGCGCGACGTACCGGCCGAGCTCCTGGGCGAAGACGAAGGCGGCCGCGGCGAAGGCGATCGCGGCGGAGGCAACGGGAAGGGTGAAGGCGCCGCCGCCGTCCTGTCCGCCCTCGCCGCGACGGGGCGTACGGCCGCCGCCGTCCTGGCCGCCGAAGCGGTCGGCGCGGCGGCCCGGGCCCTCGACCGCACGGTGGACCACGTCCGCCGGCGCGAACAGTTCGGCCGGGCCGTCGGATCCTTCCAGGCCGTCAAGCACCGGCTCGCCGACCTGTACGTACACCTCCAGGCGGCCCGGTCGGCCGCCTACTACGCCGCCTGGGACCCGGAGCAGGGCCCCCTCGCCCTCGCCCAGGCGCTGGAGGCCCTGCGGGTGACGTCGGGGGAGGCCATCCAGCTGCACGGCGGGATCGGCTTCACCTGGGAGCACGAGGCGCACCTCTACTTCAAGCGGGCGGCCGCCGACGAACTGCTCTTCGGCCCCGTCCACCGGCTGCGGGCACACGCCGCACACCGCTCCGGCCTGTTCGCCCCGCACCCCGCGGCCGCCGACCCCGAAGCCACCGGCCCCACCGCACCCGTCACACCCCCCGCACCCACCACACCCGCCGCACCCCCCGCGCAGTCCCCTACGGAACCAGTGAAGGCGGCCGTCTGATGGCTGTGGCCCAGGGCGTCGGCGTCAAGCTGATGCAGAAGGTCTCCTCGACCGTGCTGTTCGCCAAGCTCGCACCGCACTTCATCCCCGCGATGGACAAGACGGTCCACCGGCTGACCCGGGGCAAGGTGCTGCTCAGTGCCCGGATGCTGCCCGGGGTGATCCTCACCGCGAAGGGCGCGAAGAGCGGCGAACCGCGCACCACGCCGCTCGCGTGCATGCCGGAGGACGGAGGTACGAGCTGGCTGCTGATCGGATCCAACTTCGGCCGCCCCGGCCACCCGGCCTGGACCGGGAACCTGCTCAGGCATCCGGATGCGGACGTGAGCTGGCAGGGGCGGGACATCGCCGTGCGGGCCCGGCTGCTGGAGGGGGCGGAGCGCGCGGAGGCGTGGCAGGCGGTACTGAAGTTCTGGCCGCCGTACGCGACGTACCAGGCGCGCATCGAGCGGGAGATCAGACTGTTCCGCCTGGAACGGCGCTGACGGCAGCAGGCGGGACGGGACCGGCGGACCCCGGGAAGGGGTCCGCCGTCACTTGGTGGGCTTCTTGCCGGTGATGCCCAGGTGGACGAGCAGCGCCAGGTTCGGCTTGAGCTCGGCCTGCTTGACGCCCCAGGTCTGGAAGCCCTTCTGGTGCGAGGCGACCGCGGCGAGCATCGCCACCAGCGAGCCGGCCATCGCCGCCGGGCTGAGGTCCTTGTCGACCTTGCCCTTGGCCTGGAGCTCCTTCATCGACTCCGTGAGGGAGTTGGTGACGGAGTTCAGGATCTTCATGCGGATCTTGTAGAACCGCTTGTCGCCCTCGGCCGCGCCGAGGTCGACGACCCGCAGGATCGCGTCGTTGCGCCGCCAGAACTCCAGGAAGCCCTCGACGAGTTCCTCGGCGGCCGCCCAGCCGGCCTTGCCGACCCAGTTGCGGCCTTCGACGAGCGCCGTCAACTGCGCGCCCTCGGTGGCCATTTGCTCGGCGATCTCCAGGACGGCGCCTTCGACGTCCGGGAAGTACTGGTAGAAGGTCGCGGGGGAGGTGCCGGCCTTGCGCGCGACGTCGATCACCTTGACGTCGCGGTACGGCGAGGAGCTGAGCATCTCGCTGAGGCAGTCGAGCAGCTTCTGCCGCGTCGCCTGGCCGCGCCGGCCGGCGACACGCCCGTCGACGGTGCGTACTTGTCCTGTCATGCCGTCAGCTTACCGAGGGGGGATCGGCGCGCTATTCGGCCGCCTGCAAATGGGGCTACGGCCCCCCGGGCCTGCGGGGGAGCGGCCCCGCGCGGGCTCCGGGGGCGGATTCCGGCCGGGGGCGGCCCGGCCCCGGCGGGGGTGTGACCGCGCACGTACCGTGACGTATCCCCCGAATAGTCTTATGAACAGGCTGTGGACAACTTTTCGGGCGGATCATTGCGGAGAGGTGTGAACCGCCTCGATCCACACGATGTCCACGAGGCCGGAACACGAGGCCGGAACACGAGGCCGGAACGCGAAGCCGGCACGCGAGACCGGAAAACGCCGCAGACCACCATAAACCCGGTGCCCGCGCACCCCGTACACCCCGTACGCCCCGCACGACGGAAGGACCCGGCTCATGGCCGCATTCGCGGAAGGCTCGCCCTGCTGGGTCGACGCCTCGCTCCCCGACGTCGAGGCGGGCAAGCGCTTCTACGGTGAGCTCTTCGGGTGGACCTTCGGGGACGACGCGGGGGCCGCGTACGGCCACTACACGCAGGCCTACAGCCGCGGCCGCAACGTCGCGGCCCTCGCCCCCAAGCCCGACGGCCGCATGCCCACCGTCTGGGGCGTGTACCTGTACACCTCCGACGCCTACGCCTGCGCCGCCCGCATCCGCGCCGCCGGCGGCCAGATGGTCATGGATCCGCAGCCCGTGGGCCCGTACGGGACCGCCGCGATGGCCGCCGACCCCGGCGGGGCCGTCTTCGGCCTGTGGCAGCCCGGCACCCACCACGGCTTCGACGCCCAGCAGGAGCCGTACACGTACTGCTGGGCGGAGGTGTACACGCGGGCCCGGGACTCCGTGGACGTGTTCTACGCCCACGTCTTCGGCTACGTGCCGCAGGACCAGGACGACCCCGCGAGCGGCGTCGAGTACCGCGTGTGGTCGCCGCCCGGCAGCGTCGCCGGCACCGACACCGCGGTGCTGGGCCGCAGCCCGATCACCGACGCCTTCCCGGAGATCATGCCCGCGCACTTCCTCGTCTACTTCGCCGTCCCGGACTGCGACCAGAGCGTCGCGACGGTGCAGCGGCTCGGCGGGCGGGTCACCGCCGATCCCTTCGACACGCCGTACGGCCGGATCGCGGTCGTCGCCGACAATCAGGGGGCCGTCTTCGCCCTCCTGTCGGAGCCACGTGTGAAAGCCCACGCGGAGCCGGGGCCGGACCAGGCGCGGGCCTGACAGAATCGGGTTTGCGCGACTCCGGGCGCTGCCCGGGGTGAGACGCTGCACGGAGTGGGACGCCGCCCCGGCGGGCCGGTGCCCGCGGGCGGGGCGCCGTCCCACGAGGGACGCCGCACGGGCAGACCGCCGTGCCGGTGCGCGTACTGACGCGCGTGCTGACGCGTACCGACCGCCCGGCCGGTGCGCGCCGGTGCGTTCTGGTGGGATGAGCGGGTCCGGCGTGGACCCGTACGGGGAGGTGTGGAGGCGAGTGGTGGAGCAGCTGACGCAGCACGACCCGAGACGGATCGGCCCCTTCGAGGTGCTGGGACGGCTCGGCGCCGGCGGCATGGGGCTGGTCTATCTCGCGCGGTCGGCGTCCGGGCGGCGGGTCGCGATCAAGACGGTGCGCACCGAGCTCGCCGAGGACCAGCTCTTCCGGGTGCGGTTCACCCGCGAGGTGGAGGCGGCGCGCGCGGTCTCCGGTTTCTACACCGCGGCCGTCGTCGACGCCGATCCGCGTGCCGCCGTGCCGTGGCTGGCCACGGCGTACGTTCCGGCGCCCTCCCTGGAGGAGATCGTCAACGAGTGCGGGCCGATGCCCGCGCAGGCCGTGCGCTGGCTCGCCGCCGGAATCGCGGAGGCGCTCCAGTCGATCCACGGTGCCGGCCTGGTGCACCGCGACTTGAAGCCGTCGAACGTGCTCGTCGTCGAGGACGGCCCGCGCGTGATCGACTTCGGTATCGCGAGCGGGGTCTCCAACACCCGTCTGACCATGACGAACGTCGCCGTCGGCACGCCCGCGTACATGTCGCCGGAGCAGGCGAAGGACTCGCGCAGCGTCAAGGGCGCCAGCGACGTCTTCTCGCTCGGTTCGACCCTCGTCTTCGCCGCGACCGGGCACCCGCCGTACCACGGTGCCAACCCGGTCGAGACGGTGTTCATGCTGCTGCGCGAGGGGCCCAACCTGGAGGGGCTGCCGGAGGAACTGCGGCCGCTGATCGAGTCGTGCATGCAGATGGACGCCACCCAGCGGCCGACCCCGGCCGACCTCCAGGCGCAGCTGGCACCGCACCTCTTCGAGGGCGGCGACGAGAGCGGGACGGCCTCGGCGTGGCTGCCGGAGCGGGCCGTCGCGATGATCGAGGCCCGGCGCGCGGGGCACCGTACGCCGGCCGCGCCCGTCGTCCCGGCCCGCGGTCCGGCCGCCGGGCCGGCGTCCGGGGCCGCCACGCACCGCCGTCCGCGCGGCGCCGCCGACCCGTGGGTGGACCCGCGGACCGGTCAGGCCGCGCCGCCGCGTCCGGACCGGCCGCCGGTGCCGTCGCTGCCCGGTGCGCCCGTGCGGCTCGGTGCGTCGCCGGTGCCGATCGGGCCCGGCCCGCGGGCCACGGCAGCGGCTCCGGCCGGGCCCGCCGCGGGGCATTCGGCGACCGGCTGGGTCCGCCCGCCCGGGGGTTCCCCGGCGCCCTCCGGGGTGTCCGCCGTCGGCGGTCCGTCGCCTTCGTCCGTCGGCACGGTGCCGGGCCCGGGCCCGTCGCCGGACAGCGGCCGCTGGCGGCCGTGGCGCTTCCGCATGTCCAACGAGGTCTGGGGCACCCCGACCGTCGCGGGCGCCCTGCTGTACGTCACGTCGTTCGAGGTGCACGCCCTGGACGTCGGCAGCGGCCGCCGCCAGTTCAAGACGCGGGACGTCGCCTGGTCCATGGCGGTGTCCGACGGGCGCATCCACGCCTCCGACGGGCCCTCCCTGTACGCGCTGGACGCGACCGACGGCTCCGAGAGGTGGCGGCTGTCCACCGACGCCTGGGTGTACGCGCTGCGCGCCGACCGGGGCACCGTGATCACCGCCACGCGCGGGGGCGGCGTCCAGGGCTGGGAGGCGTCGAACGGCCAGAAGCTGTGGGAGCTGACCGGGGCGCAGAGCGACTTCGAGACCCCGGAGGCGGCGCCCGTCCTGCACGAGGGCACCGTGTACGTGTGGCAGGACGCCCGGCTGCGGGCGCTGGACGCCCGTTCCGGTCAGGAGGCCTGGTCGTACCCGGTCGGGGACGCGGCCTCCTGTGGCAACGTCCCGGTCCGCGTCACCCCGGCCGCGGACGGCAACGTGTACGTGGCCGCGGGTACCCGTGTCCTGTCGGTGGACCGGGCCTCGGGCCGGGTCCGCTGGCACTTCGAGGCTCCGGCGGTGTTCCTGGCGCCCCCGGCGTTCGCCCCGGGAGCGGCGGTCACGGGCGGCGGCGTCTACCTCGCCGACTACCTGGGCACGGTCTACGCCCTGGACGCGGCCACCGGCAAGGACCGCTGGCGCATCGCCACCGAGCCGCGCCCCTCGGGGGACGCGGTGATCGTGGCCAACGGCAACGTCCACCTGGGTGCGGGCAGTGCCCTGTACACGCTCGACGCGGTCACCGGCACCCCGAAGTGGCGGTTCGCGGCGGGCGGGGAGATCACCGGTTCGCCGGCGGTCGCGGACGGCCGGGTGCACTTCGGTTCGGCGGACCACTGCCTGTACACCCTGGACGCGGCGGGCGGCCAGCTCCGCTGGAAGCTCGCCACCGGCGGGGAGATCACGGGCGCCCCGGTCGCGGAGGCGGGCGTGGTGTACGCGTGCAGCAAGGACCGGTGCGTCTACGCCCTGGACGCCGCCAAGGGCACGGGCACCCGTACGGGCGGATGACCTGCGCGGACGGCGGGGCTGCGGCCCCTCCAGCTGCCCCACGGCACCGGGAGTGACAGGATGGACCCCATGAGCAACGTTTACTTCGACATCAACATCAACGACAAGCCCGCGGGCCGCATCGTCTTCGAGCTGTTCGACAAGGTCGTTCCGGAGACCGCGCGGAACTTCCGCGAGCTGGCCACCGGCCAGAACGGCTTCGGCTACGCCGGCTCGGGCTTCCACCGGATCATCCCGCAGTTCATGCTGCAGGGTGGTGACTTCACCAACCACAACGGCACCGGCGGCAAGAGCATCTTCGGCGAGAAGTTCGCCGACGAGAACTTCGACCTGAAGCACGACCGCCCGTACCTGCTGTCGATGGCGAACGCCGGCCGCAACACCAACGGCTCGCAGTTCTTCATCACCACCGTCGTCACCTCCTGGCTCGACGGCAAGCACGTCGTCTTCGGCGAGGTCGTCGAGGGCAAGGAGCTCGTCGACCAGATCGAGTCCCTGGGCTCGCAGTCCGGTGCCCCGAAGGCCAAGGTCGAGATCGCCGCCTCGGGCGTCGTCGCCGCCTGATCCCCGCCGTGCCGGTCGGCCCCGCCCCCTCCGGGGGGTCCGGGGCCGCCGCCGTTTCCGGGACGGACCGGACGCGATAACCCGGACGCGACGACCCTCCCTGCGTGGCGCCCTACGGGCGTTCGCCGGGGCGCGGCTCCGGGCGCTCGTCCGGGTGCCAGGGTTCGGTCTGCGGGGTGACGGGCCGGTTCTCCCAGGTCGTGGGGGCGTCGGGGCCGCCCGTGTCGCGGGGCAGCGGGCGCCGGTCGCGGCGCGGCCGGCCGCGCATCACGAGGGCGCCGAGCAGGATGAGCGCGCCGCCGCCGAAGGCGTTCGCGACGCCGTCCCCGAGCCCCTGCCCGTCACCGCCGACCGACAGGCTGCCGACGGCCTGGCCCTGGCGGACCATCCACAGCACCGCGAAGCCGAGGACCAGGATCCCGGCGACCGCCATCAGCAGCCGCGACCGCAGGACCGCCGCGGCCAGTACGAGGACGGCGGCGCACAGGAACGGCAGCAGGAGCGAGCCGAGCAGCGCGGCCCGGTCGGCGGTGATGCCCGAGCCGGAGAACAGCTCCTCGACGCGGTAGTCGCGGCCCTGCCGGCCGTCGTACCAGGCGCGGAAGGGGCTCCACAGGGCTGCTGCCGCGCCGGCCAGACCCATCAGTGAACCGAGTACGTTGCGGATCATGCCCGGCCTTCCGGGAGAGGCGTCATGATCGGCACGCTACGCCGGGGGCCCGGCCCCCGCACGCCGGACGGGGCGGGCGGGGGCCGGGGGTCTCGGGGGGTGGGTCAGGACCTCGTCCGGGCCGATTCGGCGCGGGTGCGGAGGGCGTCGTTCATCGCCGTGAAGTTGCGGGAGGTCCCCGCGAGCACCTTGCCGAGGAAGGGGACCAGCAGACCGCTGAACCGCTCGCCGTGCTCCAGGCGCGTGGTGCGGTTCGGGCCTTCGGCCAGCCGGAAGTAGTGCTCGCCGTCGAACAGGCCGCGGACGAGGAACCGGCCGACCCAGCGGAACTCGACGGCCGGGTTGACCACGAGGACGGTCGGGCGGAAGACCGTCGGCTTCCCGGACTCCGAGTACATCGTCAGGTCCAGCCGTCCGCCCGGGACCACCTCGCCCGCCGCCTGGCGGATGAACGGGTTCCATGTGCAGTAGCGGGGGAGGTCGGTCAGGGTCGCCCAGACCTCTTCGGGCGTCGCGTCGATGCTGATCTCGGTGGCGATGGTGCGCACTGGTGCCGTGCTCCTCGTGGTGGGTCGGTGCTCACCGAAGGGACGCGGGTGGGGTGCGGCTGGCCGCCGGGTTCGGTCACGGGATGCAACCACGGTTTCGGCCCGTGCGGACCGGCTGAGGGGGAGTCTTCGCTGGTGGCAGAGAGAACGGAAGGGTGCGTTCCGGCCGCGGGGTGGCGAATGCCGATACGTCGGGCGCCCCCGTCCGCCCCCTCCGGCCCCCCTCCGCCCCCGTCCGCCTCCGTCCACCCCGTCCGCTCAGCGCAGGCGGTACTCCGCTCCCGGCGCCCGGGAGCCGAACAGTTCCGCCTGCCGCTCCGGCGGCAGGTTGCCCAGGCCGATCAGCGCCGGGGCCTGGTCCAGGGCCTGCTGGAGCGCGGCCCGCTTCGCGGACCACAGGGCCCGCACGGTGCCCTGTACGGCCTCCGTCGGGAAACCGGCCAGCGTCCGCGCCGGACGCAGGGCCGCCTCCAGCAGCTCCGCGGGCTCGGCGAGCTCCGAGACCAGGCCGATCTCGTGGGCGCGCCGCGCGGAGAGCCGCTCCGCCGTGCCCATCAGCGACATCCGGGCGACCTCCCCGAAGGGCATCCGCTGGGCCATGTAGACGGCCTCGTAGGCGCTGACCATCCCGTAGGTCGTGTGCGGGTCGAAGAAGGTGGCGGTGGTGGCGGAGACGATGAACTCCGACTCGCCGAGCAGGTAGAACGCGCCGCCGCAGGCCATGCCGTTGACGGCGGCGATCACCGGCTTCCACAGGTCGCAGGTCTTCGGGCCGATCGCGATCAGCGGGTCGTCGACCGAGTACGGGGAGGCCGGCTGCGGCACCTGCGCCGACCGGTCGATGCCGGTGCAGAAGGCGGCGCTGCCCGCGCCGGTCAGCACCACGGCCCGCACCCGTCCGTCGTGGCGCAGCTCCCGCCACAGCGCCGTCAGCGCGGCCGCGGTCTCCAGGTCGACGGCGTTGTGCCGGTGCTCCCGGTCGAGGGTGACCACGACGACCCCGGTGTCCCCGTCCCGCTCGACCCGGGGCGTCACGGCTTCTCCAGGATCCAGCGCGGCACGGCCATCCCGCCCGTCTCGGTGAACACCACCTGCACCCGGGCCCCGATGCGCAGCCGCGCCGGGTCGACGGAGTCGAGCGGGGCGTCGGGGGTGGTCACCAGGTTCCCGGCCAGCCGGATCAGCGGCTCCTCGGCGAGTTCGACGAGGATGACGTTGTACGGGGCCTGCGCGGCGTACGCGGGCAGCAGGGGCGGGTGGGGCCGTACGTAGGACCAGATCCGGCCGCGCCCGCTCATCAGGCGCCACTCGCTGTCGAACGACCGGCAGTGCGGGCAGCAGGGGCGGGGCGGGAAGCGCAGCCGGCCGCAGGCGGCGCAGGCCTGGACGCGGAGTTCGCCGCGGGCGGCGTACTCCCAGAAGGGGGCGCCGTCCTCGTCGGGAACGGGCAGCAGGAGCGCGTCGGCGGGTCCGGGGCCGGCGGGGGCAGGGCTGGTGGAGGTCATGGTCGGCTCCTCAGGCTCGCAGCAGGATCGCGGACGTGGGGACACCCTCGCCCGCCGTCACCAGGCAGGTCGCGGCGTCCGGCACCTGGGCGGTGGAGGTGCCGCGCAGCTGTTTGACGCCCTCGTTGATCAGGTTGAAGCCGTGCACGTAGGCCTCCGAGAGGCCGCCGCCGCCGGTGTTGATCGGCAGCCGGCCGCCCATCTCCAGGGCGCCGCCCTCGGTGAAGGCGGCGCCCTCGCCGCGTCCGCAGAAGCCGTAGCCCTCCAGGGAGAGCGGGATGAGGGGGGTGAAGGCGTCGTAGATCTGCGCGACGTCCACGTCCTGGGGGCCGAAGTCGGCCTGCTTCCACAGGTGTCGGGCGGCGGTCCACGCGGGCCCGGACAGCGGGTCGTCGTTCCAGTAGTTGACCATCCCGTGGTGCTGGGCGGGCAGGCCCTGGGCGACGGAGTGGACGTAGACGGGTTTCTGGCGGCAGTCCCGGGCCCGTTCGGCGGAGACGATCACGCAGGCCAGGGCGCCGTCGGTCTCCAGGCAGTTGTCGAAGAGGCACAGCGGGTCGCTGATCATGCGGGAGGTCATGTACATCTCCCGGGTCAGCGGACGCTCGTACATCATGGCGGCCGGGTTCTCGTTGGCCCGGTTGCGGCAGGCCATGGCGACGTTGAAGAGGTGGTCGCGGGTGGCCCCGTACTCGTGCATGTAGCGGCGGGCCAGCATGCCGATCTCGTCGGCGGGGCGCAGCAGTCCGAAGGGGCGGGTCCACTGGCCGGGGGTGGGCAGCTGGACGGCGGTGTTCTTCCAGGGGCGGGGGCCGGAGCCGCGTTTGCGGGAGCGCCAGGCGACGCCGACGGTGGCCTGGCCGGTGGCGACGGCGGCGGCGAGGTGGCCGACGGTGGCGCAGGATCCGCCGCCGCCGTAGCCGACCTTGGAGAAGAAGGTGACGTCGCCGGCGCCGACGGCCTTGGCGACCTCGACCTCGTCGGTCTCCTCCATGGTGTAGGAGGCGAACCCGTCGACCTCTCCGGGGTCTATGCCGGCGTCGGACAGTGCCGCCAATATGGCCCGGCACGCCAGTTCCTTTTCGGAGCCGGGCAGTCGTTTGGCAAAGGCGGTCTGGCCGATGCCGACGATTGCCGTAGCGTCCTTGAGCGTTGCCGCCATCGCCACCTCCGGGGGGTGCGCCAGTACTGACAGCCGCGAAGGCTACAGCTAATCTGACGGATAGTCAGCTATGGGGATCGCAGGGAGGGCGCGCGATGGACGAGGGCGGACACGAGCACAGGGGCACGGACGGATCCGGGAACGATCCGGGAGACGCGCTGTACGGCCGCGGGGACCTCCGCTGGGGCAGCGTCGCCGGACTCGTACGGGACGCCGCCGCCCGGTACCCCGGCCACGAGGCCGTCGTCGACGGCCGGATCCGCGTCAGCTACGCGCAGCTCGGCGAACGCGTCGAACGCGCCGCCGCCGCCTGCCTCGCCGCCGGCGTCGAACCCGGCGACCGGGTCGCCGTCTGGGCACCCAACACCCTGGAGTGGATCGTCTCCGCGCTCGGAGCCGTCTCCGCCGGCGCGGTCCTCGTCCCCCTCAACACCCGCTTCAAGGGCGCGGAAGCGGCGTACGTCCTCCAGCGCAGCCGCGCCCGCCTGCTGTTCGTCACCGGCACCTTCCTCGGCACCTCCTACGTGGCCTCCCTGCGCCGCGCCGCCGCCGAAGGCCCCGGCACCGGACCGCTCCCCGGACTGCCCCACCTGGAACAGGTCGTCGTCCTCGCCGAGGACGCCCCCGAGTCCTTCCGCACCTGGAAGGACTTCCTCACCGGCGGCGACACCGTCCCCGCCGCCCGGGTCCGCGAACGCGCCGACTCCCTGCGCCCCGACGCCCCCTCCGACATCATCTTCACCTCAGGCACCACGGGCAGCCCCAAGGGCGCCGTCATCACCCACGCCCAGACCCTGCGCTGCTACGACGTGTGGAGCGAGCTCGCCGGACTCCGCGAGGGCGACCGCTACCTCATCGTGAACCCCTTCTTCCACACCTTCGGCTACAAGGCCGGGATCATCGCCTGCCTGATGCGCGGCGCCACGATGGTCCCCCAGCCCGTCTTCAACGTGGACACCGTCCTCGCCAACGTCGCCGCCGAGAAGATCTCCGTACTCCCCGGACCGCCCACCCTCCACCAGTCGCTCCTCGACCACCCCCAGCGCGACCACCACGACCTGTCCGCCCTGCGCCTGGTCGTCACCGGCGCGGCCGTCGTCCCCCTCCAGCTCGTCGAACGGCTCCGCGCCGAACTGCGCATCGCCACCGTCCTGACCGCCTACGGACTCTCCGAGGCCAGCGGCATCGTCACCATGTGCCGCCGCGGCGACCGGCCCGAGGTCGTCTCCGAAACCTCCGGCCGCGCCATCCCCGGCACCGAGGTCCGCATCGCCGGACCCGAAGGCGCGCCCCAGCCGCCCGGCACCGCCGGCGAGGTGTGGGTACGCGGCCACCACGTCATGCGCGGCTACTTCGAGGACCCGGAGGGCACCGGCCGCGCCATCACCCCCGAAGGCTGGCTGCGCACCGGCGACGTCGGGGTCCTCGACGCGGACGGCAACCTGCGCATCACCGACCGGATCAAGGACATGTTCATCGTCGGCGGGTTCAACGCCTACCCCGCCGAGATCGAGCAACTCCTCGGCCTCCATCCGGACATCGCCGACGTCGCCGTCATCGGAGTCCCCGACGCCCGGCTCGGCGAGGTCGGCAAGGCCTACGCCGTCCGCCGCCCCGGCTCCACCCTCACCGCCGACGACCTGATCGCCTGGTCCCGCCGGGAGATGGCCAACTACAAGGTTCCCAGGGCCGTGGAGTTCGTCCCCGAGCTGCCGCGCAACGCCGGCGGCAAGGTCCTGAAGACCGAACTCAGGGCACGCCGGCAGCACGCCTGACCGGCCCCGCCACCGCCCGCGTTAGCCTGCACGGGTGAGCTCGCACCAAACAGCCGTCCGATTCCTCCGGGGGCCCCGGGTCCGGGTCGCGATCGGTGCCGCGGCGGCCGCCGCCGCGGCACTGGCCGTCGCGGCCGCCGTCCTCCTGCCCGGCGCGCCCCCCGGCGCGGACGGCGACGACGGCCCCGCGGCGCAGCGCAGGCCCGGTCTGACCGCCGCCCTCTCCGCGCCCTTCAGCGCCTTCACCGAGGGCTACGACTGCTACCGCATCCCCACCCTCACCACCACCAAGGACGGCCTGCTCCTCGCCATCGCCGAGGCCCGCACCTCCGGCTGCGACGACATCGGCGACATCGACCTCGTCATGAAGCGCTCCTCCGACAACGGCCGCACCTGGGGCCCGATGGAGGTCGTCCGCGGCGCCGGAGACCCCGGCGCCTACGGAAACCCCGTCCCCGTCGTCGACTCCGCCTCCGGCCGGATCTCCCTCCTCCACGCCTACAGCACCTGGGCCCCCGACGCCGCCGGCAACCGCGTCCGCGGCCCCCGCGAACTGCGCCTGGCCCACAGCGGCGACGACGGCGCCACCTGGAGCGTCGAACCCAACCCGCAGCCCCACCTCAAGGGCCCCGACTGGGCGTGGATCTCCGTCGGCCCCGGCCACGGCATCCAGCTCACCCCGACCCGCCCCGACCAGCCCGGCCGCATGGTCGTCAGCGCCGACTACCGCACCGAGTCCAACGAATCCGGCGCCCAGCTCCTCTACAGCGACGACGGCGGCCTCACCTGGCAGCCGGGCGCACGCTGGGGAGCCCCCGAAGGCACGCCCGCCCCCAACGAGCCCGCCCTCACCCAGCTCCCCGACGGCCGGATCTACGTCAACGCCCGCTCCACCGCCACCTGCGGCACCCCCGACCACCGCGTGGCCGCGCTCGTCGACGACGCCGCCGCTCCCGGCTTCCCCGCACCCGGCTTCACCCCCGTCACCGGACTCACCGCCCCGCCCGCCTCCGGCTCGCTCCTCCAGCTCCCCGGCGGCCCCCTCCTGCTCTCCGCGCCCAGCCGGCCCGGCGCCGAGTTCTCCGACCGCTGGACCCTCGCCGTACGCACCTCCACGGACCAGGGCCGCACCTGGTCCGCCGGCGGAGCCGTCGTCCTGCGCGAACGGGCCGGCTACTCCGACATGTCCGTCCTGCCGGACGGCCGGATCGGCATGCTCTACGAGACCGCCAACGGCACCCCGCACGGCTACGTCAAGTTCACCTCCTTCACCCCCGAAGCCCTGGCCGCCGCCACCGAAGACCTCACGCCGCGCCGCACCACCGACGCCACCCCCCACCGCAACCACGCCGTCGTCCACGGCGCCCCCCGGCTCGGCAACCGGCCCGACGGCGGCAAGACCATGCGCTTCGACGGCAAGGACGACTTCCTGCGCCTCATCGACTGCCCCGACGAACTACGCCTCGGTGAGGGGGACTTCGCCGTGGCCGCCTGGGTGAAGTACAAGACCCGCGGCCAGGACCACGAGAGCGGCGCCCGGCAGCCGCTCGTCTGGGGCTACGGCCAGGGATCAGGCACCAAACAGTTCCGCATCGAGACCGACCCGGCGACCGGCCGCCTCGAAGGCACCCTCGACGGCGGGACCGGACCCGTCACCGTCGCCTCCCGGCGCCCCGTGGACGACGACGCCTGGCACCACGTGGTGTTCCAGCGCGAGGGCGGCCGCCTCCAGCTCACCGTCGACGGCGGCGACCCCGCGGTCACCGAACAGCCCCCCGGCCGGCTCGACTTCCGGCCCACCGGCGCCTTCACCATCCACCTCGGCACGCAGCCCGACCAGAAGGCCTTCTACGCGGGCGCACTGGACGACGTACGGATCTACGGGCGGGCCCTGTCCGACAACGACCGGGCGCGGCTGCGCAGCGGCAGCGACGTCACCGACCAGGAACGGGTCCGGCTCACCTTCGACCGGATCTGGTGATCAGACGGCGGCCCGCCGGGCCAGGACCAGGCGCCAGCGCGGGCTGCCGTCGGGCCGCCGCC
Organism: Streptomyces sp. NPDC006512; assembly: GCF_040611935.1. Taxonomy (NCBI): domain Bacteria; kingdom Bacillati; phylum Actinomycetota; class Actinomycetes; order Kitasatosporales; family Streptomycetaceae; genus Streptomyces; species Streptomyces sp. NPDC006512. The sequence goes on along the minus strand of NZ_JBEXPG010000084.1, from coordinate 7,570 downwards.
CGAAGTGCTCCAGCGGGACCGTCCCGACCGTGAACCCGGCGGCCGTCAGGTCCGCGCGGACCGGGCCGAGCGGGAACGTGCGGTAGTACATGACGAACGGCGGCCGCCACACGGCATTGCGCACGCGCATCGCCGCGTCGAAGCCCGCGACCGCCCACCACACCGGTGACGTGGGCGGGACCGGGGCGCCGACCGGGAAGGCGAAGACACCGCCGGGGCGCAGGGCGCGGTGCACGCCGGAGAAGAGGGCGGGCCGCTCGGAGGGGAGGAAGTGCCCGAACGCGCCGAAGCTGACCGCCAGGTCGTAGGAGCCGGTCAGGGACGGCGGGAGCGCCAGCGCGTCGGCCCGTACGAGGTCCACTCCCTCGGGGTGTTCCCGCGCGGCCTCGGCCAGCATGCCCGCGCTGAGGTCCACGCCGGTGACCCGGTCCCGGCAGAGGCGGCGCAGCATCGGCAGGCCGGCGCCGGTGCCGCAGCAGACGTCCAGCCCGGAGCCGAAGGAGCCCTCGTGCTGGGCCAGGGCCTCCTCGACGGCGTCGAGCATCCGGTCGGGCGTGCGGAAGGGGGTGTGGTCGAACTTGGGCGCGAGGAGGTCGTAGCCGCGCTCGACGGAGGAGAGGGCCTGGACGGCCAGCTCGCCCAGGCTCGGGCCCTGTGAGGTGAACACGCCCCCAGCCTAGTGTCCGGCCCCCGCGTCCGGCCCCTGCCATCCGGCCCCGGCCCCTGGTATCCGGCCCCGCTGTCCGGACGTGGGCGTGCGGCGGCCGCGGTGGTCCCCCTCCTGGCCACCGCGGCCGCCGTTCCCCCGTGGGGAGCCCCCGTACGTTTCCCCCGTACGCTCCCCGTGCTGTCCCCCGTACGTACGTTCCCCCGTACGTCGTGCTGTCGTGCTGTCGTGCCGTCGTGCGGTCGGGCTACGGGCGCGGGCCGGACGCGTGGTTGTCCAGCGTCACGATGTCCTCGCCCGCGGTCTGCCCGGCCTGCGCAGGGTCGGCCGGCGGTTCCACCGGCGGAACCGGCGGCTTGATCTCGGTGCCGGACGCGTGGTTGTCGAGCGGTCTGATGTCACCTTCGAGCGGCGACGTGTTCTCGTTCGTCGTCATCGGGTCTCCTGATGGTGGGTCGGGCCCGTTCGGCGATTCCCCCGTGGCCGCCGAACGGGTGGTCCTCCAACGTCGACCCGGGTGCCCCCCGACGCTCCGGGTCGATGCACCTATCGTGCCGCGCGGCGATAAACGAACGATGAACGCGCCGTCCATCCGGACGAAGGCCCCGCTCAGCGCCGTTCAGGCGGCGATCTCGGACGCCAGCAACGTCCGTACTTCGGCCAGTTCGGCGGAACCCAGCTGGGCGAACACGGTCTCCGCGTCCCGCCAGCACGCCCGCGCCCGGTCCGCCTGGCCCAGGGACCGCAGCGCCTTGCCCAGCACGGTCAGCACCGTCGCCCGCCGCCACTCCCCGCCGATCCCGCGCAGCGCGATCGCCTGCTCGGCGTGCTTGGCGGCCAGGGTGGGCCGAGCCGCGGCCAGGTGCGCCTCGGCGAGCCGGAAGTGCGTCACGCCCTCCCACAGCGGCTGCCGGTTGTCGTGGAACAGGGACAGCGCCTCGCCCAGCTGCGCCAGCGCCTCGGCCAGCCGTCCCGCCTGGGTGAGCGCGATGCCCAGCGCGTAGCGGCCGTTGGCCAGGCGCAGGGTCAGGCCCATCCGGTCGTAGACCGCGATGCCCCGCTCGGCGAGGTCGATGGCGCTGGGCAGGCGGCCCAGTTCGACGTGGATGCGGGAGAGGTTGCACAGGGCGCTGGCCTCGCCGATGAGGTTCCCGTCGGCGCGGAAGTTCTCGATGGCCTCCAGCAGGTAGCGCTCGCCGTCGGTGTGCCGCCCCTGGTAGAGCGCGATGATCCCGCGGTCGTTGGGAGCCCAGCAGCTCGGCAGCGGGTCCTCGGCCTCGCGGGCCAGGTCCATGGCCTGGCGGGCCTCGTCGTCGGCCTCGGTGAACCGGCCCGCGACCAGGTGGACCATGGTGAGGGTGGTGCGGGCGCGGCCCTCGGCCCGCGGGTCCTTCGCGGCCCGGGCGGCCTCGCGCAGGGTCAGGGCGGACGACTCGTACTGCTTGGAGTTGGCGCCGGACTCGGCGAGGTCCTTGGCCGCCCACAGCAGGTCCACGGCCCGGCGCAGGGCGTCGGTGCGCCCGTCGTCGGTGAGCGCGGCGGACCGTACGGCGGCCTGCCGGACGCAGGCCAGCAGCGGGTCGGCCTCGGCGAACAGCCAGTCCAGGGCGGCCCGGGGCTCGGTCAGGACGAGGCCGGGGTGGCGGGTCGCGGAGAGGTGGGCGGGGAGCCGGTCACCGGGGCGCTCCAGCGCGTACACCCGGGAGGCGGTGGCGAGGTAGAAGTCGAGGAGCCGGTCGAGGGCGGCGTCGCGGCCGCCGGGCGGCTGTTCGTCGCGGTCGGCGCACGCCCGGGCGTAGAGGCGTACGAGATCGTGGAAGCGGTAGCGGCCGGGCGCGGCGGATTCGAGCAGGGAGCAGTCCACTAAGGCCTCCAGGAGGTCCTCGGTGTCGTGCTCGGGCAGGTCGAGGACGGCGGCCGCGGCGCGCAGGGAGATGTCGGGGCCGTCGGCGAGGCCGAGGAGGCGGAAGGCGCGCTGCTGGGCGGGCTCCAGCTGGCCGTAGCCCAGTTCGAAGGTGGCCTTGACGGCGAGGTCGCCGGCCTGGAGCTCGTCGAGGCGGCGGCGTTCGTCGGCGAGTTTGGCGGCGAGGACGGAGACGGTCCAGGTGCGGCGGGCGGCGAGCCGGGAGGCGGCGATGCGGATGGCGAGCGGCAGGAAGCCGCAGGCGCAGACGACGTCGAGGGCGGCCTTGCGTTCGGCGCCCACGCGTTCGGCGCCGACGATCCGGGTGAACAGCTGCAGGGCCTCATCGGGGCTCATCACGTCGAGGTCGACGAGATGGGCCCCGGCGAGGCCCGACATCCGGACCCGGCTGGTGACGAGGGCGGCGCAGCCCCCGGTGCCCGGCAGCAGGGGGCGGACCTGGGCGGCGTCGCGGGCGTTGTCGAGCAGCACGAGGACGCGGCGGCCGTCGAGGAGGGAGCGGTAGAGCGCGGCCCGGTCGGCGGGGGAGTCGGGGATGGAGCTGTCGGGGGTGCCGAGCGCGCGCAGGAAGGAGCCGAGGACGGCTTCGGGCTCGGCGGGGCGGGGCTCGGTGCCCTGGAGGTCGATGTAGAGCTGCCCGTCGGGGAAGTGGGGCCGGGCGGCGTGGGCGACGTGCACGGCGAGGGTGGTCTTGCCGACGCCGCCTATTCCGGCCAGCGCGGACACGGCCATGACCCGGCCCCCGGCGCCGGCCAGGATGTCGCCGAGCTCGCTGACGAAGGGGGTCCGGCCGGTGAAGTCCGGGACGGTGGCGGGCAATTGGGCGGGCCTGACGGGGACGGGCGCGGCGGCCGGTGCCGGGTCCTCGGCGCGGGCGAGCTCGGTGTCGGCGCGCAGGATCCGCTGCTGGAGGTCGGAGAGCTCGGGGCGGGGGTCGACGCCGAGTTCGTCGGCGAGGAGCCGGCGGGTGTCGGCGTACACGGCCAGGGCCTCGGCCTGCCGTCCGCTGCGGTAGAGGGCCAGCATCAGCAGTTCGCGCAGCCGCTCCCGCAGCGGGTGGGCGGCGGTGAGGGCGGTGAGCTCGGAGACGGCCTCGGCGTGGTGGCCGACCTCCAGGTCCAGGTCGAGGCGGGTCTCCAGCAGCTGGAGGCGCCATTCGGCGAGCCGGGTCCGTTCGGTGTCGGCGTGCGGGCCAGGGACCCCGGCGAGGGGTTCGCCGTCCCACAGGTCCAGGGCCCGGGCGAGCAGGGTCCGGGCGAGGGCGCGGTCGCCGGCGCAGCGGGCCCGGTCGGCGTCGGCGGCCAGGGCGCGGGCGACGCACAGGTCGAGGGCCTCGGGGTGGCGCAGGCGGATCGCGTAGCCGCCGGCGTCGGTGACGAGCAGCCCGGGGTCGAGGACCTTGCGCAGGCGGGAGGCGTACGTACGGATGGTGGCGAGGGCCTGCTGCGGGGGGTCCTCGCCCCAGATCGCGTCGATCAGCTCGGGCGCGGTCGCGGTGCGGCCGTCGCGCAGCAGCAGTGCGGTGAGCAGGGCGCGCTGCTGGGGGCTGCCGGAGGGCAGGGCCTCGCCGCCGCGCCAGGCCCGGACGGGGCCGAGTACGGCGAAGCGGTTGCCGCCGGGGGCGGGGGCGGGGGCGGTTTCGGGGCGCGCGGCGGGCGCGGACGGGGGCGCGGGTGAGGGTGGGGATGCGGGTGAGGGCATGGGTACCGGTGGGGGCGCGGGGGTGGTGGGTGCGGGGGTTCCGGCCGGAGTGGAGGCCGTCCGGGCTGCCTCGGGGTGGTTCCGCTGGTGCGGGATGGCCGGTATGCCGTCCATCTGTCGTCCCCCCTGCCTTCCGTCGGTTTGAGGGCCAGTCTGCCCTGTCTCGCGCGTACACGTCAGTCCGCCAGGGACCGATCCGCTTCCAACTAGCTGACGGTTCGTCAGATCAGCGCTACGGTGGGAGGCATGGAGACCTTCCCGAAGATCATCTCGGTGGACGACCACACGGTGGAGCCCCCGCACGTCTGGCGGGACAGGCTCCCGTCCAGGTACCGCGACACCGGCCCCCGGATCGTCCGAGCCCCCCTCAAGGAAATGACCTTCCTCGGCGGCAAGTTCGCCCCCGTCATGGGAGCCCCCGGCGACGACGGCCCGATAGGCGACTGGTGGGTGTACGAGGACCTGCACCGGCCGCTCACCCGGCTCGACACCGCCGTCGGGTACGACCGTGACGAGATCAAACTGGAAGTCATCACCTACGAGCAGATGCGCCCCGGGTCCTTCTCGGTTCCCGAACGCCTCGCGGACATGGACGTCAACCACGTCCAGTCGGCCCTGTGCTTCCCGACCTTCCCCCGCTTCTGCGGCCAGACCTTCACCGAGGCCAAGGACCGCGAGCTGGGACTCCTCGGCGTACGGGCCTACAACGACTGGATGGTGGAGGAGTGGTGCGGCCCCGACGCCGGCGGCCGCCTCATCCCCCTCACCCTCATCCCCCTGTGGGACGCCCGCCTCGCCGCCGCCGAAGTCCGCCGCAACGCGGCCCGCGGCGTCCGCGCCGTCGCCTTCTCCGAGATCCCCCCGCACCTGGGCCTCCCGTCGATCCACACCGACGACTGGGACCCCTTCCTGGAGGCGTGCAACGAGACCGGCACGGTCATCGCCATGCACATCGGCTCCTCCTCGCGCATGCCGTCCACCTCGGCGGACGCCCCGCCGGCCGTCGGCTCCACCATCACCTTCGCCAACTGCTGCTTCTCGATGGTCGACTGGCTGATGAGCGGCAAGTTCGAACGCTTCCCCAACCTCAGGATCATGTACGCCGAAGGCCAGATCGGCTGGATCCCCTACATCCTGGAACGCGCCGACGTGGTCTGGGAGGAGAACCGCGGCTGGGGCGGCATCGCCGACAAGGTGCTGCGCCCGCCGTCCGAACTGTTCGCCGAACACGTATTCGGCTGCTTCTTCGACGACGCGTTCGGCCTGAGGAACCTGGACTCCATCGGAGCCGGGAACGTCCTCTACGAGACCGACTACCCCCACTCGGACTCCACCTGGCCGAAGTCCCGCGAGGTCGGCGAGGCCCAGATGGGCCACCTCGCCCCGGACGTCGTGGACCGCATCGTGCGCGGCAACGCCATCGACCTGCTCGGGCTGACCCCGGACGGGCTGTGGGCGGGGCCGGGGGTTTAGGCCCCGCCCCTTCCGGACCTTGCCGGGGCCGGGTGCGGCGGGGCCCGCGGCGGCGGGCCGCTCCATCGGGGCGGGGTGCGGGGCGGGGGTGCCGGGCCGGGTGCCGGGCGTGCGCGGCGCGGGGGAGCCGGAAGTGCTGGTCAGTGCCGCCGTCACCGGCGGGCGGGGTGCCGGGCGGGCCCCGCCGGACCGGCGGACCGGCGTGAATCGAGCCACCCTACGGATCCGGATCTTGCACCCCGCCCCGCCCACGAGGCATGCTTCGCCGGGGCAAAGCGGGGAGGGATCATGGCGGTGGACAAGCGGTCCGTCATCACGGCGGTTCTGTGTGCCGCGGCGGCGCTGGGCGCCTCCGCGGCGGTGGCCGAGCTGGCGCCGCCACCCGAAGCGGCCGCGCCCGCACGGGCCAAGGCCGCCGCACCCTCGTCCGCTCCCACCGGCCCGTCGCGATCGCAAGCGTCGAAACCGCAGCTGTCGACCCCGCCGCCGACTCCCGTGACGCCCAAGCCCGGCGGGCCCGCCGCCTTCACCGGCGCCCTCTTCACCGGCGGCCTCGACGGCGACCACTTCTGCACCGCGACGGTCGTCCAGAGCCCCGGCAAGAACCTCATCGTCACCGCCGGCCACTGCCTGCTCGCCGGGGTACAGCGCGACAGCGCGGGCGGCGCCGTCTTCGCACCCGCGTACGCGAACGGCGTTGCCCCGTACGGCACGTGGAAGATCGAGCAGGTCTTCGAGGACGACCGCTGGGCCGAGGACACGGACGACGACTACGACCTCGCCTTCGCCCGCCTCGCCCCCGACGACAAGGGCCGCACGATCGAGGACGTCACCGGCGCAGCCCCCCTGGACACCTCCGGCCGCGCCGGCGAGGAGGTCACGGTGACGGGCTACCCCGCCGACCGCAAGGTCCCCCGCACCTGCACGTCCCTCTCCGTCCGGCTCAGCCCGACGGAACAGCGCTTCGACTGCGCCGACTTCCCGGGCGGCACGAGCGGCAGCGCCTGGATCGGCCGCGACGGCAAGATCATCGGCATTCTGACGGGCGGCGACACCGACGACGTCTCCACGAGCACGGTCCTCGGCGACTACGCGGCCCAGCTCTACGCGAAGGCCACCGCGAAGCGCTGAACCTCCCCGGGCCGGCCCGTGCGGCCCGGCCCGCCCGCCTACGCCAGCAATCCCAGGTGCACCGGCTCCGCCGGGCGGCCGGAAAGCAGGTCCGGCAGGCGCGGCGGCCAGAGCGGTTCGCCGAGCGTGGCCAGCCGCTCCGGGGAGACCCACTGCCAGTGGATGCCGGGGGCTTCGAGCCTGGGTTCGCGCGCGGGGCCGGTGGTGACGTAGATGTGCTCGTGCTGACGGACCGGCACGCCCTGGTGGGTGAAGTCGTGCTCCCACGTGCACAGCAGCCGCTCGGGCTCCAGGTCGGTCCACCCGGTCTCCTCGCGCAGCTCGCGCCGCACGCACTCCTCGGGGGTCTCACCGGGATCGATCCCCCCGCCCGGCGGCAGCCAGTGGATGCCGACTTCGCTGTTGTTCTCCCGGAACAGGAACACCGACCCGCTGGGGGAGAGCACGACAATCCTGGCTGCCTGACGCGGAGTTCTCATCATCTCAGCGTACGACGGCACAGGCGGGCGGGGCAGGGGTGCGGGGCTGGTGGGGGTGGGAGGTGGCTGGTCGGGGTGGGGGTGGGCGGTACCCCCTCGGTGGGGTCGGGTGTGTGTCGGGGGCTGCCCGTCAGTCCACTGTCCTTCCGTTTCGGTCCGGTCCCTCAAGGGCGCTCACTTCGTTCGCGTCGCTTC
>NZ_JBEXPG010000083.1:0-36660 GCF_040611935.1 Streptomyces sp. NPDC006512 | reverse complement strand
CTGCTGCGCTTCGCGACCGCCGGTTCCGTCGACGACGGCAAGTCCACCCTCGTCGGGCGGCTCCTGCACGACTCGAAGTCGGTCCTCACCGACCAGATGGAGGCCGTCGAGGCCGTCTCCGCCCGGCGCGGCCAGGAAGCCCCCGACCTCGCCCTCCTCACCGACGGCCTGCGCGCCGAACGCGAGCAGGGCATCACCATCGACGTCGCCTACCGCTACTTCGCCACCGCCCGCCGCCGGTTCATCCTCGCCGACACCCCCGGGCACGTGCAGTACACCCGCAACATGGTCACCGGCGCCTCCACCGCCGACCTCGCCGTGGTCCTCGTCGACGCCCGCAACGGCGTCATCGAACAGACCCGCCGCCACGCCGCCGTCGCCGCCCTCCTGCGCGTCCCCCACGTCGTCCTCGCCGTCAACAAGATGGACCTCGTCGACTACCGGGAATCCGTCTTCGCCACCATCGCCGAGGAATTCACCGCCTACGCCTCCGACCTCGGCGTGCCCGGCTGGGGGTCCGGGGGCGGCCCCCGGGAGGAGTGGTGCACCGCGATCCCGATCTCGGCGCTGGCCGGCGACAACGTCGTGGAACCGTCGGCGAACATGGACTGGTACGGCGGCCCGACCGTCCTGGAGCACCTGGAGACGGTCCCGGTCAGCCACGACCTCACCGCCTGCCCGGCCCGCTTCCCCGTCCAGTACGTGATCCGCCCCCAGTCCGCCGAGCACCCGGACTACCGCGGCTACGCCGGCCAGATCGCCTCCGGCGTCCTGCGCGTCGGCGAGGCCGTCACCGTCCTGCCCTCGGGCCGCACCTCCGTCATCGAGGGCATCGACGCCCTCGGCGAGAGCGTCGACATCGCCCGGGCCCCCCAGTCGGTCACGCTCCGGCTCAAGGACGACATCGACATCTCCCGCGGCGACCTCATCGCCCCCTCCACGAGCCCTCCCGAATCCACCCGGGAGATCACCGCGACGGTCTGTCACGTCGCCGACCGGCCCCTCACCCCCGGCCAGCGCGTCCTCGTCAAGCACACGACGCGCACGGTGAAGGCGATCGTCAAGGAGATCCCCTCCCGGCTGACCCTCGACGACCTGTCCCAGCACCTGAACCCCGGCCGGCTCGTCGCCAACGACATCGGCCGCGTCGTCGTCCGCACCGCCGAGCCCCTCGCGCTCGACGCCTACGCCGACTCCCGCCGCACCGGGTCCTTCCTGCTGATCGACCCCGCCGACGGAACCACCCTGACCGCGGGCATGGCGGGCGATGCCTTCACCGAGAACGAACGGACCCCCTGACGATGCCCTCACCGCGCCGTCCTCGCCGTACCGCCGCCCCGCTCTGCCTGCTCCTCCTCGCGTGCGCCGCGACCGCCTGCGGCTACGGCTCCAAGGCCGCCGAGTCGGCGCCCGGCCCGCAGGCTCCGGTGGCCGCCGTCGGCGAGGAGCTCTCGGCGGACTCCGTACGGCTCGGCTACTTCCCCAACCTCACCCACGCGACCGCCCTGGTCGGCGTGCGCGAAGGCCTGATCCAGAAGGAACTGGGCGGCACCACCCTGAAGACCGTCACCTTCAACGCGGGCCCGGCCGAGATCGAGGCCCTCAACGCGGGCTCCGTCGACATCGGCTTCATCGGGCCCTCACCCGCGGTCAACGGCTACGCCAAGTCCAAGGGCGAGAACCTGCGCATCATCTCCGGGTCCGCTTCCGGCGGCGTCAAACTCGTCGTGAACCCGGCGAGGATCACAACGCCCGACGACGTCAAGGGCCGCCGGATCGCCACCCCGCAGCTCGGCAACACCCAGGACGTCGCCTTCCTCCACTGGATCTCCGCACGCGGCTGGAAGGTCGACGCGACCAGCGGCAAGGGGGACGTGTCCGTCGTCCGCACGGACAACACGATCACCCCGGACGCCTACCGGTCCGGCTCGGTCGACGGAGCCTGGGTACCGGAACCGACGGCCTCCAAACTGGTCGCCGAAGGCGCCAGGGTGCTCCTCGACGAGCGGGACCTGTGGCCCGGCGGCACCTTCGTGATCACGAACGTGATCGTGTCGCAGAAGTTCCTGAAGGCGCATCCGGACGTCGTCGAGGCGGTGCTGCGCGGCACGGTGAAGACCAACGAATGGATCAACGCAGACCCGGACCGGGCCAAGGCCTCCGCCAACGCCGCCCTGAAGTCCCTGAGCGGCAAGGAGCTGGAGGCCGGGGTCATCGACCGGGCCTGGCCCGGCATCCTCGTCACCGACGACCCCCTCGCCGCGACCCTGCGGGCCCAGGCCGGTCACGCGGTCGCGGCCGGCCTGCTGGAGGAGCCCGACCTGACCGGCATCTACGACCTCGGGCCGCTGAACAAGGTCCTCGGTTCCCTGCACAAGCCCGCCGTCACCCCGGGCGCGGGCACCGACGACCAAGGGAGGTGACCGGCGATGGCGACCGCTCTGGTCAACGCGGAGAACACCACGGCGGTCCGCAGCGCCGTCCGCATCGAACACGTCTCGAAGTCCTTCCCCGGCCGCGCCGGCCCCCAGACGGTCCTGGACGACATCACCCTCGACGTCGGCCCCGGCGAGTTCGTCACCCTCCTCGGGGCCTCCGGGTGCGGGAAGTCCACCCTGCTCAACCTGGTCGCGGGACTGGACGAGCCGACCGGCGGGACCATCGCCACCGAGGGCCGTCCCGCGCTGATGTTCCAGGAGCACGCCCTCTTCCCGTGGCTGACCGCGGGCAAGAACATCGAGCTCGCCCTGCGTCTGCGCGGGGTCGCCAAGGCCGACCGGGGGCCCGAGGCAGAGCGGCTGCTGGAACTGGTCCGGCTCGGCGGCTCGTACGGCAAGCGCGTCCACGAACTCTCCGGCGGCATGCGCCAGCGCGTCGCCCTCGCCCGCGCCCTCGCCCAGGACAGCCGACTGCTCCTGATGGACGAGCCGTTCGCCGCCCTCGACGCCATCACCCGCGACGTGCTCCACGGCGAACTCACCCGCATCTGGGCCGAGACGAACCTCTCCGTCCTCTTCGTCACCCACAACGTCCGCGAAGCCGTCCGCCTCGCCCAGCGCGTGGTCCTCCTCTCCTCCCGGCCCGGACGCGTCGCGAAGGAATGGACCGTGGACATCCCGCAGCCGCGCCGCACCGAGGACACCGACGTCGCCGACCTGTCCCTGGAGATCACCGAACACCTGCGTGGGGAGATCCGCCGCCATGGCCGCCACTGACCTCGGGCCCCGGCCCGGTGCGAACGAACTGGCCGGGCTGGACGCGCTCGACACCCACCAGGACACCCGCACCCCGCTGCGGCGGGTCCTCGCGGCCAAGGCGCTGCCGCCGCTGCTCGCCGTCGTCCTGGTCCTGACGGTGTGGCAGGCCCTCACCCTCGCGCAGGTCACCGACGACTACATGCTGCCGCCGCCCGCCGCGGTGTGGGACAGCCTGTCCGACCTGTGGCTGCGCGGCACCCTCCTGGACGTCGTGTGGACCAGCATCTGGCGCGGCCTGTCCGGCTTCCTGCTGGCCCTGGCCATCGGCACGCCGCTGGGCCTGCTCGTCTCCCGGGTGAAGACCGTGCGCGCCGCGATCGGCCCCGTCCTGTCGGGGCTCCAGTCGCTGCCGTCGGTGGCCTGGGTGCCCCCGGCGGTGCTGTGGCTCGGCCTGAACAACTCGATGATGTACGCCGTCATCCTGCTCGGCGCCACCCCCTCCATCGCCAACGGCCTCGTCTCCGGCATCGACCAGGTCCCGCCGCTGTACCTGCGGGCCGGCCGTTCCCTCGGTGCGACCGGGCTGCGCGGCGCCCGGCACATCGTGATGCCCGCCGCGTTCCCCGGCTACCTGGCCGGGCTGAAGCAGGGCTGGGCCTTCTCGTGGCGTTCCCTGATGGCCGCCGAGATCATCGCCAGCTCCCCCGACCTGGGCCTCGGCCTCGGCCAGTTGCTGGAGTCGGGGCGCGAGACCTCGGACATGGCGCGGATCTTCCTCGCCATCGGGCTGATCCTGCTGGTCGGCATCGCCGTCGACCTGCTGGTGTTCTGCCCGGTGGAGCGCCGGATGCTCCGCCGCCGCGGGCTGCTCGCCGCGCCGGCCACCGGCGCCGGCCGCCCGCGCCGCAAGGGCGCCGCAAGGAGCACCGGGTCCCCTACGCCCGGGCGGAGATGACCCGTCGGTGTCAGCCCGTCAGGGCCGGGGCGCGTACGGCGGCGTCGTACCGGCGCAGTACGAGCCGGGCGAGTTCGGGCGCGGCGCCCAGGACGGCCCCGAGGAGGTCCGCGCCGCCCTCGGCGGCGCCGTCCGCGATCCGGTCCGGGAGCCTGCCCGGGGCCAGGACGTAGGGGGCCACCGCCACCCGCCGGGCGCCGTCGGCGCGCAGGGCCCGTACGGCGTCCCCGGTACGGGGGAAGGCGCCGCCGGAGGCGAAGGCGGGGCGTACGTCGTACCAGCCGGTGCGCCGCCACTGCCGGGCGGTCCCGGCGAGCAGGGCGACGGCCTGCGGGTCGGTGGTGCCGGCGCAGGCGAGCACCACGGAGGTCGCGGCGCGGTCGCCGGGGTCCAGGCCCGCCTCGGTGAGCCGGCGTTCCAGCGCGGCGGTCAGCAGGGCGTGCGGTCCGAGCACCCCGGCCTGCCGTACGGAGAGGGACGCCGGGGCCCCGCGCAGCGCGTCGGGCAGGTCGGTCCTCGCGTGGAAGGCGCGGGTCAGGAGCAGGGGCTGCGCCACCACCCGCCGGGCGCCGAAGTGGGCCATCCGGTCCAGCTCCCCCGGTACGCAGGGCGGGTCGAAGTCCAGGAAGGCCGTGCTCACGCGCAGTCCGGGCCGCATCGACCGGACCCGGCGGGTGAGGGCCCGTACGGTCGCCGCGTGCCGCGGATCGCGGCTGCCGTGCGCGATCAGGAGCAGCACACCGGCGTCGGCGTCAGCGCCGGCCATGGCCGTCGTCCTAGCTCGCGGCGAGGGCGGGCACGGGCCAGTAGGGCTCGTCCTGGAGCAGCATCGGGTCGTGGGTGAGGATCGCCCGCTCGTACTGGCTCAGGACGGGGGAGGGTTCGATGCCCTGGGACTCGATCATGTTGTGCCGGCACTGCCGGTACACCGTCAGGGCGTCGAGCTGCCGGCCCGAGCGGTAGAGCGCCCGCATGAGGAGCATGCAGAACTGCTCGTGGTTCGGGTTGCGGGAGTAGAGCTCCGTGAGCTCCGGGAGAATCCGCTCGTGTCCGCCGGTGCGGAGTTCTAGATCGTAGAGCAGAATCAGTGCCGAATTCCTCGCCTCCAGATATCTCGCGGAAGCCGTCCGGCAGATCGGGCCGCCCGCGAGTCCGCCGAATACGGGCCCCCGCCAGCGCGAAAGTCCTTCGCGGAGGTCGGCGATGTTCTGCCGGTGTTCGGAGAGGCTGTCGTTTCCGGTCCGCGCGTGGATGGCGTCCACGGTGTCGAGGAATAAGTAGGCGTCGAGTTCCCACCGGTCGAAGAGGAACATGTAGCCCGAGGTGCTGGTCACCACCCGGGATCCCTCGCGGTCGGGCTCGACGGCCGAAAGCGTCCTGCGGACCCTGCTGACCTGCGCCTGGAGGGCGTTCTCGACCTTGGCGGGGGGAGTGGTGCCCCACAGTTCGAGGATGAGGGCGTCGACCGTGACGAGCGATCCGCCGGCGGCCAGCAGGGCCGCGAGAAGGGTCTGCTGCATGGCGCCGCCGAGCCGTACGGCGCCGCGGTGCTTCATTATCTCTATGGAACCTAGGACTGAGAACAGCAACACAAACATCTCCCCGCGAGATGGAAAGAGAACGGTGTCGTGTGCACGGGCGCCGGGCGAGTCATATACGTCCGGAACGAGACTGAATTCCTAGTGGACCGATCGGTCCCGACCGTACTTGGTCAGGTAGGAGCATGTCAATGAAGCCCCCGCCCGACGCGGGGGCGTCGTACCCGGGGGCAAACACGACAATGCCGTGCAACACGTCCGGCGCCGGATGCGGGGGATCCAATGGGTGCGCCTGACGTGTTGCACGGCGTTCGGGGGGCGGGGGCGCGGCCGCGGCGGCGCCCCCGGGTCCGGTCAGGCGGTGGCGGACTTGCGGTAGCGGGCGGCGCCCGCGAGGGCCACGGCGGTCACGGCGAGGGTGATGGCCGTGACGGTCCACAGGCCGGCCCGGTAGGGGGCGGTCCCGCCGGCGGAGAGGGAGAAGGCGGTGGCGGTGATCGCGATGACCACGCCGTTGCCGATCTGCGCGCCGGCGTTGAAGAGGCCGGACACCAGACCCTGCTCGTCCGGGGCGGCGGTGCCGACGGCGGCGATGTTCAGCGCCGGGTAGACCGCGGCGAAGCCGAGGCCGCCGAGCAGCTGCTGGGCGAACAGGGTGACCAGCGGGTCGACCTGACCGAGCAGCAGGACCCAGCCGAGGTAGCCGATGCTCAGCAGGACCAGGCCGCCGGTCGCGACGGGCCAGGCGCCGTACTTGGTGACCAGCGCGGCGCCGTAGCGGGCGGTGCCGGCGGTCAGGACGCCGCCGAGGAGGAAGGCGAGTCCGGCCTGGAGCGGGCTCCAGCCCAGCTGCTCCTGGTAGTAGAGGGTCAGGACGAACTGGAAGGAGACGTAGGCGCCGAAGAAGAGCATGGCGACCAGTGCGCGGGTCAGCTGGCCCTTGCGGAAGACGGACAGCGGGACCAGCGGGGCCGGGTGCCGGCTCTCGACGACGGCGAACAGCGGGAAGAGCACGGCGGCGGCGAGGAGCGAGCCGATCGTCTGCGCGTCGCCCCAGCCGTCGCTGGCGGCCCGGCTGAGCCCGTACACGAGGGCCACGGCTCCGGCCGTCACGGTGACGGCGCCGAGGATGTCGATGCTGCCGCGCTTGCCCGCGTCCTGCTGCGAGGGGACGACCGAAGCGGCGAGCAGGGCGACCAGCACGCCCGCGACGGCGGGGGCGAAGAGGACGAGCCGCCAGGAGACGCCCGCCATCAGGCCGCCGAGGATCAGACCGAGGGAGTAACCGGCCGAGGCGACCGCGAGGAAGGTGCCGAGGGCCTTGTTGCGTGACTGCTCGTCACGGAAGGCGTCGAGCAGGATGGCCATGGCGGCCGGCGCGGTGATGCCGGCGCTGATGCCCTTGAGGAGCCGGGCGACGACGAGGACCACGCCGTCGTCGGCGATGCCGCCCAGGATGCTGGCGACCACGAAGACCACCAGCCAGCCGATCAGCAGCTTCTTGCGGTTGTAGAGGTCGGCCAGCCGGCCGCCCAGCAGCAGGAAGCCGCCGAAGCCGAGCGCGTAGGCCGATACGACCCACTGGAGCGCGGAGGTGGACATCCCCAGGTCCGCCTGGACCAGGGGGAGGGCCGGTCCCATGCTCGCGATGTCCATCGCGTCGAGGAACTGCACCGCGCACACGACCAGGAGCAGGAGCGGAAGGCTCTTGACCGCGGGAGCGGGCGGTAACGCCCGTGCGACAGGAGGAGAGGTGGGGGATGCCTCGGTCATGATCAGACTCCGATCGGAGTGTCGTCGGAAGCGGTGAGCGCAACAGGAAGAATGACGGACCGATCAGTCCCGGACTGATCGGTCCATTTCTAGCGCTCACAAACCCCTGTGTCAAACGTATGCTGGGATCCGCGGGGGAGAGGGGAAGGAGTTCAGACATGGCGCGCACACCGGCACCAGGCACGCGGCGGCGGATTCTGGAGGCTTCGGCCAAACTCTTCGGTGAACAGGGGGTCCGGGCCGTCGGCATGCAGCAGGTGATCGACGCGACCGGAGTCGGCAAGAGCCTGCTCTACCGCGAGTTCGCCAGCAAGGACGAACTCATCGCCGCCTGGCTCCGCGAGAGCGACGCCCAGTGGTGGGAGCGGGCCGAGGAGGTCACGGCGCCCCACACCGGCGACCCTGCCCGCCAGATCCTGGCCCTGATGGAGTTCTTCCACACCAGCGTCCAGGAACCGGACTTCCACGGCTGCATCTACTACAACACCTCCAGCGAGTTCCGCGACCCGCGGCACCCGGGTCGCCAGGAGGCGAAACTGCACCTCACGGGCCTGCGCAACTGGCTCCGCGACCGCGGCGCCCAGGCCGGGGCCGAGGACCCGGACGCCCTGGCCGACACGCTGATGCTCATCGTCGGGGGCCTCCTCGCCAACGGCGAGGTCCTCGGCGCGGCCGGCCCGGCCCGCATGGCCGTCGCCACCACCGAGCTCCTCCTGCGGCAGTACTGCCCGGACACCGTGACGGCCGCCGCGCACTGACGCACCATCCGGTACGCGACCGGCCCCGCGGCACGTCGATGCCGCGGGGCCGGGGTGCGTGCGCGTCCGCCCCCGGTCAGGGGCCCGCGACACCGGTCCGCCGCGGCCGGGCCGCCCGTACCGCCACGCCGTGCTCCTCGTAGCCGTCGTCGTAGACGAACGACGAGGGCATGCGGTCGTGGAACTGGTAGTCGGCCTGAATTCGCCCGTCCTCGGCGAGCACGACGATGTCCTGGCCCGACATCTCCATCTCGCCCGTGGCCGCCGAGACCATCACCCAGTTGAACCGGACGACGTCGTGGTGGCCGGTCGCGTTGTTCGAGGACCGGAACTCGTAGCCCATCGGCCCGTACACCTGGTGCGTGTACGCCAGCTGGTCGAGGATCGCCGCGTGACCGCGGATCGGATCCTTGCGGTAGAACACGTACACGGCGTCCGGCGCGTACAGGGCCTCCACCCTCTCGCGCCGGCGCGCCGGATCGGTCTCGTTCCACAACGCGACGTAGCGCGCGAGGAGTTCGTTCGGTCGGGGCAGCATGGGGAAACCTCCTGGGTCGACGGGGCGACGGGCCGATGGGTCGATGGGGTCGGCGTGGTCGCCGTGCGGGGCCGCCCGCTCAGCGCCCCGCGGCGTACCGCGGCAGCAGCTGGGCCAGGTCGGCCGTGATGGCGCGGGCGTGGGTCCGCAGGTAGAAGTGGTCCCCCGGAAAGGTCCGGCACCCCAGGTACTCCGGAGTCCGGCCCGCCCACGACCGCATGGCCCCGGGCGCGAGGAGGGGATCCTCCCGCCCGCAGTACGCGACGACGGGGCAGCCCACGGCCGCCCCGTCCTCCGGCCGGTCCGCGCACACCGCGGCGTCCGCGCCCATCGCCCGGACCGCCGCCGCCAGCTGCGCCGGATCGCCCTCGACCGCCGCGGGCAGCCCGCCCAGCAGCCGCAGCGCCTCCAGCGGATCGGCCGACAGCCCGGCCGGCGCCGAGAACCCGGCCGGAGCCCAGCCCGACACCGCGAGCAGCACCGGCGCCGGCAGGCCCCGCCGCTCCAGCTCCACCGTCAGCCGGTACCCCAGCAGCGCCCCCATCGAGTGGCCGAACACCGCGTACGGGCGCTCGTCCGGCTCGTCGGACACCACCCGGGCCAGGGCCTCCGCCAGCGGACCGAGCCGCGTGTACGGGGCCTCCCGGCGCCGCTCCTGCCGCCCGGGCAGCTGCACCGCCCGGCACGCCACCGACGGCAGCAGCCCCGCCCACTCCCGGTACATCGAGGCCCCGCCCCCGCTGTGGTGCAGCAGGAACAGCCGTACCTCGCCGTCCGGTTCGGCGTCGGCCGGATGCAGCCACCGCGCCGCGCCCTGCACCTCGGGCAGCGGACCCGCGGTCGCGGCCGGCCGTACGACGGTCCCGTCCACGCCGGTTACACCGCGGGCGCGGCGGCATCGGCCCGCGGGGCGGTGAACCGCTCCCGCAGCACCCGCCGCAGCACCTTCCCGGTGGGGTTGCGCGGCAGCGCCCCGACCAGGTCGTAGCCCGTGGGGATCTTGAACCCGGCGATCCTGCCGTTGAGGAACCTCAGGAAGTCCCGCGGCGTGGCCGCGGCGCCCGGACGCAGCACCACCGCGGCCCGCACCGCCTCGCCCCACTCCGGGTGCGGAACCCCGTACACGGAGACCTCCTCGACGGCCGGATGCTCCCGCAGCGCGTTCTCGACCTCGGTCGGATAGATGTTCTGACCCGCGACGATGATCGTGTCGTTGACCCGGTCCACCAGGAACAGGTAGCCGTCCGCGTCGAGGTGACCCATGTCCCCCATGGACAGCCACTCGCCCGACAGGGACCGTGCCGTCACCTCCGGCAGCCGCCAGTACCCGAGGAAACGCGCCGGGCTCTTGACGACGACCCGTCCGACCCCGCCCGGCGGCAGCTCGTTGCCGTCCTCGTCCAGGATCCGCACCTCGTTGCCGGGACACGCCCGCCCCGCCGAACCCAGCACCCGGCTGTCCGGGGTGTGGTCCGCCGGCGCCAGACAGGTCACGAAACTGCCCGCCTCCGCCGACGAATACCCCTGCGCCAGCTCGCAGCCCAGTACGTCGATGCAGGTCAGCAGGAGCTCGCGGTCGATCGGCGACCCGCTGTACACCACCTTGCGCAGCGACCGGAACGTCTCCCGCGTCGTACCCCGCTCGGTCAGCATCATCCGCAGCATCGCGGGCGCCGCCCACAGCGTCGTGATCCGGTGCGCTCCGATCAGCCGGGTCGCCTCGTCCGCGATGAACTGACGCATGATCACCGTCGTGGCGCCGGCGTTGAACGCGTGCATGAACCAGCCGAAGCCGGAGGTGTGCAGGCCGGGGAAGCAGCTCAGCCCACGGTCCTCGGGCCGCCAGTCGATCCAGTCCACCCCCTGCGCCCGCGTGTCGGCGATGAAGGTGAAGAACGTCCGCTGCGCCAGCACCACGCCCTTCGGCAGGCCCGTCGTCCCGCTCGTGTACAACTGCGCCACCGCGTCGTCGAACCCGGCCGCGCCCGCCGCCGACGGCTCGCTGTCCGGCCGCCCCGCCTTCCACTCCAGGAACCCGCCCGCCACGTGCCGGTCGGAGTCCATCTCCACGACCTGCCGCAGCTCGGGCAGCAGCGGCAGCAGCTTGTCCACGACCGGCCGGAACTCCCGCTCCACGAAGAGCAGCCCGGCCTGCGAATCGCGCAGCACGTGCTCGACCTCGCCGGGCGTCAGCCGCGAGTTGACCGGCACCAGCACCGCACCGCTCTTCGCGCAGCCCAGCGCCAGGTCGTAGTAGTGCTCCGACTCCCGGCCCAGGTAGCCCACCCGCATCCCGGCGGCGGGGCCCGCGGCCAGCAGCGCGTGCGCGGTCCGGTTGCTCTCCCGGTGCAGCTCGCCGTAGGTGAGCGTGCGGCCCTCGCAGATCACCGCCGGGTGATCGGGCCGGGTCCGGGCGTGCAGCGCCGCGCGGGCGGCCAGCGTCCGGTCCTCCGTACGGTGGTTGTCTTCGTCGTCCATGGGGATCCCCCGTCGTGTCGTCCGTGTGGTCGTGTGGTGGGTGGGCGGGCGGGTCGGGCCGGCCGGCTCAGGGGGCCGGGTGCGCGGCCGGTTCCGGGGCGAGGGTCCGGCCCAGGTGGGCGGCGAGTTCCTCCACCGACGGGTGGTCGAACACCGTCGACGAGAGCAGCGGGACGCGCAGCCGCGCCTCCAGCCGGCTCTTCAGCACGATCGCCGTCAGCGAGTCCACGCCCAGCTCCAGGAAGCCCGCCCGGGTGTCCACGTACTCCGGGTCGTCGATCGCGAGCAGCGCGGCGACCGTGCCCCGGACCAGCGCGACCAGCACGCCGTGCCGTTCCTCCGGCGGGGCCTGCGCCAGGACCGCCGGGTCGAGGGGCGCCGCGGCCGCCGCGAGCTCCGCCTCCCGGGCGGTGTCCGCCGCCGGGGCCGGGCGGTCCGGAAGCCGGGTGAAGCCCATCCCGGACAGCTCCATCACCGGCCGGCCGCCCGTGGGCCCGCCGTCCAGCAGCAGCACGTCCAGGGTGAACGCCGGGTCACCGCCCGCGCCGACGACGGGATCCGCGGCGCGCCGCACCCGCGCGGCGGACCGCAGCACCTCCCCGCGCGGCTTCTTGAAGGCCCGCAGCCGGGCCACGCTCGTGGCCACGTACCGGTTTCCGTCGTCGGTGAGCGCGGCCAGCGCGTGCGTCGCCCCGTCCAGCACCGGCGGCGGCAGGTGCTCCGCCCGGGAGACGTCCGCCCCCGATAGCTCCGCCACCGCGAAGTCCGGGCCGTACGCCGCCACCCGGCGGGTCCGGCTGAACTGCGGCCCGTACGTGAGCCCGGCCCGCCCGTACGCGGCCCGTACCTCCTCGCCGTCCAGTACCCGCGCCGGCTCCTCGTCCTCCATCGCCCCGAGCAGGCCCAGCAGCTCCCGGCCCGGGCCCGCGAGTCCGCTGCCCGCCCGCTCCGCCGCCGCCGCGATCCACGCCGTCGCGTGCAGCCGTTCGGCGCCCCCGGCCTCGTCGGCCGGCCGGCTCGACACCTCCACGGCCAGCCGCCCGCCCGGCCCGGGCCGCACCCGGGTCAGCAGCAGCGTCGGCCGGTCGGTCAGGAACAGCGCCTCGTGGAAGCGCACGTCCTCCACCGCCCGCCCGGTGTCGCCGTGGACCTCGTCCTGTACCGCGAGCAGCAGCTCCAGGTATCCGGCCGCGGGCAGGAACGCCTGCCCGCCGATCGTGTGGTCCGCCAGGTACGCGGGCCGTCCCGCACTGATGCGCGCCGTGAACTCCCGCTGCCCGCCGTCCCGTTGGACCTCAGGGCCCAGCAGTGGATGGGTGTCGGCGGTCCCGCGCGCCGCCGGGCGGGCGGGGAGCCGGTAGCGGCGCCGGTCGAAGGCGTACCCCGGCAGCGGGATCCGCCGCCCGGGGCCGCCCGCGTACACCTCGCCCCAGGCGATGTTCAGCCCGGCCGTGTAGGCACCCGCCAGCGCGGCGTCCAGCGAGGCGCCGGTGGTGTCCTTGGCACGCAGGCAGCTCAGCCAGCGGTGCTGCTCCTGCGGGACGCAGCGCCGGGCCAGCGAGGTCAGCGCTGACGACGGCCCGACCTCCAGGAACACGTGCCGGCCGCGCTCCGCGACGGCGCGCACCCCGGCCGCGAACTCGACCGTCTCGGTCACGTGCCGCACCCAGTACTCGGGGGTGGCCAGCTCCGCCGGCGACGCGATCCGCCCCGTCAGGTTCGACACGAGGGGCAGCCGCGGTTCGTGGAAGGAGATCCGGCCCAGCACCTCCGCCAGGGGCTCGGACACCCCGGCCATCAGCGGCGAGTGGAACGCGGCCGTCACCTGCAACGGCGTGACCGTCCACGTCCGTTCGCGCAGCGACTCGACCGCCTCGGCCAGCGACCCCTCCCCGCCCGAGATCACGCACTGGCCGGGCGCGTTGACCGCCGCGACCGCCAGGTCCGGCCAGACCTTCAGCAGCGGCCGCACCTCGTCCGCCGCCGCCGACACCGCCGCCATGCCGCCCGGCTCCGCCGCCGACACCGATTCGATCAGCGCGGACCGGGCGGCGAGGAAGGTGATCCCGTCGGCGAGCGTGAACAGCCCGGCCACCGTCGCCGCCACGATCTCCCCGACGCTGTGCCCGATCAGCACCCCGGGCCGCACCCCCCACGACAGCCACAGCCGGGCCAGCGCGTACTCCAGGGTGAACAGCGCCGCGTGCGTGAAGGACGTACGGGCCAGGGTCTCCTCGGCGTCGGGCGCCTCGCCGAACATCACGGCGGCCACGGAACGCCCGAGCAGCGGGGCGAAGAGGGCGTCGCACTCGTCCACGTACCGGGTGAACTCGGGGAAGCGGCCGTACAGGGACCGTCCCATGCCCACGTACTGCGAACCGGAGCCGGTGAACAGGAAGGCCACCTTGCGGAAGGCGTCCGGCTTCTCCTCCCCGCGCGGCGGGGCGCTCCACCGCTCCAGGTGGGCGCCCAGGTCGCCCGTGCCGGCGACGGCCGCCGCCGCCCGGTACCGGAAGTGCGAGCGGCCCGTGGCGCGGGTCCGGCACAGGTCCGCCAGGCCGGTACCGGGGTGCGCGGCGAGGAAGCGCGCGTACCGCTCGGCCTGTAGGCGCAGCGCCGGCCGCGACTTCGCCGACAGGGTGAAGACCTGCCCGGGCCGTGCCCGCTCCTGCGGCCGGTCCTGCTCCTGCTCCTGCTCCTGCTCCCGCTCCTGTTCCTGCTCCTGCGCCTGTTGCGCCGGGCGTTCCGGTGCCGGCCCGGTCCGCGGGGCCTCCTCCAGTACCGCCACCGCGATGGCCCCGGCGACGCCGAAGCCGTTGACGGTGGCCCGGCGCACCGGCGCCTCCCACGGCCGCTGCTCCGTCGCCACCGTGATCGGGTACGTCTCCCAGGGGATCCGCCCGGACAGGTTCCGCCACACGTGCGGGAAGAAGGACCCCGCCCGCATCTGCGTGATCACCTTGATCACCGCACCCAGCCCGGCCGCGGGCTCCATGTGCCCGATGTTGGCCTTCAGGGAGCCGATCGTCAGCGGGTTCTCCGCGTCGTGCGAGGCACCGAACACCCCGTTGACCGAACCGAGCTCGATCGGGTCGCCCAGCGGCGTCCCCGTCCCGTGCGCCTCCACGTACTGGATGTCGCCCGGCTCCAGCCGCGCGTTGGCCAGCGCGGCCCGCATCACGGCCTCCTGCGCCGTGCCGTTGGGCGCGCTGAGGCCCGCGCTCTCGCCGTCCTGCCCGATCGCCGTGCCCCGTACGAGCGCCAGCACCGTGTCACCGTCCGCCAGCGCGTCCGACAGCCGCTTCAGCACCAGCGCCCCGCAGCCCTCGGCGCGCGCGTAACCGTCCGCGCTCTCGTCGAAGGTCTTGCAGTGCCCGTCGGGAGCGAGCATCTGGCCGTGCGAGAGGATCACGAACGAGCGCGGATTGTGCAGCGCGTTCACCGCCGCGCACAGCGCGATGCCGCACTCGCGGCGCCGCAGCCCCTCGACCGCCAGGTGCAGCGCGGTCAGCGAGGCCGCGCACGCCGTGTCCGTCGTCAGGCTCGGACCGCGCAGGCCGAGGAAGTACGAGAGCCGGCCGGACATCGAATACCCGCCGAGCCCGGTCGTCAGGCTCCCGTCGAGCTGCTCGTCGGAGAGCCCTTCCAGCTCCAGCGCGAAGTCCAGCGGCGAAGCCCCCACGTAGACACCGCCGTCGCCGTGCCGCAGGCCGGCCGGATCGATGTTGGCGTCCTCCAGGGCCTGCCACACCGTCTCCAGCAGCAGCCGCTGCTGCGGATCGATGAAAGGGGCCTGCTTCGGCGGAATGTTGAAGAACTGGGCATCGAATTCATCGATACGGTCGAGAAAACCACCGGCGACCGCCGTGATGTCACCCCCGGCCACCTCCGGAACCCAACGGTCGCGCGGCAGCGGCCCGATTCCGGAACGGCCGTCCCGCAGGAAGGAATCCAGAGCCGAAAGGGAATCGTTCCCGCCGGGAAAACGCATTCCGATGCCGACCACCGCGATCGGCTCGTGCTTCTCCAGGAGGAACTGCCCGAGCTCGCCCTGCTGCCGGCGGATCGTCTCCTCCGCCGCTTCGAGCCTTTCCAGCAGGTCCGGATCCGGATTTCCCGGAGGATTCGGCATTCCCGGCATGGCGGCCGCCTCTCTCAGTTCGCGTCGAAGATGTCGGCCAGTACTTCGGAGGCCAGATAATCCGTCAACCGCTCGACGGTGGGCTGGTTGAACAGGGCCGTGCTGCTGATGCCCCGCCCCAGCTGCCCCTCCAGCCGCTGCTTGACCAGAGTGAGCAGCAAGGACGTCATGCCCAGCTCGAAGAAGCTGTCCTCCAGCGGCAGCTCCTCGTCTTCGGGCATGAGCAGTGCCGTCTTGAATTCCGCCACGACGATTTCTTCCAGAACCGAGCGGCGTTCCGATCTGGGTGAGGACACCAATTGTTCTGTCATACCGGCCGAGTGAACCACAGGCCGTGTGACGACCGGCTGACGTCCTCCTGACCCGTCCGCCCTGTCAGTTCAGCGTCAGCAGCACTGTGGGAACCTCGGGGAGCAGGAGTGCGTGACATCCGGCACGGAGGAGCCAGCAATGCAGAACAAGGTGCGAGAAGAACTGCGGACCAGTGGATATTCATTGATTCCGGCCGACCGGCTCGTCATCGACGCCGAATTGAGGCAGCACGTCAAGGAACTGGCCGCCGAATGGGAGAACCTGGAGACGGACCAGTACCTGAAGGGCGGGTCCCGGTTCCGGGAACGCCGCTACGACCGGTTCTTCTTCGTCCCCCGCACCGGAGAGGTCCGGCTGCGCCCGCACCGCCCCTACTTCCAGTCGATGGGCGCCAACGACTACGCCGGCGGCATCGACCGCGACGTCGCACCGCTCAGCCGCACCACCCTGGACAACCCGCTCCTCACCCGGCTCCTGCGGTCCGACTTCGAACGGTTCCCGGTCCCCGAGGACACCTGGCTCGACGACCCCTGGGACGTCCAGTGCCACCAGTTCCGCATCATCAGCACCCCGGACGAGACGGGCGAGCCGACCCCCGAGGGCCCGCACCGCGACGAGGTCGACTTCGGGGTCATCCACCTCATGGGCCGCTTCAACGCCCGGGGCGGGGAATCGCAGGTGTACGGCCTCGACCGGGAACTGGTCACCGAGTTCTGCCTCACCGAGCAGATGGACACCATGTTCTGGGCCGACGCCCAGATCCTCCACGCGGTGCGTCCGATCCTTCCCGTGGACCCGTCGAAGGCGGCCGTGCGCGACGTCCTGATCATGGGCTACCGGCACGCGCCGGAGCTGCTGCGCGAAGAACTGACCGCCGATCCCGTGAAGTGATCCGGGCCGCACGCTGTCACGGAGGCGTGGTGCGCGGTGTCTCGTACCCGAACCGCGCCGAAACCTGTCGCAGGCGGATTTGTGGAGCGGTGACAAAACTGAACTCGCGTCCGACCCCGGGCCGTATGCAGGTCGTGGGGGAGCGTCCATCGGATCGAGGAGTGTCAGTGTCCAGAAAACGGACCATGAGTCCTGTGAAGAAGCTCGTGTTCACCGTGGTCGCGGGAGCGCTGGTGACCGGCGGCGTCGCCGTCACGGTGGCGACCGGCCACGCCGCGGCCCCCGACGTCGTCTGCCCCGGGTCGACGGTGACGTTGTCCGGTGAGGCGGGTGCTCCGGCGGCGAGCAGTGGGACGTTCCCGGTGGGGACGAAGCTGAAGGTGACGAACCTGGACAACGGCCGGGCGACGACGGTGACGGTGACGGGTCCGTCGGGCAGTTGCGCGCTGCTGAACAACGCGGCCTTCGAGCAGGTGCGGGAGCCCGGGAAGAACCTCATCCGGCGGGCGCGCGTCGAACGCGTGTCGGGCGGCGGGGGAGCGCAGGCCGGTGCGCCGGCGGGTCCTGCGGCCGGTTCCACGCCCGGTGCCGGTGCGGCCGGTCCGCAGGTGCCGCCGGCGACCGGGCAGGTCGTCTGCCCGGGGTCGACGGTGACGTTGTCCGGTGAGGCGGGTGCTCCGGCGGCGAGCAGTGGGACGTTCCCGGTGGGGACGAAGCTGAAGGTGACGAACCTGGACAACGGCCGGGCGACGACGGTGACGGTGACGGGTCCGTCGGGCAGTTGCGCGCTGCTGAACAACGCGGCTTTCGAGCAGGTGCGGGAGCCCGGGAAGAACCTCATCCGGCGGGCGCGCGTCGAACGCGTCGGCTGAGCGCCCCGGCGCGGTGCGAAGGACCGGGCCACGGCGGGGGCCACGGCGTTCACGCCGTGGCCCGGTCCCCGCGGCCGCGCTGACGCGCAGTACCCGGTACCGCACGCCCCCGCCGCTCAGATCAGGGCGAGGACGGCGACGGCCGGGGCGGCGTAGACCATCGGGAACGCGACGTGGGCGTAGGAGCGGGCGCGCAGCACGGTGATGACAGCGCCGGTGAAGTAGAGGACGAGCCCGATGGCGGCGGCGACGCCGATCGCGGGGACGAAGAGTCCCGCGACCAGACCGGCCGCCCCGGCGGCCTTCGCGGCGCCGAGCCAGTTCCACCAGCTGCGGGGCACACCGTAGGCGGCGAGGGGCTCGACGGTGAACTTGGCGCCGAAGAAGATCGAGGCGCCGGAGAAACCGGCCATGAACGCGGCGACCAGGGTGACGACGGTGGCGGTGGTGGACATCGGGGGCTCCTCGGGGGCGGGGTTGCTGTGCTCGACACCCCTATGACCCGCGCCGCCGCACGGATGTGACAGCCGCCCGGAAAAAATTCTCAGGGGCGGGTCCCGCCGG
This sequence comes from Streptomyces sp. NPDC006512, assembly GCF_040611935.1. Lineage (NCBI taxonomy): Bacteria > Bacillati > Actinomycetota > Actinomycetes > Kitasatosporales > Streptomycetaceae > Streptomyces > Streptomyces sp. NPDC006512. The sequence continues at coordinate 18,643 of NZ_JBEXPG010000083.1, read as the reverse complement.
CGGCGGCGCGGCGGACCCGCCCGGGACGTACGTCCCTACAGCCAGCCCTTCTCCTGTGCCAGGAGGGCCGCCTGGAAGCGGTTGGCGGCGTTCAGGCGCTGCATCAGCGTCGCGATGTGCTTGCGGTAAGTGCGGACCGAGATGTTGAGGTCGCGGGCGCCGGTCTCGTCCTTGTCCGCGTTGTAGAGCGTGCGCAGGATCCTGCGCTCGATCTCCGTGGGCTGCTCCGTGTCCTGCGTCGGCAGCTCCTGCGCCATCGCCCACATCCGTTCGAAGAGGGCGACCAGCGTGGCCACCAGGCCCGGTTCGCGGGTGAGGAGCGCCCCCTTGGCGGTGTGCGCCGGATCCATCGGCGTGAGCGCGGCCGCCCGATCGCAGATGATCATGCGTTCGAGGGGCTGGTGGGAGATCCGGATCCGGGCCCCTTTGGCGGCGAGCTCGCGCAGGTACGCCATGGTGGTCGGATCGTCGAGCGCGGGCGAGGCCATCAGGGTGCGCATCCGTACGCCCCGCCGCAGCACCCGCAGGTCCAGCGGCCGGGAGATGTCGATCGACTCGGGGGTGAGGATGCCGTACGGATTGGTCGTCAGGTTCTCCGTCCGCGCGAAGAACGTCAGCTCGTCGATCGCCGAGCGCACCGCGTCCATCCCCTCGATCTGCTGGACGGCGGGAGCGTCGTGCGGGGCGGCCACCGGAGCGCGCGGGGCCGGCTCGCGCTCGCCCAGCAAGGAGTCCAGGATCCCCTGCCGGCGCGCGGCCTCCTCCAGTTCGTCCTGGAGCCGGGTCACCATGTTCTCGATGAGGCGTTCGACGGCTCTCGAAGGCTGGGCCGGTCTGAGCGCGCCGGTGAGCGTCTTGGTCGCGAGCCCCAGTTCGGTGACCCGCGCGAGGGTGTCGTCGGTGGCGTGAAGTTGACCCGGCTCGGTCGTCCCCCGGCGGAGGAGTTCCCGGTAAAGGGCCTCCTCGGCTGGGCCGAGGCCCAAGAACTCCAGACTTGGCTGCGCCACAGTTCCCCCCTGTGTTCATGGCCGATTTACCAGGAGTAAGAGATACATCGGCGGGATGCCGTGGCGCCATGGGCGGGCGTGACCCATGGGGTCCGTGGGGCTGGTGGGGACGGCGGAACGGCGGCGGGCGGGGGCGCTCGCGGGGCGTGCAGGAAACGGCACGGGAAGGCGCAGGATGCTGCACGGTCAGAGCCCTCGAACAGGGCTTGAGCGAAGGCAGAGTTGTCCTCGCAAGGAAGCAACGGGAACGGAAACGCAGACCGAAGACCGCAGACCGAAGACCGAAGACCGCACCATCCGATCACTGGGGGACAACGTGAACCGCACTGCCGCTGTGGGTGTTCAGGCCGGCATCGCTCGCCGAGGCGCTCGCGCCGCGGCGGTACTGCTGGCCGGGGGGCTGCTGACCCTCGCGGGCCAGGGCGCCGCCCAGGCCGACGGGACCACGCCGGTGCCCCAGCCCGCCCCCGTGGTCCAGCCGGTCACGCCCTGCACGCTCCTCGACGCGGTGGCCGGCCGGCTCCCGGACCCGCTCGGATCGGTGCTGGCCCCCCTGTGCAAGGAGACCAACGACTGGGGCTGACCCGGCCCGCGAGGGCTCGACCGGCCGACCACCGGACGGACCCGCGCACCCGGCGTCACCCGCACCGAGAACCACCGCACGAAGCACCACCCGCACCACCGCACGAAGCGCAACCGCACCGAGCACCACCCGCAGCGAGCACCACCGCACCGCGCACCCGCACCGCGCACCCGCTCCACCCCAGGCCCGCCGGGCCCGCCGCGCCACCCGCGCCGCACCGCCGCCGGCCACGCACCACCCCTCCCGCCCCCGCCCCCTCTACCAGAGAGACGTCTACCGCCATGACGGACTTTTCGGTCCTGATACCTTTCGTGCCGCGCCGATTGGAGCAGGCACTCCCCTTCGCGGGGCTGGTGAACTGGACCTCGGCGCTGCGCCTGTGGCAGGGGCAGTCGATGATCCTGGAACCCCACCAGACCTTCGTCGGGGCCGCGGGGGCCGGCTTCAGGGTTCCGACGGGCTTCGGTGTGACGCTGATGCCGCTGCGGCACCCCTTCGAGGCCGCGAACCAGGCCCGCTCGGTGGCCCTCACCACCGGCCACCCGGTCATCGCGGGCTTCGGCCCGGGAGCCCCGGCCTTCCAGGCGAACATCCTGGGGGCCCCGTACGACAAACCCCTCTCCGTGGCACGCCAGTACGTCACCGCCGTACGGCGCCTGCTGGACGGCGAACACGTCGAGACGGACGGCCCCCACTTCCGCTTCCAGGCACAGCTCGCCCCCAGCGCCGCGCCCCGCGTCGACGTCGGACTCGGTGTCCTGCGCCCCGGCATGGCCCGCCTGGCCGGCGAGGTGGCCGACACGGTCATCACCTGGCTCACCCCGCCCTCCTACATCCACGAGGTGCTGATCCCCGCCGTGGAGGAGGGCATGGCCCGGGCCGGCCGCACCACACGGCCGCGCATCGTCGCGATGGTCCCCGTCGGGATCGACCGCGAGGGCACCGAACCCGAACGCCTCGCGATGGCGAGCAACTACGCCCACATGCAGGCACCGCACTACCTGGACATGCTCCGGCGGGCCGGTGTGGACGTGGCGGGCGAGGACGTGAAGTCGGTGGCCCGGGGCGTGGTCGACGTGGGCGCGTTCGTCGCCGGCGACCTGGACACCGTCGCCAAACGGCTCGCCGCGTACGGCGACGCCGGCGTCGACGAGGTCGTACTCAACACCACGGGCGTCAACAAGATGTTCGGCACCCAGGAGGCGCTCGGCGACCTCCAGGCGATCCTCCGCGCCACCGCGTGAACCGCACGGCACCACCACGGAACCAGGACTCACCAGGACACCAGGCCATCAAGGACGGGACTGCAATGGAAACGCAAGCGCGCAGACGCGCGAAGGAGCACATCATGTCGTGGGGCTCGGGCGGCGCACGCCCGGCAGGAGTCCCCACGGGCTCGGTCGCCACCATCGTGCTCGCCGACCGCGCCCACCTCGCAGCCCTCACGGCCTCCGGCCTCGTCGGCCCGGGCACCCTCGTCTTCGCCCCCGGCAGCGCCGACGGCGACGAAGCCGCCCAGGTCGTCGGCTACGAGGGGTCCCTCGCCGAGCCGGGCGCCGACTTCGCCCTCGGCGAGGACTTCTACCTCCAGACCCAGGACTACGCCTCCAGCGCCTACATGTCGGTGCTCGGCCCCACCCTGGTACGCGTCTTCGGCACCGAGGACTTCGCCGCCTTCTGCGCCGACGCCGACCGGGCCTTCGCCCAGGGCGTCTTCCCCGAGTTCCTCATCACCCCCTCCGTCGTCATCGCCGACCTCGCCGCCCTCGGCGCCGCCGGCCAGGAGGACGGACCCGGCCTGCGCCTGTACGTCGGCCCCGACGGCTCGGTGTCCACCTCACCGGGCGGCACCCCCCTCGGCACCGTCGGCGAGACCCCCGAGGTCCTCGCCACCCGCTTCGAACACGTCAACGCCGCCAGCGAAGTCCCCTGCGCCGTCAGCCTCGGCGCCGTCGTGCCCGAGGAGGCCCGGACCGCGGCCCTCCAGGTCCGCCCCTTCCTGGCCCGCTACCTCGCCGCGGTCAGGGCCCTGCGCACGCTGACCGCCCAGGACATCGGCGGCCTGAAGGTCTCCGGCTTCGGCGCCCGCCTCACCCCGGGCCTGTCCGCCGCCGGTCACGAGAGCGACCTCCTCGACGCCGGCCTGCCGCTGGTGCTGTTCACCCCCGACCAGGCCTACGCCGTCCACTCCGGCCGCGTCTTCACCATCGGCCACACCACCGCCCGGGCCCTCGAAGCCCTGCTGGCCGCCCAGGACGCCGCCGAGGACTTCGCCGCCCCGGCCGTCCTCGACCGGGTCCGCACCTTCTTCGCCGACCGGGGCATCCGCCTCGACGCCCGCATCCCGGCCGGTGTCCGATGACCGCCACGACCCTGACCGCACCCGCCCCCCGCGCCCTCCCCGGCCGGGCCGGCCTGCGCGTCGCCGAACTCGGCGACCGGGCCCGCCTCTGCGGGATGTACGACACAGCGGGCGCCCCCGTCTACGACGACCTCGCCGCCGCCGACGGCTTCGAGGTCCGCGAGATCCTCGCCGCCGTACGCTCCGCCGACGGAGCCGTACTCGACCTGGCCGCCGGCTCCGGCCGCTTCACCCTCCCGCTCCTGGCCATCGGACGCGAGGTCACCGCCCTCGACCTGTCCACCGACATGCTCGCCCTGCTCGACGCCCGGCTCGCCGCAGCCCCCCGAAGGCTCCGCGAACGCGCCACCGTCGTCCACGCCGACATGTCCGCCTTCGACCTGGGCCGCACCTACGGCCACATCGTGCTCGGCACCACCTCCCTGTCCCTGCTCGACGCCGCCCAGCGCGCCGGCCTCTACCGGGCCGTCGCCGCCCACCTCGCCCCCGGCGGACAGTTCCTCGTGTCCGTCATGGAACGCGGCGACGCCGGCGGACCCACCGAGGTCAGCGCCCGGGTGACCGGAGCGAGCGGCACCACCTACGACATGTACGAGTACTGGCCCGAAGGGGCCGCCCACCGCAACGTCACCATCGTCCCCGCGGCGCCCGGGGCCGGCCCGGTCACCGTCTGCGTCGACGCGGTGTCCACCATGAGCGCCGCAGTGACCGAGGCCGAACTCGCCGCGGCGGGCCTCACGGTCACCGGACGCCGAGAACTGACCGGTCCCGGCGAACGCCACCGCGTCGCCCTGCTGAAGGCACAGGCCACCCCATGACCACCTCCGCCCTCTGGCCCTACCTGATCCCCCCGAGCACCCACGGCGACGACGGCCTCTGCGCCGTCTCCGCCCGGGGGCACCGCGTCACCTTCGCCGACGGCAGCGTCGCCCTCGACGCCGACAGCGGACTGTGGAACGCCAACCTCGGCTACGGCAACGAGGCGATCGCCGCCGCGATCGCCGAAGCCGCCACCACCGGCTCCTACCTCAACTCCTTCCGCTTCGAGAACACCTACGCCCGGCGGGCCGCCGACGCCCTCCTCCAGGTGTGCGGACCCGAGCACTACGCCCGGGTGCTGTTCTCCTCCGGCGGCGGCGCCGCCAACGACGCCGCGATGAAACTCGTCCGGCACTACCACGCCCTGGCCGGCCGGCCCCGCCGCAACCTGGTCGTCGCCCTGCGCGGCAGCTTCCACGGCCTGACCTTCGGAGGCTTCGCCCTCACCGGCGAGGACCTCGGACAGCGGGTCTACGGAGTCGACCAGCGGCTCATCCGGCACGTCACGCCCAACGACGCCGGCGAACTGCGCGACCTCGTGGCCCGCAGCGGCGACCAGATCGCCGCCGTCGTCGTCGAACCGGTCCTCGGCACCGGCACCGTACCCCTCGACGAGGAGTACATCGCCGAACTGGTCCGGCTGCGCGACGAAACCGGCTACCTGCTGGTCGCCGACGAGGTCGCCACCGGCTTCGGCCGCACCGGCACCTTCTTCGCCTCCCAGACCTGGCCCGGACAGCCGGACGTGCTCATCACGTCCAAGGGCCTCACCAACGGCACCTGCCCGGCCTCCGCCGTGGTCTTCTCCCAAGAGATAGCCGACGCCTTCATCGGGCACGACGCGATCCTCACGCACGCCGAGACCCAGGGCGGCAGCTCCATACCGTGCGCCGCCATCGGCGCGACGATCGCCGAGATGCACCGCCTGAACGCCGTCGTCGCCGGCCGGGCGCTCGCCGCCCGCCTCGACGCCGCCGTCGAGGACCTGATCGCCCGCCACCCCCTGGTGGTCGGCGCCTCCGGGAAGGGCTGCTTCCGCACCCTGCACATCGCCTCCCCGGGCGGCAACCGCCTCTCCGGAGCCGGCGTCGCCCACCTGGTCACCCGGATCAGGCAGGCCGGCGCCATCGTCCACCCCGGCCCCGCCGGCATCCAGCTCGTCCCCGCCCTGACCTACTCCGACGCCGAGCTCGACGAGCTCATGGCCTGCGTCGAGAGCGGACTGGACGCCCTGCTGCCCACCGCACCGTCCGCCGCCCGGAACTGACCCCGCACCACACCCGGCGCACACCACCCGCACCGCACCACCACCCGCACCGCACCACCACCCGCACCACGCCACCACCCGCACCACACCCACCGCTCCGCACCACCACACCAAGGGAAACCGCCATGACCGAGCAGAACCCCACCGACCAGACCACCGCCCCGGCCACCGAGGAGTTCCAGCCGGAGACCACCGAGCTGGAGATGCAGGAGCTCGAAGCCCTCGAATCCCCGGGCTTCTGGACCGGCGTCTCGATCGGCACCATGGTCAGCGTCTCGGTCGTCGTCGCGACCTGATCCACCCCGGCTCCGCCGGAAGCCCCAGCGGCCCGGCCGGCCCGGTCGGCCTCAGCGACCTGAGGACCTGAGGGGCGACGACGGCCCGCACACCGGCAGTACCGCCCCACGGGGCCCGTACGGCCGCGCGTCACAAGAACCGAGGGAACGGCGGGTACGTCCCCCCGTCCCGTCCTTCCCCACCGGCGAGCCCCGCTCGCCCCCTGCGGTACGACCCCCGGCCGCAGATCCTGCCTCGGCCCCGCTTCCGGCAAAGGAATGAGCCGGGCCGAGGCAGGAACCCACACCGTAACCGATGCAGAGCACGAGTGCTCGTGGTCAAGGAGCTGACGTGAGTACCACCGCTGTACCCGGCGCCCGCCACGCCGCCCTCGGATCCGCCCCGACCCTCCCGGACACCCACCCCATGGCCCCTGCCGCCCCGACCGCAGCCCCGACCGACGCCACCGCACCGGCCCGGGCCAGGGCCCGCAAGGGCGCCATCCGCCCCCCGTTCGTCCCGCCGGCACCCCCGCTGCGCTCCATCGGCGAACTCGCCGACTGGCTGCGCCGCGACGGCGCCCCGGCCGTCACCGTCCTCGCCGACCCGGCCGTCGCCGGCCAGAGCGTCACCACCCTGGTCTGCGCACAGGTCCGCGCCGCCGGCCTCGACCCCCGCCTCGTCACCCTCGACCCGGCCGGCGGGGTCCGTGCCACCACCGAACTCGCCGCACTGCTCGCCCCCGGCGAACTCGTCATCGGCATCGGTGGCGGCACCACCCTCGACTTCGCGAAACTCGCCGCCCTCACCGCCGCCCGGCCCGAACTGCCCAAGTACCTGAACTCCCCGCAGCGCAGCGGCTTCCTCGTCCTGCCGCCCGCCCTCGGCACCTCCGTACGGGTCCTCGCCGTCCCCACCACCCTGGGCACCGGCAGCGAACTGGGCACCGTCGCCTGCTTCGCCAAGGACGGCGCGAAACTCCTCGCCACCGGCGCCTGCCTGCGGCCCGTCGCCGCCCTGTGGACCGCCGAGGCCACCGCCACCCTGCCGCCCGAGCTGATTGCCGACGGCGTGCTCGAAGCCCTCTTCCGCACCGTCAGCCCGTACGCCGGCGACCACACCGACCTGCCCGAACAGGACGCCCAGGTCGAGGAACTCACCGCCCGGCTCCTCGCCGCCGGCTACCACGTGGCCGCCCACCGCGCACACGGCACGCCCGTCCCCGCCGAACTGCGCCTGCGCATCGCCGAGATGAGCGGCGAGAGCCAGATCGGCCTGCTCAACATCGGCCGCAGCCCGTACGCCGTCAAATGCTGGGCCATCGCCAACGAACTCTCCACCACCCTGAACCTGGCCAAGATGCGGACCGTCTCCGCGCTCTGGCCGGTGCTGTGGCGGCGCACCCTCGCCGGGGACACCCGTCTCGGCAGCCCCGACCGCATCCGCCGCCTGTGGAGCACCCTGCGCAACCACGCCCCCTGGCTCGACGAGGACCCCGCCGACGGCCTGCTGGCCCTGATGCGCCACTGGCACATCGACCGCACCGTCACCGCGACCGGCACCGAGATAGCCAGGGCCACCACCCGCACCATGCGGGCCTGGGGAGCGGGCCTCCCCATCCTCGACGAGTTGAGCGCCGCCGACGTGCGCGCGCTCCTCACCGAGGCCACCGACCAGGCCGCCCGAGGCGCCGCACCCGGCGCCCGCGGCCGACAGGACCACCACGGCGCACAGTCCCCTGCGCGCCCGTGATGGAGCACCACCGCACCACCCGCACGGCCGTACCACCCACCGCAGCATTCCCGAGGAGGAACCGCATGAGCGACAAGAACCCGATCGAGACCGAGCTCCAGGACCTGGCGCTCTCGGAGCTGGAGATGCAGGAGCTGGAGGCCCTGGAGGCCCCGGGCTGGGCCACCAGCATCGGTGTCAGCGTCGGCATCTCGGTCGTCTCCGTCGCCTGGAGCCTGACCTGATCCCACCGGCCGGCCCGCCGGGACCCCTCCCGGCGACCGCCCACGGGCTCTGCGCACCACCCCCGGAAGCCCCGGACACCACCGGACACCCCGGAACCACCGGAACAACCCACAGAGGAGAAACACATGAGCGAGCACGACAACGTCGAGACCGAACTCCAGGACCTGGCCGTCTCGGAGCTGGAGATGCAGGACCTGGAGGCCCTGGAGGCCCCGGGCTGGGCCACCAGCGTGGGCGTGAGCGTCGGCATCTCGGTCGTCTCCGTGGCCTTCAGCCTCACGTAACACCCCGTCCGCACCCCGCGGACCGCATCACCGCACCACCCGCGTCACCGCACCACACCACTCATTTCCGTTCACCGAGCACCACCCACCGAAAGGAAAGCCACCATGGCCGAGAACATCATCAAGACGGACGACATCACCGCCGAAGCGGGCGTCGAGCTGGAGATGCAGGAGCTGGAGGCGCTGGAGGCCCCGGGCTTCTGGACCGGCGTGTCCATCGGTGCCGGCGTCTCCTCCGCCGTCGCCACCTCGATCGCCCTCACCTGATCGAGCCCGTCAAGGACGCGACTCCCCGGTGAGCACCCCTCACCAGATCTTCGGTGACTGAGGACCTCGGGTCCCAGCGCTTCGGCAACGCCGCAGATCCTGCCTCGGCCCGGCTTCCGGCAGAACGAATGAGCCGGGCCGAGGCGGGGGGCGCCCCTGAACCACCCCCGACCGCCGCAGCCCCCGGCAGGGCCCGACGGTCACCCCCGCACCCCGACCCGCCGCTAAGGAACCCACCGTGAGCGCCACCACCGCACCACCCGCTGCGCCCGCCGCGCACACGCGGCGGCCCAACCGGGCCCCGGGCACCGAGATCCACCCGCCCATGGGCGACGGCGGCACGTGGGTGCTGCAGCGGGGCCCTCGCTACATCCGCGTGACCCCCTCCGTCGCCGACCTCGCCGAGCACTTCGACGGCGAGCGCGACCACCAGGACCTGGCCCGCCTCATGGGCCGCACCTGGACCCCCGAGCTCGTCGCGGTCGCGGTCGACCGCCTCGACGGCCTCGGCCTGATCGACCGCGGCGACATGAAGGCCGCGGGGCCCGACCCCCGCGTCAAGATGATCCCGCCGTTCACCGTCCAGCTGACCCTGCTCCGCCCGGGCCGCGCCATGCAGGCCCTGCAGCCCCTGTTCGCCCGCCTCGGCAACCGCGCCGTCATCGGCTCCGCCCTGCTGACCGCCCTCGTCGGACTGATCGCCCTCGCCGTCCAGCACACGTTCGTCAAGAGCTCCCTCAGCGGGCCGCTCTCGCCGCTCACCTACCTGGGCATCCTCGCCGGCCTCGTCATCGGCACCTCCATCCACGAACTGGGCCACGCCGCCACCCTGATCCGCTACGGCGGCCGCCCCTCCCGCATCGGGATCATGCTCTTCTACCTGATGCCCGCGTTCTTCTGCGACGTGTCCGACTCCTGGCGCCTGCCCCAGCGCCGCCAGCGCGTCCACGTCGCCCTCGCCGGACCCACCGTCCAGACCTTCCTCGCCGGAGCCGCCGCCCTCGCGGCCTGGCCGCTGGCAGAAGGCGGACTCAAGACCGGCCTGGTGTTCTTCGCCCTCGGCAGCTACCTCACCGGCCTGCTGAACCTGCTCCCCTTCATCAAGCTCGACGGCTACATCGCCCTGATGAGCCACGTGGACGTCCCGTACCTGCGCGACCGCGCCATGACGGACGCCCGGCGCGCCCTCGCCCGCCTCCTGTTCGGCGGCACCTACACCCGGGAGCTCGACACCCGCTGGACCACCTGGTACGGCCTGGCCTGCATGGCCTTCCCCCTGTACCTGCTCTCCACGGCCCTCGACCTGTGGATCGACCTCCTCCAGCGCGGCGGCACCATCGGCGTCTGCCTCGCCGGGTCCGCCCTCTCCTACGCCCTGTACTTCCTCGTCCGCGGAGCCCAGCGGCTCGCCGGCGAAGTACGGGCCGCGGGCGCCGCACCGCGCCGCGTGGTCCCGGTGACCGCCGCCCTCGCCGCGGCGGCCGGCGCGCTGATGTTCCTGCCCGTCACCCACACCGTCCCCGCCGCCTACGTCACCCGCGGCCAGCACACCGAGCTGGTCCTCCTCGACGGCGCCGACACCGACCGCCTCGCCCCCGGCCAGCAGGTCACCCTCACCGCCAACGGCCCGGTCCTGCACCCCGTCGTCGGCACCGCGGCCATCGCCGCCGGCGCCCCCGGCCCCGGCACCGCGCCGCTCTCCTCCTTCTTCCCCATCTCCCTCGACGGAGCCCCCGAACTGCCCGTCACCAGCTACCGGCTGACCGTCGACGGCACCCCGGGGCAGCCCACCGGAGCCGCCGAGGTCGCCACCGGCACCCTCCCGCTCTGGGAAGTCGCCTACCGCACCTACATCAGCCCCTTCATCCCGTCCTGACACCCGGGACCGCGCCACCGTCCACTTTCCCCGCGGCCACCGCCGCACCCGCACGCATCCACGGCCAGGAGACGTATCGTGCTTGACTTCCGCTTCCTCGACTTCTGCCGCGAGGACTCCCTCTTCTACGACGCCCCCGACCACACCGGCGCCGCCGACCAGGACTTCCACGCGGGCCGCATTCCGGCGCCAGGCTGGACCGTGACCCGCGGAAGAGAATGGACGGTCTGCACCCCGCCCGTGCTCGACATCCCCGACCAGGGATGGAAGATCCACGTCTCGGCCTCGCCGGACAACGCGGCGACGCTCCTCGACCTGGTCGCCCCGTACTGCGCGGACCACGAGCTGATGTACAAGTACATCTCCAACCGCGACATCCTCGGCCGCCGCGGCAGCAAGTACGGCGACCGCAGCGCCAGCGGCAAGTTCATCACCATCTACCCGCCGACCGACGCCTCCCTCGAAAAGACGCTGAACGACCTGGAGGAGCTGGTCGGCGGCACCCCCGCCCCCTACATCCTCAGCGACCTGCGCTGGAAGCAGGGCCCCCTCTTCGTCCGTTACGGCGGCTTCGTCCTGAAGATGGCCCGCGCCGACAACGGCACCCTCGTCCCCGGCATCCGCAACCCCGCCGGCGAGATGGTCCCGGACCTGCGCCGCCCCGCCTTCAAGCCGCCGGAGTGGGTCACCCTCCCGGACTTCCTCGCCGAGGCCCACCTCACCCGCAAGCAGGGCACCCTCAAGGACTTCCCGTTCCGCGTCTACAAGGCCCTGCACTTCTCCAACGGCGGCGGCGTCTACCGCGCCGTCGACCACCGCACCGGCACCGAGGTCCTCCTCAAGGAGGCCCGCCCCCTCGCCGGCCTCGACGGCAGCGGCGCGGACGCCGTCACCCGCATGGAACGCGAGCACTGGGCCCTGACCAAGCTCGCCGGACTGCCCACCGTCCCCGCCCTGCTCGACTACCGCGACGGACACGAACACCGCTTCCTGGCCCGCGAGTTCGTCGAGGGCGAGGCCCTCATCGACGTCCTGCGGACCCGTCACCCCTTCACCAACGGCAACAACACCCCGGCCGCCCGCGCCGCCTACACCACCTGGGCCCTCGACATCCTCGACCAGGTCTCCGAAGGCGTCGCCGCCATGCACGCACGGGGCGTCGTCTTCGGCGACCTCCACCCCGGCAACATCCTCGTCAAGCCCGACGACACCGTGGCCTTCATCGACATGGAGACCTCCACGCCCGTCGAGGCGAACAGCGAGCAGGCCATGGGCGCCCTAGGCTTCCACGCCCCCCACCACATCACCGGCGCCGACGTCGACCTGTTCGCCCTCGCCGTGCTCCGCCTGACGATGTTCGTCCCCATGCCCCAGGTCGTGCCGTGGGGCGTCGCCAAGGTCCGCACCCTCATCAAGGTCGCCACCGAACAGTTCGACCTGCCGGCCTCCCTCGTCACCGCCATCGAGGACGCCCTCGGCCCCGAGGTCCTCACCTCCGGCAAGGACTTCTCGGCGCCCTGGCCCGAGGACCCCTCCTACGCCGCCGTACGCGAGACGATCGCCCGCTCCATCATCGACACCGGCACCCCCGAGCGCGCCGACCGCCTCTACCCCGGCGACGCCATGCAGTTCCTCGCCCCCGGCGGCGGCACCACCTTCGCCTACGGGGCCGCCGGCATCCTGTGGGCCCTGTCCCACACCGGCCACGAACCGCCCGCCGAGCACGTCCAGTGGCTCGCCGACCACTCCCGCGACGTCGAGACCGACGGCCCCGGCTTCTACACGGGCCTCGCCGGCATCGCGTACACCCTCGACCACTTCGGCCGCCACGACGAAGCCGCCGCCCTCATGGCCCGCGCCTTCGCCACCCCCGCCCCCGGCATCAGCGACTCCCTCGCCAACGGCTGGTCCGGCCTCGGCCTCACCGCCGTCCACCTCGCCGAACGGCGCGGCGACAGCGGGTACCTCGACATGGCCCGCAGCATCGCGGCCCGCCTCGGCGGCCCCGACAGCGCCCTGCCCGGCCCCAAGCGCGTCGGCCTCGTCCACGGCCGCGCCGGCCACGCCCTGTTCCTGCTGCGCCTCTTCGAAGCCACCGGCGACACCTCCTACCTGGACGCCGCCACCGTCGAACTCCGCGCCGACCTGGAGACCATCGACCTCGACCAGGCCGACAGCCGGCTGCGCCTGGGCCCCGGCCTCGTCGGCAGCGCCGGCCTGGCCATGGTCACCCACGCCCTCGCCGCCCACCGGCCCGACCCCGACCTCCTCAAGGCCCACGACCAGCTCCTGGACACCGTCCAGACCCACTTCGCCGTCCCCTGCGGCCTCTTCAACGGCCGCTCCGGCGCCGTCCTCGCCCTCACCGACCACACCGCCGGAGCCCCCGGCCGGCTCGGCGCCCACATCGAGGCCCTCGGCTGGGAGGCCCTCGCCGCCGAACCCGGCCGCATCGACTTCCTCGGCGACCACGGCTACCGCCTCTCCACCGACCTCGCCACCGGCTCCTCCGGCGTCCTGCTCGCCCTCACCGCCCTGACCACCGACGACACCCAGCCGCTGCCCTTCTTCACCTTCGCGCCGCGGCCCACCTCCACGGTCCAGGCGGCCGCGTGATGATCGACATCCCGCGCACCCTGGCCCCCACCACCGGAGTCGCCTCCCGTTACTCCCTCATCCCGCCCAAGGGCACCAACCCGCTGTGGAGCGCCGCCGTCGCGCTCCACGCGGTCCCGGGCATGACCGACGACCAGGTCCCCCTCTCGGCGCTCGTCGCCGGAGCCAGCGGCCACTCCCGCGCCGACGCCCTGCTGCGCGGCGCCGGCGAGGCCGTCGAACGCCGCGCCCTGCACCCGCACCCGGCCCTGCCCGGTCTCTGCGGCACCGCCACCACCCTGGGCCGGCCCACCCTGAACCCCGAGCACCCCCGGCACGCCCTGGCCCACCCCGACGCCGCGACCGCCTTCCTCGGCTGGGTCCCCGGCCGGCGCCTGAGCGACGGCGCCACCGTGATGGTCCCCGCCGACCTCGTCGACTGGCCCACCCTCACCCCGACGTCCCTCTTCGACCCCGGTCCCTCGGGCGCCGCCGCGGGCAACTCCCGCACGATGGCGCTGCGTTCCGCGCTCATCGAGGTCATCGAGCGGGACGCCTTCACCGTCGCCTGGGGCCGCCAGCTGCGACTGCCCGCCTACACCGACCCGGCCGCGGCCGTCACCACCCCCGCCGACCGGCCCACCGCGGAAGCCCTGCGCGGCCTGTGGCAGCGCGCCCTCGACGCGGACATCACCCCCACTCTGGCCCGCATCCCCACCGCCGTCCCCGGCCTGTGGTGCATCGTCGCCTCCCTCGTCGAACCGGCCCGCCCCGGCGCCCTGGCCACCGTCGGCATGAAGGCCTCCGACCGCCCGCACGACGCGCTCCTCGGCGCCCTCCAGGAGGCCTGGCAGGTCCGCACCGCCCTGGAGACCGCCCGCCTCGACCCCCGGCCGGTGCCCGAGGTCCTCGTCACCGAGCACGACCGGATCCAGTACATGCTCACCCCCCGCGCCCACACCGCCGTCAGCGACTGGGTCGCCGGGTTCACCCCGAGCCGCCGCCCCATGACGCCCACCGAGGTCAGCACCGAGGACATCGTCGCGGGGATCCTCGCCGACGGCGCCGACCCGGTCGTCGTCGACCTCACCCCGCGCCTGCCCGCCACCGTCGCCTCCATGGGCTGGCAGGCCGTCAAGGTCGTCCCGGCCGGCTACCAGCACCTGCGGATGGACGAGACCCACCGCTGGAGCTGGAACCGGCCCCGCCTGGACAGCGCCCCCGAACGCACCGGCTGCCCCGCCCGCCTCGACGACCACACGGCCGCCGCCCCCCACCCCCTGCCCTGACCCACCGCCCCGCACGACACGCCCCCGGCCCCGGACGGGAGGAAAGGAACCCCATGCTGGAACTGGACAACGTGGTGAGGCGCTTCGGCGAACACACCGCGGTCAGCCACGTCTCCTTCCGCGTCGACGACGGCCGGATGACCGGCTTCGTCGGCGGGAACGGCGCCGGGAAGACCACCACCATGCGCATGATCATGGGCGTGCTGTCGCTGAACGGCGGCGAGATCCGCTGGAACGACGACCTCGCCACCGACGCGGACCGCCGCGGCTTCGGCTACATGCCGGAGGAACGCGGCCTGTACCCCAAGCAGTCCGTCCTCAGCCAGCTCGTCTACCTCGGCCGGCTCCGCGGCCTCGGCCAGGCCGGCGCCCAGCGCTCCGCCACGGCTCTCCTGGAGCGGCTCTCCCTCGCCGACAAGCGCGACGCCCGCCTGGAATCCCTGTCCCTGGGCAACCAGCAGCGCGTCCAGATCGCCGCCGCCCTCATCGGCGACCCGCACCTGCTCGTCCTGGACGAGCCGTTCTCCGGACTGGACCCGCACGCCGTCGACAGCATGGCCGACCTCCTGCGCGAACACACCGACCGGGGAGTCCCGGTGCTGTTCTCCTCCCACCAGCTCGAACTCGTCGAACGGCTCTGCGACGACCTGGTCTTCCTCTCCGGCGGCCGCGTCCTCGCCCAGGGCACCTCCGACGTGCTGCGCCGCCGCGGCACCGTCCGCCACCGCCTGGTCACCGGCGGCCCGACCCGCTGGATCCACGAGGTCCGGGGAGTGACCGTCATCGAGGAACACGAGGGCGCCGCCCTCGTCGAAGTGGCCGCCGCCGACGCGGCCGACCGGCTCCTGGCGGAGGCACTGCGCCGAGGATCGGTACGCGAGTTCGCTGAGATCGTCCCCAGTGTCGCCGACGTATTCAGGGAGATGACGGCAGCATGAGCAGCACCCTCACCACCGAACGCACCACCGCCCCCACCGCCCCCGCCCCGGCACCCGCCACGCCGGCACCGCGCCCCGCCGCAGAGCGCCGCGAGGCGGCCTGGCGGATCGTCACCGCCCGCGAGATCGCCGTCAAGATCCGCGACCGCGGGTTCCTGCTCTCCACCCTGGCCACCCTCGCCCTGATCCTGGGCGCGGTCGCCCTCCAGGTCTACCTCGCCTCCACCGCCGGGAAGATCAGCGTCGCCGCCGTCGGCGCCGACAGCGGCCGCCTCGTCCAGCAGGCCGTCGCCCTCGCCGACCGGGCGGGCCAGGACGTCGAGATCACCGTCAAGGCCGAGGCCTCAGAGGAAGCCGTACGGGAAGCCGTCCGCTCCGGCGACGTCGAAGCGGGCCTGATCCGCACCCCCGAGGGCTGGACCCTGCTCGGCAAGACCGACCGGGACCCCACCGCCTCCACCTGGATCGGCGCCGCCGTCCAGAACACCGCCCTCGAAGCCAACGCCACCGGCGCCGGCACCAGCCTCGACGCCCTCACCCGCGGCGCGGCACTCCAGCACACCCTGCTCTCACCGGACGAGACCCCCGAAGCGGTCGTCCACATGGCGGTCTACTTCTTCGGCTTCCTCTTCTACCTCGCCGCCGTCCTGCTCGGCGTCTCCCTCGCCACCAGCATCGTCGAGGAGAAGCAGAACCGGATCGTGGAGATCATCGCCAGCTCCATCCGGCTGCGCGACCTCCTCGTCGGAAAGATCGTCGGCTCCACGGTCCTCGCCCTCACCCAGATGCTCGCCTTCGCCGCGGCCGCGGCCATCGGCCTCGTCGCCATGGGCGAGAGCGAGACCCTCGGCCAGGTCACCGCCGGCCTCGGCTGGTTCCTTGTCTACTACGTCGTCGGAATCGCCGTCCTGGCCTGCGTGTTCGCCGCCGCCGGCGCGATCGCGACCCGCACCGAGGACATCCAGTCCACCACCACCCCGGTCAACGCGATCGTCGCGGTCGTCTTCATCGCCGGGATCTCCGCCTCCGGCACCGCCCAGACCGTGCTGTCCTTCCTGCCCCTGACCTCCACCATCACCATGCCCGGCCGCATCGTCGCCGGCGACACCACCTGGTGGGAACCCGCGCTCTCCCTCCTCGTGTCCCTCGCCGCGGCCGTCCTGGTCATCCTCACCAGCGAGCGGATCTACCGCCGCGCCCTCATGCAGACCGGCGGACGGCTCTCCTTCCGCCAGGCCCTCAAGCTCGGCGACTGACCGACCCCTTCCACCCGGACCCCACCACCCCTCATCCAAGGAGAAACACCATGGCCGCCAGCACCTCCCAGCGCTCCACCACCCTCATCGCCGCCCTCCTGGCGATCCTGGCCTGCGCCGAGATCGCCCTGGTCGCGAGCGACGTCGACAACACCCTGCGCTACGGCGGCGGCGCCGCGATCCTCGTCGCCCTCGCCGCGGGCACCTTCCAGCTGAGCCGCGCCCGCCGCAACAACTGACCCACCCGCACCTCAAGCACGCAGGAGTCACCGATGGCCACGGAGCACCACATCCGGATCGAAGGCCCCGCCGACGCGACCCCGGAAACCGCCGCGATCCGTCTGATCGCCCAGCTCCCCACCGAATGGAGCGCCACCGTCGACTCCTGCGCCGGCTCCACCGCCACCCTGACCCTGACCACCCCCGAGCTCCCCCCGGCATCGGTGACCACGGCCGTCGACGCCGTCCTCACCGGCGCCGCCCTGCGCGGCTGGCACCGCCACTGACCCACCCCGACGCCACGTGCCCCCGCCCCCGGCGGGGGCACGGCCATGCCCGTTTCACCCGCCGGAGGCTGGGGAGTAATGAGCGCGGGAGCCGGGCGCGACGACAGCGCCGGGCCCGACGGACGGAAGGCACGGCATGGCTCAGGGCACTGTGAAGTGGTTCAACGCCGAGAAGGGGTTCGGTTTCATCGCTCCGGACGACGGCACCCCCGACGTCTTCGTGCACTTCTCCGCGATCGACTCCACGGGCTACCGCTCGCTCGACGAGAACCAGCGGGTGGAGTTCTCCACCTCGCAGGGCCCCAAGGGCCCCCAGGCCGAGCAGGTCCGCCCGCTCTGACCGCGGCCCCGCCGGGTCCGCCGCCCGAGCCCCCGACCGGGCCGGGGCGGCGGACCTGACAGACCGGCAGGCCGACGGAATATCCCCGGCGGACACGGTGGTTGGAGGCGTCGAACGCAACCGACCGGCCCCGTACCCGCACCGGAGCAGACATGACGACCGACGCCGCCCGCTCGTTCCTCTTCGTACTCGGCAGTTCCCGCCCCGACGGCAACACCGAGATCCTCGCCCGCGAGGCCGCCGCTCAACTGCCCGCCGGCGTTCCGCAGACCTGGGTGGACCTGGCCCGCCTCCCGCTGCCCGACTTCCAGGACGGCCGCCACGAGGGCGGCGCCTGGACGCCGGACGAGAATGAACTGGCCCTGCGGCAGGCCACCCTGGAGGCCACGGACATAGTCCTCGCCTCACCCCTGTACTGGTACACCGTCTCCGCCCACACCAAGCGCTACCTCGACTACTGGTCCGGCTGGCTGGCGGTCCCGGAGCTGGACTTCAAGCAGCGCATGGCGGGCCGCACCCTGTGGGGCGTCACGGCCATGGCGGAGTACGACGAAGCCGTCGCCGACGGCCTGGCCACCACCCTCACCAACACGGCCGCCTACCTGCGCATGCACTTCGGCGGCGTCCTCCTCGGCAACGGCTCCCGCCCCGGCCAGGTACGCGACGACGCACGCGCGATGGTCCGCGCCAAGACCTTCTTCGAGCGCGAAACCCCCCTCGCCCGCTTCCCGAACGAACAGCCCTAGACCCCGCACGCGCAGGTGGGGGGAGTCGGCGCGGGGGAGGGCGGCCGCCGGTGGGCGCGTACCGTCCACCGCCCCTCCCCACCAGGGACGCGGCACGGTTGGATGGGGGCATGCCGATACGCACCGGACCCCAGTGGGTGAAGCTCGCACTCGACCTGACCGCCTTCGACGCCCGGCGCTTCGGCGCGTACGTGGCGAGGGCCCGCCGCGAGGACATCCGGCTGACGACCCTCGCCGACCTCGGCGACACCCCCG
>NZ_JBEXPG010000082.1:0-38082 GCF_040611935.1 Streptomyces sp. NPDC006512 | reverse complement strand
CAGCCCCCGACACACACCCGACCCCATCAAGGGAGCACCGCCCACCCCCGACCCCTCCCAGCCCCCCCCCACCCCGACCAGCCCCCCACCCCACCCACCCGGATCCGGACAGTCCGGCGTCGGGTTCGGACAACCACGGTCGGGGTGCCGTCGTAGGGCTGCCGCGCCCGGCCCCCTCGATGGCACGCTCACTCGCGCCGCCACCCCGGCCACCCCCGCGAAGGAGCACGAGTGACCCACCCCGCGCCCTCTCCCCGCACCCGCCTCGCCGCCGTCCTGCTCGGCGCCGCCGCCCTGGCCGCCACCACGCTCCCGGCGGCCACCGCCACCGCCGCCCCGGCGCCGGGGCCCGCCACCGCCAGCCGGCAGCAGGCCACCGGCACGGGCACCACCCCCACCAGCGCCGCAGGCACCGGCACCGGCAACAGCCAGTACGCCGGTACCGTCCCCCTCGGCACCCACTTCACCGGTACCACCCACCAGCTCCGGGACCCCTCCCGCGGCGACCAGCGCACCCTCGACGCCCTCAACCAGACCTCCGGGCCCGGCGTCCTGTTCACCGACCCCGACAACACCTGGGGCGACGGCAGCGCCTCCCACCGTCAGACCGCGGCCGTGGACGTCCACTACGGCACCGCCGTGACCTGGGACTTCTACCAGGCGGCCTTCGGCCGCAGCGGCGTACGCGGCGACGGCGTCGGCACGACCTCCCGCGTCCACTACGGCACCAACTACGGCAACGCCTTCTGGAGCGACAGCTGCGCCTGCGTGACCTACGGCGACGGCAACGTCCCCGGCCGGCCCCCGACCTCCCTCGACGTCGTCGGCCACGAACTCGCCCACGGCCTGACCGCCTCCACCGCCCGCCTCGCCTACAGCGGCGAGCCCGGCGGGCTCAACGAGGGCACCTCGGACATCCTCGCCACCGCCGGCGAGTTCTTCGCCGACAACAAGACGGACGTCGGCGACTACCTCATCGGCGAACGCGTCTACGACGGCCCGCCCCGCCGCATGGACCGCCCCAGCAGCGACGGCGTCTCCCCCGACTACTGGTCACGCGACGTCTCCGGCCTGCCCCCGCACGCCGCCTCCGGCCCCGCCCGGCACTTCTACTACCTCCTCGCGGAGGGCAGCGGCCCCAAGGTCATCAACGGCGTCGCCTACGACTCCCCCACGCACGACGGCTCCAAGCTCCTCGGCATCGGCCGCGAGAAGGCCACCCAGATCTGGTACCGGGCGCTGACCGTCCACATGACCTCCACCACGAACTACGCGCGCGCCCGCACCGCGACCCTCAAGGCCGCCACCGAGCTGTACGGCGCCTCCTCCCCGGAGGTCGCCCGGGTCGCCGCCGCCTGGACGGCCGTCAACGTCCGCTGACCCCCGCGACCACCCCGCTCCCCGGCCCTGCCCCCGGACGGGCCAGGGTCGGACCCGGACGGGCCCGGGTCGGGCCCGGGTCGGGCCCGGGTCGGGCCCGGGCGCCGGGGGAGTCGCAGCCGTGACACCATCGGGTACGTGCTCGACATCGGCTACTCCCTCTCCCGGCGCTTCCCGGACCCCCCGCAGACCGACTACCGGTCGGCGGACATCCGGACCCTGCGCCACGACCTCTTCTGCGGTGACGTCTACCTCGCCGACACCGACAAGGACCTGGAAGTATCCACAGCCTGGGGATGGGTGCCCGTACTCGACTTCGCCTGGGCGCTCTGCGACATCGTCGAGCAGCTCGACCAGGACCCGCGCGGCAGCCGCTCCGCCAACCGCCAGTACGCCGAACTCGACTTCACCGAGTCCGCGGACCGGATGCTCTTCGAGCGCCGCTTCGGCTGGGTCGACATCGAGGCCGACTGGATGGCGCCCGAAGAGGACCCGCTGACCTTCAGCCACCGCCTGCTGCGCCGCGAGGCCCGTGACTTCCTGCACGACCTGATCGCCGACCTCGTCGACATGCACGACGGCCTCGCCGACAACCCGGTCATCTGGACCCTCCAGGCCCGCTTCCCCCGCGTCCCCGCCTAGCCCCCCGGCCCGGCCGGAATCCCCGAGTCCCTACGCCACCACCCGCACCCCCAGCTGCGCCGCCAGCGCGGGTGCCAGGTCGAACAGCTGCGCCGGGCTGATCACCGCCCCGGCCAGCGCGTCCACCCCCCGCGCGATCCCCAGCTCCGCCGCCTCCCGCAGGTCCACGTCCGTCATCCGGACCCCGCTGAAGTCGGCCCCGCGCAGCGTGCAGTCCCGGAACGCGACCCGCTCCAGCACCGCGCCGCCGAAGTCCGGCTCCACCAGTACGCAGCCCTCGAACACCACGTCCTTGAGGCGTGCCTTCCGCAGGTTCAGGTAGTCGATCTTCCCGCCGCGCACGAGGACCCGCTCCAGAACCGCCCCGTGCAGCTGCACCCCGCCCAGCCGGGCGTCCACCAGCTCCACGTCCCGCAGCGAGGCCCCCGACAGGTCGGTCCCCACTCCCCGGACGCCCTCCAGCACGGAGTCCATGAACCGTGCCTTCGCCAGCCCCGCCTCGTCCAGCGCGCACCGGCGCAGCGCGCAGTCCATGAACCGCGCCCCGACGCCCTCCTGGCCCGCCAGGTCGAGGCCGTCGAACTCCAGCCCGTCGTAGTCCCCGTCCGGCTCCAGGGCAGACCCGTCCCACGCCGTCAGCTCCGGCAGCCGCACCTCCGGCCGCCGCGCCGCCTTCACCGTCCCCTGCCGCTGCCCACCCGTACGCGCCATCCGCCCATCCTGACCCACCCCACTGACAGCCCACCCCACTGACAGCCCGCCCTACGCCGCGTCCGCCGCCAGCGCCGCCAACGGCCCGTCCGTCAGCCGGTACACCGACCACTCGTCCTGCGGCCGCGCGCCGAGGGACTCGTAGAACGCGATCGTCGGCGCGTTCCACTTCAGTACCGACCACTCCAGCCGCGCGTAGCCCCGCTCCGCGCACGTCCGCGCCAGCTCCGCGAGCAGCGCCTTGCCGTGGCCGCCGCCGCGCGCGGAGGGCCTCACGTACAGGTCCTCCAGGTAGATGCCGTGCACCCCGCGCCACGTGGAGAAGTTCAGGAACCACACCGAGAAGCCGACGGGCTCCCCGTCCGGGGACTCCGCGATGTGCGCGTAGGCCGCCGGCCGCTCGCCGAACAGGGCCTCGCGCAGCTGCTCCTCGGACGCGCGCGCCTCGTGCGGGACCTTCTCGTAGGCGGCCAGCTCACGGATCATGGCGTGGATGACGGGAACATCGGTGATTTCGGCGTCACGGATCATGCCGTCACCCTAGGCGCGGGCCGCGCCGTCAGGGCCGGCGGCCCAGCAGCGTCCGCGCCACCCACGCCTCTCGCTCGGGCAGTTCGTCCTCGCCGTCCTCCAGGTCCCACAGGCAGTTCTGCAGCACCCGGCCCAACGTCCAGGCGCGTGCCCGCTCCCGGTCGAGGCCGGCCGCCTCCGTCAGGAGGTCGAAGCGCCACCGCACCTCCTGCGGCCGGAACACGTTCACGAGCGACGGCAGCAGTTCGAAGCCCGGGTCCCCGGCCAGCGGCTTCGGGTCGATCGCCAGCCACTCCTCGCGGCCGCCCGCGCCGCCGCCGAGCACGTTGTCGAAGTGCAGGTCCCAGTGCAGCAGCCGGTCGCCCGGCTCGCCCGCCACTTCCGCGACCGCCGCCGCGCAGTCGAGGAGCAGCCGCCGCTCCCGCGCGTCCGCCGGGACGGCCGCCGCCCGCGGCGCCGCGTCGAGCATCGCCGCCGCGATCGCGCCCAGCCCGCGCAGCCCCGGGGGCGCGGGTACGGACGTCAGCCGGGCCAGCAGTTCCCCGATCACGCGCACCGCCGCCCGGGAGTCCCGCTCGGCGAGCCCCGACAGGGGCCGGCCCTCGTCCAGGCGCTCCAGCAGCATCGTCCCCGTCGGCCCGTCGTGCTCCCGCAGCTCGACGCAGCCCCGCCCGGCCCACGCCCGCAGTGCGAGGGGCTCGCCCGCGCTCTCCTCGTCCGGCACCAGCAGCTTCAGTGCCGCCGGGGTGCCGTCCGCCCGCTCCACGGGGAGCACCAGCGCGGTCGCCCCGTACATGCCGGGTCCGGTCACGCGCAGCCGCCACCGCTCCAGGAACCCGGCCGCCCGCGCCGGCAGTGCCTCGACGAACTCCCGCCCCGCCGCGCCGTTGTCCCGCAGCTGCGCCCGCACCAACCCGTCCGGAATGTCCACCATGGCAACACCCTAGGGAGCGTCGTCGAAGTGGTGCCGTCACGCCCCGATGCCGGCCGCCGCCAGGGTCCGTCCGAAGGCCTCGGCGTCGAACATCGAGCCGTCCTTCGCGCCGACCGGCTTCCCGTCCACGAGGACCGCCGGCGTGCCCTGCACGCCCGTCGCCTCGAAGGCCTTCTCCGCGTCGGCGGCCCACCCCTCGTACGGGGCCGATTCCACCGCCCGGTCGAAGTCCGGGCCGCGCAGCCCCGGGACCCGGTCCGCGATGCGCAGCAGCAGTTCGTCGGTGAAGGCGCCCTTCGGCTGGCTGGCGAAGACCGCCGCGTGGTACTCGGCGAACTTCCCCGCGTCGACGGAGGCCCGCAGCGCGTTCACCGCCCTGACGGAGCCGCTCGCCCCGCCCCGGTCGAGGAAGGAGGCCAGCAGGTACTCGATCCGCACCTTGCCCTCGTCCGCGAGCTTCAGCAGGGTTTCGCCGCCGGCCGCCTCGAACTTCGCGCAGTACCCGCAGCGCGGGTCCACCAGGACCTGTACGGTGCGCGGCGCGTCCGGCCTGCCGACGACCACCTTCGCCCCGTCGGCCGCCGCGGGCAGTTTCGCCAGCCGGTCCGCGATGGGGCTGGTCCGCACGACGGCCGAAGCCGAGGACGACGCGGCGCCGTCCCCGCCGGAGCCGCCGCAGCCGGCCAGCGCCGTTCCCAGCAGGGCCGCCGCGGCGGCCGCCGTCACGATCCGTCCCGCGCGCCCTGTCCCGCGTACCGCCCCGCGCACACCCACCACCGAAACCCTCTCCACGTAAGACCCGCAGCGCCGTCCGGGCCGCCAAAGCCATCAAGTTCGCCAAGGCCGCCAAAGCCCTGAAGCTCTACAAACCCCCCAAGCCACCCCATCGCACCCTACGATCCCGTCCGCCCCGCCCGCATCGGCCATTCGGCCTGGCAACAGGTCCCGAAACACGACATCCCGCCCCTGGACACCCCTCCGGCACCCCGTGTAGCAACTCCCCCATGACGATCAACGGCGGCATTTCCTTCTGGTACGCGACGGACACCACCGCCCCCCAGCCGGCCCGCGCCCCCCTCACCCACGACGCCACGGCCGACGTCGTCATCGTCGGCGGCGGCTACACCGGTCTGTGGACCGCCTACTACCTCAAGTCCTCCGCACCCGACCTGCGCGTCACCGTCCTGGAGCAGAAGTTCTGCGGCTACGGCGCCTCCGGCCGCAACGGCGGCTGGCTCTACAACGGCATCGCCGGCCGCGACCGGTACGCCGAACTCCACGGCCACCAGGCCGCCCTCCGCCTCCAGCAGGCCATGAACGACACGGTCACCGAGGTCATCGACGTCACCGTCAAGGAGGGCATCGAGGCCGACGTCCACCGCGGCGGCGTCCTCGAAGTCGCCCGCACCCCCGCCCAGCTGACCCGCCTCAGGGCCTTCCACACCGCCGAGCTCGGCTTCGGCGAGACCGACCGCGAGTTCCACGACGCCCCCGC
This sequence comes from Streptomyces sp. NPDC006512, assembly GCF_040611935.1. Lineage (NCBI taxonomy): Bacteria > Bacillati > Actinomycetota > Actinomycetes > Kitasatosporales > Streptomycetaceae > Streptomyces > Streptomyces sp. NPDC006512. The sequence continues at coordinate 32,389 of NZ_JBEXPG010000082.1, read as the reverse complement.
CACCCGCGCCCGCGTCGACATCGCCGACGCCGTCGGCTCCAGCTGGACCCCGCACGGCGCCCGGGTCCACCCCCTGAAACTGGTCAAGGGCCTCGCCGCGGCCTGCGAACGCCTCGGGGTCGTCATCCACGAGTCGACCCCCGTCACCGAGATCGCCCCCCGCCGCGCCGTCACCCCGTACGGCACGGTCCGCGCCCCCTTCGTCCTGCGCTGCACCGAGGGCTTCACCGCGGCCCTCAAGGGCCAGAAGCGCACCTGGCTCCCGATGAACTCCTCGATGATCGCCACGGCCCCGCTGCCGCCGGAGGTCTGGGACTCCCTCGGCTGGTCGGGGCGCGAGGTCATCGGCGACATGGCCCACGCCTACATGTACGCCCAGCGCACCGCGGACGACCGCATCGCGATCGGCGGCCGCGGCGTCCCGTACCGCTACGGCTCGCGCACGGACAACGACGGCCGCACCCAGCCGGCCACGATCACCGCCCTGACCGCCCTCCTCACCTCGTTCTTCCCCCAGCTCACCGGTACGGAGATCACCCACGCCTGGTCCGGAGTCCTCGGCGTGCCCCGCGACTGGTGCGCCACCGTCTCCCTGGACCGCACCACCGGCCTCGGCCTGGCCGGCGGCTACGTCGGCTCCGGCGTCGCCACCGCCAACCTCGCGGCCCGCACCCTGCGCGACCTGGTCCTGGAGAACTACACGGACCTGACCTCGCTCCCCTGGGTCAACCACCGCGTCCGCCGCTGGGAGCCGGAGCCCTTCCGCTGGCTCGGCGTCCAGGCCCTGTACGCCGCCTACCGCGAGGCCGACCGCCACGAGACCGCCACCCACCGCCCCACGACAACCCCCCTGGCCCGCCTGGCCAACCGCATCTCAGGCCGCCACTGACCCCGAACACAGGAAGGCCCCGGGTGATCACCCGGGGCCTTCCTCTTTCGTCCGAACCCCTCGGTCGACAAGCCTCTGACCTGGGGTGGAGCCGCCTATCGGAATCGAACCGATGACCTGGAGCTTACAAGGCAACCGCTCTGCCAACTGAGCTAAGGCGGCATGACGCCCACCCGCAAACCCACCACGCGTGGAGCCGCCATCACTCTACACAGGCCCGGATTCCCCGAGCCATCACGTTCTGGGGGTCCCGTAACCGCCAGCGCACACGTTCGTTGAACGAACTGGCGTGCCGTTCTGAAGATCAGATCGGGGGGAGTGATGGCGAACCGCGTGACGGGGGACGAAGCCCGTCGCATCAAGCGCGAACACCTCGGGGTGGGTGATCGCACCAAACACCGGACGCGGACAGCAGCTCCGCTGAAGGGCCTGAGCAGGGAACCCGGCGCGCAGCAGCGCGTCTACCGGTTCCGTGTCTACCCCACCGCCGAGCAGGCGGCCCAGCTCGCCCGCACCTTCGGCGCCTGCCGCTGGGTCTACAACGAGGGCCTCGCCCTCCGGGCGAAGGCCTGGGAGGAACACCGGGTCTCGCTGGGCTTCGCGGAGACGTGCCGGGCGCTGACGGGCTGGAAGCGGCTACCGGAGACGGTATGGCTGAGGGAGGCGTCCTCGACGGTCCTCCAGCAGTCGCTGCGGCACCTCGACTCGGCGTTCTCCCGGTTCTTCAGGGGATCGGCGAAGTACCCGCGGCGGAAGTCGAAGCACCGGTCGCGCGACTCCGCGACCTACGTCCGCTCCGGCTTCCGCTGGGCCGAGGACCCGGAGCGCCCGGGCACGGCCTCGGTCACGCTGGCCAAGCAGACGACACCCCTGGACGTGCGCTGGTCCCGCGCGGTGCCGCCGGGGCAGTTGCCGGTGAAACTGACGGTCACCCGGGACCGGGCGGGCCGGTTCTTCCTTTCCGTGCTGGTCGAGGAGTTCATCTCGGCGCTCCCCGAGGCGTTCCTCCCCGACAGCCGGGAGCCGAAGGCGGTCGGGCTGGACCTCGGACTCGCGACGCTGGTGACGCTGGACGACGGGGAGAAGCTGCCGCACCCCCGGCTGCTGAGGCAGTACGAGAAGCAGCTCGCCTCGCTCCAGCGCGACCTGCACCGGAAGCGGAAGGGTTCGAAGAACCGCGAGAAGGCCCGCGTGCGGATCGCCCGCCTGTACGCCTCGATCGGTGATGTCCGGAGTGATCTCCTGGACCGGTTCACGACCCGCCTCGTGCGCGAGAACCAAGTGCTCGTGGTGGAGGACCTGCCGATCCGCAATCTCGCGCGCGCGGCGACGGGACGGGGCAGTCGCCGCAAGGCAGCACTGAACCGGTCCCTGTCCGACGCGGCTTGGGGCGAACTCCTACGCCGGCTCCACTACAAGTGCGCGTGGTACGGACGGACGCTGGTGATCGTGGACCGGTTCTTCCCTTCTACCCGGCGCTGCTCCTCGTGCCACACGAAGGGACCGAAGCTCGACGTCTCCATCCGCGCGTGGACCTGCACGGAGTGCGGTGCGGCCCACGACCGGGACACGAACGCCGCCGTGAACCTCCGGGAAGAGGGGATGCGGCTCTACTGGACGGTGGCCGCGGCGCTTCCGCCCGGGCAGAAGCCCGCGTGTGTGATCCGGGCTTCCGACCTGGTGGATCTCGCACCGGCCGCGTAGCCACCCGCAGTACGGACCGACGGGCCGTCGGCCGCAATGCCTGTGGAGCCCGTGTCAGACCGGCCGGGCGGGACCCTCAGGGTCACGCCGGACCGGCAACGGGCGTGGAAGCAGGAATCACCACTGGTGACAGTGGTGGGGCGTAGCGCCATGGCCAAAAGCGCGTTGCTCTGCCTCTCGCCAGAGCACGGTGCCGCCCCCGCCGGCCGCTCGCACACCGGCCCCGGCCCGCCGGGCGAGGTTCAGATCACGGGGGGCGGGGTGCTGACAGGAGGCGGCGGGGCGGGTAGCGTCGGGCGGAGTCCTGTTACTGGACTAGACCTTCCACTCGGATCGTCCGGCACGTTCCTGCCGGTAGAAGGGATTCATCACCATGGCTTCTGTCACTTTCGACAAGGCGACCCGGCTGTACCCCGGCGGCGACAAGCCCGCCGTCGACCAGCTGGAGCTGGAGATCGAGGACGGCGAGTTCCTCGTCCTCGTCGGCCCCTCCGGCTGCGGCAAGTCCACCTCCCTGCGCATGCTCGCGGGCCTGGAGGACGTCAACGGCGGCGCCATCCGCATCGGTGACCGCGACGTCACGCACCTGCCGCCCAAGGACCGGGACATCGCGATGGTGTTCCAGAACTACGCGCTCTACCCGCACATGACCGTCGCCGACAACATGGGCTTCGCGCTCAAGATCGCGGGCGAGGACAAGGCGACCATCCGCCGCAAGGTCGAGGACGCGGCGAAGATGCTCGACCTCACCACCTACCTCGACCGCAAGCCGAAGGCGCTCTCCGGCGGCCAGCGCCAGCGCGTCGCCATGGGCCGCGCCATCGTGCGCAAGCCGCAGGTCTTCCTCATGGACGAGCCGCTGTCGAACCTCGACGCCAAGCTCCGCGTCTCGACCCGCACCCAGATCGCCGCGCTCCAGCGCGACCTCGGCATCACGACGGTCTACGTCACCCACGACCAGGTCGAGGCCATGACCATGGGCGACCGGGTCGCGGTCCTCAAGGACGGTCTGCTCCAGCAGGTCGACACCCCGCGCAACATGTACGACCGCCCCGCGAACCTCTTCGTGGCCGGGTTCATCGGCTCGCCGGCCATGAACCTCGTCGAGGTACCGATCACCGACGGCGGCGTGAAGTTCGGCGACAGCATCGTCCCCGTCTCGCGCGAGGCGCTGTCCGCCGCCGCCGACGCGGGCGACCGCACCGTCACGGTCGGCGTGCGCCCCGAGCACTTCGACATCGGCGACACCGGCGGCCTGACCATCACCGTGAACGTCGTCGAGGAACTCGGCGCCGACGGCTACGTCTACGGCAGCGCCGCGGTCGGCGCCGACAAGGCCAAGGACATCGTGGTCCGCGTCGGCGGCCGCCAGGTCCCGGAGAAGGGCTCGACGCTGCGCGTGGTGCCGCGCGCCGACGAGATCCACGTGTTCTCGACCTCCTCGGGCGCCCGCCTCTCCGGCTGACACCCGCCGCACGGAACACAGAAGGAGGGGCGCCCCGCCAAGGGGCGCCCCTCCTTCGGCAGTTGCGGCCGGCCCGCGCCAACCCCCGCCGGAGACCCCGCCGAAGCCCCGCCGGAGCCCGCGCGCATCCCGCGCCGGCCCCCGCGCCAAACCCCGGCAGACCGGGCCATTCGGCCGCACCCGTCAACCCCTTATTCGAAAAGCCACGTCGAACCATCCCCCGACAGGGTGACTAAATGTCGCCAAATCTTCACCGAGCGCTACTCTCGCCCTCGTGACCCACACTGCCCGCCGTATCGGCCGTTCCCTCGCCCTGGTCCTGCCCGTCGTCCTGGTCCTGTCCGGGACCCTCGCGGTCACCATGGTCCCCTGGGCGGACAACACCCCCTCCCAGATCCTCACCGCCTCCGCCGAGGACGTGTCCGTCCCCGCGAAGCCGCGCGCCGCACAGGAACTCCTGCGCGACAAGCTGCTCAGCGAGCTCCAGCAGGGCCAGGAGCCGGGCGCCGTCCTCACGCACCTCCAGCAGGAGGTGGACCGGCGGCCGTCGCTCGCCGAGCACTGCGTGGGCATCGCGCGCGCTCTGGGCCGGGCCGCCGTCGACGCGTACGGGCCCACGAAGGCCCAGTCCTTCGCGCGCCCCGTCTGCGACACCTCCTACGCGGCCGGCGTCGCCTCCATGGGCTGACCCCCGCCGACCCCCGCCGCGCCTGCCACCGCCGGGGCAGGGGCCGTCCCTACGCTGACGGCCATGAGCGACGTCCCTCCAGTACCCCCCGCACCTCCCGTACTTCCCCAATCCACCGATCTCGCGGCCGCGTTCCCGGCCTTCCCCACCCAGGCGGTCGTCCTGGCGGGCGGCCAGGGTTCGCGGCTGCGGCCGTATACGGACGACCGGCCGAAGCCGATGGTCGAGATCCCGGGTACGGGGCTGCCGATCATCGGACACCAGCTGGCCTGGCTCGCGGCGGAGGGGGTCACCGACGCCGTCGTCTCCTGCGGGCACCTCGCCGAGGTGCTCCAGGAGTGGCTGGCCCGGGCCCCGTTGCCGCTCCGCGTGACCACCGTCGTCGAGGAGGAGCCGCTGGGACGCGGCGGCGGCCTCAAGTACGCCGCCCGCCGGCTCCCGCACGCCGACCGGCCCTGGTACGCGACGAACGGCGACGTGTGGACCCGGTTCCCGCTGCGCGAGATGGCCGCCTTCCACACCGAACGCGGGGCCGTGGCGACCCTGGCGCTGGCCCGGCCGCGCATGCCGTGGGGGGTCGTGGAGACCAACGAGTACGGGCAGGTACTGGACTTCATCGAGGCGCCGCCGTCGCCTTATCCGATCAACGCGGGGGTGTACGTCTTCGCCCCCGAATTCACCGCGCTGCTGCCCGACTTGGGGGACCACGAGCGGACGACGTTCCCGCGCCTGGCCCGCGAACGCCGGCTGGCGGGCTATCCGCTGCCCCAGGGGGCCTACTGGCGGGCGATCGACACCGCGAAGGACCTGACCGAGGCCGCACGGGAGTTGGCGGCCCAGACGGCCCCCTGAGGCTTCCTCGGACCCCGGCCGCCCGGCGACCCCGCCCCGCTCCCACACACCCGCACGCCCGCACGCCCGCACGCGAAGGGGCCCGGCACGCTCCTCGCGCGCCGGGCCCCCGGGCCGTGTCGGGTGTGCCGTACGGGTCAGCCGAGCAGGCCGCCGACCAGGCCGGGCTTCTTGGTCGGGGTGTCCCCGCCGCCACCGCTCCCGCCGCGGCTCCCCGAGGACGAGGTGGGCGGCTGCTGCGGGCTGGACTGCTTCGGGGCGCTGCTGCGCGGGGCCCGGCTGCTCGTACCGCTGCCGCCCTTGGTGGCGGACGGGGTCCCGCCGCCGGTGCCCGCGGTCTCCCGGGCCGTGGAGCCGGTACTGGTACGGCCGGGCTTCGCCGTCGGCGCCGAGGGGGCCACGGACGGGGCCGGCGCCTGCTTCGACGGCTGCTGCCGCACGGGCTCGGGCTGCCTGGCCGGAGCCTTCTGGAGCGGCGTACCCGGCAGGTAGTTGCTCGGGGCCTCTCCCGGCCCGGGCACGGTGACCACCGTGGAGGAGCGCACGGCCCCGCCGAGGAGGGAACCGACGAGCAGGGTGAGCCCGCACACGACGGTGGCCATGACGGCCCCGCGCCGCAGGACCCGCCGGCGCAGCCGCCAGACCTCGGAGCGCGGGCCGAGCGTGCGCCACGCCTCGCCCGCGAGCCGCCCGTCGAGGGAGTACACCGGCGCGCCCGCGATGATCAGCGGGCTCCAGGCGGCCAGGTAGATGATGTCGGGCGCGTCGTACGCCGGGACGGTCTTCCAGCTCACCGTCATCAGCAGCGCGGCGGACAGCAGCGCGCCGATGCAGGCGGCGAACCGCTGCCACAGCCCGAAGACCGTCAGGACGCCCACGATCACCTGGAGGAAGGCCACGCTCAGCCCGGCCCCGACCGGGTGCGCCAGCGCGAAGTCGCGCAGCGGCTCGGCCAGCGCCCACGGGTGCAGGGTCTGGAGCCAGGTGACCATGGAGCCGCGTTCGCCGCCGTCGAAGTAGACGGGGTCGCACAGCTTGCCCATGCCGGCGTAGACGGAGATGAACCCGAGGAAGACGCGCAGCGGGAGCAGCACCACGCCGAGGTTCATGCGGCGGCCGGGGTAGTAGGAGGCCTGGCCGCGGGCGTCGCCGGCCCGCCGGGAGTCGCCGTCCGGGTCCCCGCCGGGGTACTGCGGCGCGTGGTGCTCGCGCGGCAGGTCCCGTACGGCGGCCAGTGGGCGGGTGTCCTCCGGGTCCCCGTAGCTGCGCTGACCGATGACGGTCGGCGTGGCGAGGGTGTCCCCGGCGAGGTCGTGGGCCAGGTCCACGCGGGGGATGACCTGGGTGGCGCCGCCGTCGTACTCGTCGTGGCCGCGCCCCGCCTCCCGTACGGCTTGCAGGAGTCCGCCCATCGCGGCGGAGTCGCCGGGGGCGGACTTGCCGCTCCACACGACGGGGGCCCGGCGGCGGGTGGCTCCGGCGGCGGCGACCGCGGCCACGCCGAGGACGGGCGCGCGGCCGGGGGCATTCGCGGGCTTGGAACGCGCGCTCGGGCTCGGTGCGAGCCGCACGCGGAAGCTGGCGTGGTTGACGATGACCTGTGCGGGGTCGCACGGCACCTTGACCATGCTCAGCGCGGGCTGGTCGTCGAACCCTGACGTTCTGGTGTCCACACTCATCTAACCGAGTGATCAGTGTTTAGGACACTGCCTTGACATCAGGGATCTGTCCGAGACCCGTCAAGATCAAGTCACCCCGCCCGAAAAGGGCGGGGTGACACGCTCACGTGTCACTTTCCGTGAGCCAAGTGGATCAAGCCGGCCGTCCGTTCGCCGGGACGGCCGGACGGATCAGGCGCGGCCGCGCTCGGCGCGGCGGCGGGCCGCCTCGTAGAGGACGACGCCCGCGGCGACACCGGCGTTCAGCGACTCGGCGCCGCCCGGCATCGGGATGCGGACCAGGTAGTCGCAGTTCTCGCCGACGAGGCGGCCGAGGCCCTTGCCCTCGGAGCCGACGACGATGACGACGGGACCGGCGAGCGCTTCCAGGTCGTTGACCGTGTGCTCGCCCTCGGCGGCGAGGCCGACGACGGTGATGCCGGCCTTCTTGTAGTCCTGGAGGGCGCGGGTCAGGTTGGTGACGCGGGAGACCGGGGTGCGGGCCGCGGTGCCGGCCGAGGTCTTCCAGGCGCCGGCGGTCATGCCGGCGGCGCGGCGCTCGGGGATGACCACGCCGTGGCCGCCGAAGGCGGAGACGGAGCGGACGATGGCGCCGAGGTTGCGCGGGTCGGTGACCCCGTCGAGGGCGACGATCAGCGGGTCGTCGCCGGTTTCGTACGCGGCGGCGGTGAGGTCCTCCGGGTGCGCGTACTCGTACGGCGGGACCTGGAGGACGAGGCCCTGGTGGTTGAGCCCGTTGGTCATCCGGTCGAGCTCGGGGCGCGGGGCTTCCATCAGGTTGATGTTGCCGCGCTCGGAGGCGAGCTGGAGGGCCTCGCGGACGCGCTCGTCGTTGTCGATGAACTGCTGGACGTAGAGGGTGGTGGCGGGGACGCCGTCGCGCAGCGCCTCGAAGACCGGGTTGCGGCCGACGACCATCTCGCTGGTGCCCTTGGGGCCGCCGCGGCGCGGGGCGGGGCGGCGCTTGGCGGCCTGGCGGGCGATGGCGTTGCTGATCCGGTTCGCCTTGTGCTTCTTGCGGTCCTCGGCCTTGGGCGTGGGGCCCTTTCCTTCCAGGCCCTTGCGCCGCTGGCCACCGCTGCCGACCGTGGCGCCCTTCTTGTTGGACGTGCGGCGGTTCCTGCGCTGGCTGTTCCCGGCCATGACCTCTACCTGTTTCGTTGGTGCTGCGATATGTACGTATGAAGAGTGTGCCGCCCGGATCGCCGGGCGGCACAGTCGGACTGCTCCGGCTCCGCCGGGCTCAGCGGGGGCCGAGCGTCCAGCGCGGACCCGTCGGGCTGTCCTCGACGACCAGGCCGGACTGCTGGAGCTGGTCGCGGATGGCGTCGGCGGTCGCCCAGTCCTTGCGGGCCCGGGCGGACTCGCGCTGCTCCAGGACGAGGCGTACGAGGGTGTCCACGGCGCCGTGGAGGTCCTCGCCGCGGTCGGATTCGCCGGCCCAGTGCGGGTCGAGCGGGTCCAGGCCGAGCACGGCCAGCATGGCCCGTACCTCCGACAGACGGGCGATCGCCGCGTCCTTGTCGTCGGCGGCGAGCGCGCTGTTGCCCTGGCGGACGGTGGTGTGGACGATGGCGAGCGCCTGCGGGACGCCCAGGTCGTCGTCCATCGCCTCGGCGAAGGCCGGCGGCACCTCGGCGGCGGCCTCGACGGGCCCGCCCGCCTTCTCGATGACGCGCTGGTAGAAGCCCTCGATGCGGGCGAAGGCGGACTCCGCCTCGCGCAGGGCCTCCTCGCTGTACTCGATCATCGACCGGTAGTGCGGGGTGCCGAGGTAGTAGCGCAGGACGATCGGGCGCCACTGCTTGACCATCTCGGAGACGAGGACCGAGTTCCCGAGGGACTTGGACATCTTCTCGCCGGACATGGTGACCCAGGCGTTGTGCACCCAGTACTTCGCGAACTCGTCGCCGAAGGCCTTGGCCTGGGCGATCTCGTTCTCGTGGTGCGGGAAGATCAGGTCCAGGCCGCCGCCGTGGATGTCGAAGGCCTCGCCGAGGTACTTGTGCGCCATCGCGGAGCATTCGAGGTGCCAGCCGGGACGGCCGCGGCCCCAGGGCGTCTCCCAGGAGGGCTCGCCGGGCTTGACGGACTTCCACATGGCGAAGTCGCGCGCGTCGCGCTTGCCGGTCTCGCCGGTGGACTCCGGCTGGCGGATGTTGTCGAGCTCCTGGCGGGACAGCGAGAGGTAGCCCGGGAAGGACTTCACGTCGAAGTAGACGTTGCCCTCGGACTCGTAGGCGTGGCCGCGCTCGATGAGCCCGCGCATCATCTCGACCATCTCGGTGACGTGTCCGGTCGCGCGGGGCTCGTAGGTGGGCGGGAGGCAGCCGAGGGCCGAGTAGCCGTCGTTGAAGGCGCGCTCGTTCTCGTAGCCGATGGACCACCAGGGGCGGCGCTGCTCGGCGGACTTCGCGATGATCTTGTCGTCGATGTCCGTGACGTTGCGGATGAAGGTGACCTCGTAGCCCCGGTACTCGAACCAGCGGCGCATCATGTCGAAGTTGAGGCCCGACCGGATGTGCCCGATGTGCGGGGCCGCCTGGACGGTGGCGCCACAGAGGTAGATCGAGACACAGCCCGCTGTGAGCGGGGTGAAGTCGCGGATCTGCCGGGCGCTGGTGTCGTACAGGCGAATAGTCACGGCATCCAGGGTAGTGCGCCTCTAGCAGTGCCCCGCGACCCTTTGGGGACGCGGGGGCGGGGATTGCCGCCGAAGCGGTGCGGACGGGGCGCGTACGAGGTCCCGTACGGGCGGTTTTCCCGGTTGGTGAGGGATGCGCTCCGGCACGGCACCGGCCGGGTCTCAGGCCCGGCCCGTCCGGTACACGAGGGCGGTGGCGATGGCGGCGAGACCCTCGGCCCGGCCGGTCAGGCCCAGTCCGTCGGTGGTGGTGCCGGACACCGCGACGGGGGCGCCCGCGGCGGCCGCGAGCGCCTTCTGCGCCTCCTCGCGCCGCTTGCCGACCTTCGGGCGGACGCCGATCACCTGGACGGCGATGTTGCCGATCTCGAAGCCCTCGGCGCGGACGATCCGGGCGGCTTCCGCCAGAAGGGTGACGCCGGAGGCGCCGGACCACTCGGGCCGGGACGTGCCGAAGTGCGCGCCGAGGTCGCCGACGCCGGCGGCGGAGAAGAGGGCGTCGCAGGCGGCGTGCGCGGCGACGTCTCCGTCGGAGTGCCCGGCGAGGCCGTCCTCGCCCTCCCACAGCAGGCCGGCGCACCACAGCTCGCGGCCGGCCTCGAAGGCGTGGACGTCGGTGCCGATGCCGACGAGCGGCATCAGGGGCGCGGCGGCCTGCCCGGCGGGGTCTGCGGGACTAGTAGGCATCGGTGGCCCTCCTGCGGGCGAGTACGGCCTCGGCGAGGACCAGGTCGAGCGGACGGGTGACTTTGAAGGCCTCTTCGTGGCCGGGGACGGTCACGACGGTCACGCCGAGCCGTTCCACCATGCCGGCGTCGTCGGTGGCGCCCTCCCCGAGGACGGCGATCTCCCGGTGGGCGCGCAGCAGGGTCTCCAGGTCGAAGCCCTGGGGGGTCTGGACGGCGCGCAGCCGGGCGCGCTCGGGCGTGGCGACGACCGGCTCGGGCTCGCCGGGCTTGCCGGGCTCGACCTCCTTGACGGTGTCGGCCAGGGGCAGCGCGGGGACGACGGCGGGGGCGCCGTCGCGCACGGCTTCGACGACGGTGTCGACGGTGTCGACGGGGACGAGCGGGCGGGCCGCGTCGTGGATGAGTACGGAGGTGACGTCCTGCGGGAGGGCGTCCAGGCCGGCGCGTACGGACTCCTGGCGGGTCTCGCCGCCGGGGACGACCAGGACCTCGGTGCGGTCGGGCAGGGCGTGCTCGTCGAGCAGGAGGCGGACCTCGGCGGCCCCGTCGGAGGGGGCGACGACCACGACGAGGGACACGGCGCGGGAGCGGGCCATGGCGCGGACGGCGTGGATGAGCATGGGCGTCCCGCCGAGGGCCCGCAGGGCCTTGGGGGCACCGGGGCCGAGGCGGACCCCGCGGCCCGCGGCCGGGATCACCGCGGCCGTGCGGTGAGGACGCGATTCGTCAGACATCAGTAGCTCCGAGCCAGGTTTGTGACTTCGGCCGACATGGGTATGGCCTGAAGCGTGCCGGGTGCGACGCCCTCGCCCCTTCCGTGACGACCGGTCGAGCAGGCTGCCCGAGCCCGGCACGCCAAGAAAAAAGGTATGGGTACAGACATGCCGCAGCGCCCGGCAACAGCTCCCTCGTGGAGGAGGGAGCTCGTCATCGGGCACCGCGGCACAGCTGTGTACTGCTCATTGTTCTGATGAACGGGGCTTCGCGTCAGGACGCGAGAACCTCGTCGAGGAGGGCCTCGGCCTTGTCCTCGTTGGTGTTCTCCGCGAGCGCGAGCTCGCTGACGAGAATCTGGCGCGCCTTCGCGAGCATGCGCTTCTCACCCGCGGAGAGCCCTCGCTCACGCTCACGACGCCACAGGTCACGCACCACTTCGGCGACCTTGATGACATCGCCAGAAGCGAGCTTCTCCAGATTTGCCTTGTAGCGCCGGGACCAGTTCGTCGGCTCTTCTGCATACGGTGCGCGGAGCACCTCGAAGACCCGGTCCAGCCCGTCCTGGCCGACTACGTCGCGAACGCCGACGAACTCCGCATTGTCCGCAGGCACACGAACCGTCAGGTCGCCCTGGGCGACCTTGAGCACCAAGTAGGTCTTGTCCACGCCTTTGATCTGGCGAGTTTCGATGGCCTCGATCAGCGCGGCCCCGTGATGGGGATAGACCACGGTGTCGCCAACCTTGAACGTCATGTGACAGGTACCCCTTCCGTGGCTATCCAGGGTAACACGAGATTTGACTGTTATGAATGGCGTTTTCGCAGGTCAGGGCACATCTCGGGGCTTGACAACAGCGACAGGGACGTGCTGCGAAGGGCTCCGGGAAGGGGGTATTCGCAGGTCGGAGGCGCTGTGCGGACCGGGCGAAACGACCACCGTACACCTGACGAAGGAGTCCGCGAGAGTGACGTACGTCCCGTTTTGCCGGGTTCAGAAGCCGGAAACCGAAGTACTCCGTTCGACTGGCGGGCACCCGTACGGAGCGGGTTCCGGCCCAATCCGGAATTGATCACGCGGCGGCGTTCGACGGAATCCGGAAATTGATCACCGGACGGCACGCGGACGATATGGGGAATGCAAGATCGCCGGACCCGCTCAGGGCGGCGTGCGCGCTGCGGAGGGTCGGGTGCGGGGGCGGGGCGGCGGCTCGGTAACCTAAGCGCGCTGACACACCCTTAGGGCGGCTTTACCTCGGCCGTCCCGAGCGTCCACCCTCCCGTCCGTACGTCCTAGGAGTTGCCGCCGCCGTGAGCCGCAGCCTTCGACGCGGCGCCCTCGCCGCTTCCGCCGTCGTGTTCTCGATCGCTTCGCTCGCCGCGTGCGGTGCGGGCAACGACGCGCAGACTCTCCAGATCAAGCCGGACAACGCCGCCGTCACCAAGGGCGAGATCCAGATCCAGAACGCCCTGGTGATCACCCAGGCGGAGAAGGACAAGAAGGGCCCGGCCGTCGTCTCGGCGACGGTCTTCAACAACGGCGACAAGGCGCAGACCCTGGACGGGATCACCCTCAAGGGTGGCAAGTCCAAGGTCGTCCTGAAGGCCGCGGAGGGCTCCGGCAAGATCACCGTGCCGGCCTTCGGCTCCGTGGTGATCGGCGGCAAGGACAACGCCTCCGCCGTGATCGAGGGCGGCCGCACGGCCGTCGAGGACGGCAACGTGCAGGAGGTCGTCTTCGACCTGAGCCGCACGGGCGACGTGGCCCTGGAGGCCTTCATCGTGCCGGCCGCCGGCATGTACGCGGGCTTCGGCCCCACCGAGGCCCCGGCGGCCCCGGCCGTGGGCGCCAGCCCGTCCGGCAGCCCGTCCGGCGCGGCCTCCGGCTCCCCCTCGGGCGCGCCGTCCGGTTCGCCGTCCGGCTCCCCCTCGGGCGCCGCGGGCGCCCCGTCGGGCAAGCCCTCCGGCTCCCCCTCCCCCAGCGCCGGCCACTGAGGCCCGCAGCGGGACCGCTCGTACACGGGGAAGGCCCCCAGCCTGTGAGGCTGGGGGCCTTCCCCGTCGCGTACCGCCCCGCGCGCCTACGGCTTACGGCTCGAACTTGTAGCCCAGGCCGCGGACCGTCACCAGGTAGCGCGGCGCGCCCGGGTCCGGCTCGATCTTGGCGCGCAGGCGCTTGACGTGGACGTCGAGGGTCTTGGTGTCGCCGACGTAGTCCGCGCCCCACACCCGGTCGATCAGCTGCATGCGGGTCAGCACGCGGCCCGCGTTGCGCAGCAGCATCTCCAGCAGGTCGAACTCCTTCAGCGGGAGGTCCACCTTCCCGCCGCCGACGGTGACCACGTGCCGGTCCACGTCCATCCGTACCGGCCCGGCCTCCAGGGCCGCCGGGGTGACCTCCTCCGGTTCGCCGCGGCGGCGCAGGACCGCGCGGATGCGGGCGACCAGCTCCCGCGAGGAGAAGGGCTTGGTGACGTAGTCGTCGGCTCCTATCTCCAGCCCGACGACCTTGTCGATCTCGCTGTCCTTGGCGGTCACCATGATCACGGGGACGTTGGAGCGGCCGCGCAGCTGCCGGCAGACCTCGGTGCCGGGCAGGCCGGGCAGCATCAGGTCGAGCAGGACGAGGTCGGCGCCGTTGCGCTCGAACTCGTCGAGCCCGTCGGGCCCGGTCGCCGCGATCGCGACCTCGAAGCCTTCCTTGCGGAGCATGTAGGACAGGGCGTCGCTGAAGGATTCCTCATCCTCGACGACGAGCACTCGGGTCACGGAAGGACCTCCGGGGCAGGGATGACTGGTTCTGGTTCGAGCAGGGGTCGGGCGGGTGCGGGGGCCGGCGCGGCCGCCTCGGGGAGCCGCAGGGTGAACGTGGAGCCCTGGCCCTCCGAGCTCCATACCGACACCTCCCCGCCGTGCGAGGCGGCCACGTGCTTCACGATCGCGAGGCCGAGGCCCGTTCCTCCCGTGGCGCGGGAGCGGGCCGGGTCCACGCGGTAGAAGCGCTCGAAGACGCGCTCGCGGTCCTTCTCCGGGATGCCGATGCCCTGGTCGGTCACGGCTATCTCGATCAAGTCTCCACCCGGCGCGGTCACCCGTCGCGCGGCGATGCCGACGCGGGTGCGGGCCGGGCTGTAGTTGACGGCGTTCTCCACGAGGTTCCCGAGGGCGGCCGCCAGCTGCCCCCGGTGTCCCCATACCCGCAGGTCGGCGGTGCCGCCGGCGGCCATGGTGATCTGCTTGGAGGTGGCCGTGTGGCGGCAGCGGTCGATGGCCTCCGCCACCAGCGTGTCCACGCGTACGGGCTCGGCGTCCTCCAGGGCCTCGTCGTTCTGTACCCGGGAGAGGTCGATCAGTTCCTGTACGAGGTTGATCAGGCGGGCCGACTCGATCTGCATGCGGCCCGCGAAGCGGCTGACCGCCTCGGGGTCGTCGGAGGCGTCCATGACGGCCTCCGAGAGCAGGGAGATCGCTCCGACCGGGGTCTTCAGCTCGTGCGACACGTTCGCGACGAAGTCGCGGCGCACCGCCTCGATGCGGCGGGCCTCGGTGAGGTCCTCGACGAGCAGCAGCACGAGCCGGGACCCCAGCGGGGCGACGCGGGCCGAGACGGCGAGGGCCTCGCCGCGGCCGGTGCCGCGGCGCGGGAGGTCGAGCTCGATCTGACGTATCTCTCCGTCCCGGCGGGTGTCGCGGGCCATGTGGAGCATCGGTTCCACGGCGAGCTTCCCGCCGCGGACCAGCCCGAGGGCGTACGCCGCCGAGCTGGCCTTGACCACCGCGTCGCCTTCGTCGAGGACGACGGCGGAGGAGCGGAGCACGGAGAGGACCGTGTCCACGCCGGGCGGGAGCACCGCGTTGATGTCGGGGCGCATGGAGCTCCGGGTGGGGCGGGCTTGGTCGCGCTCGCTCCAGCGGAACGCCAGCATCGCGATCACGCCGGTGCAAAGACCGGCGATCGCTGCAGCTGCGGCGACCGCCGCGTTCACGTCCATGCATCCAGGTTAAGCAGGCACGACGACACTTCCACAGCCGTTCGGGTGGCACCTCGAACAGTCGTCGCCCAGAGTTCACCCTGGCGACGGGGTTGATTCACTTGTGGTGCCGGAGTCGGACGCGTTCGGGGCCGAACGTGTCAACGTGGGGCAAGAGGCCACGCAGCAGTAGGCGAGTAGGCGAGAGAGGGACACCAATGCGGGACGCGTACCACGAGGAACTGGACTCGATCGGAGAGAGCCTGGTCGAGATGGCCCGGCTCGTCGGTTCCGCGATCGGGCGGGCCACCACCTCCATGCTCGACGCCGACCTGAAGCTGGCCGAGAGCGTCATCGCCGCCGACCAGAAGGTGGACGACCTCCAGCACGACCTGGAGGCCCGGGCGATCGCCCTGCTGGCCCGCCAGCAGCCGGTCGCCACCGATCTGCGCATAGTCGTCACCTCCCTGCGCATGAGCGCCGACCTGGAGCGCTCCGGCGACCTCGCGCAGCACGTGGCGAAGCTGGCGCGGCTGCGCTTCCCGGACACGGCGGTGCCGCGGGACCTGCACGCGACCATCCTGGAGATGGGGCAGCTGGCGCAGCGCCTGATGGCGAAGGCGGCCGAGGTCATCATCACGAAGGACGTCGACCTGGCGCTCCAGCTGGAGCAGGACGACGACGAGATGGACCAGCTGCACCGCACCCTGTTCCAGCACCTGATGGACGACCGCTGGAAGCACGGCATCGAGACGGCCGTGGACGTGACCCTGCTGGGCCGCTACTACGAGCGTTTCGCGGACCACGCGGTCTCGGTCGCGAAGCGCGTCGTGTACCTGGTGACGGGCGAGCACGCGGACGAGCTCCAGCAGCCGACGCAGGTCGACGGCGTCTGACCCCGTCCGGGCCCGCGCGTGCGGCGGCACGCTTCAGTGCGCCGTTGACGCGCCGGTGCGGCTGGGCATGAATGAGGGCGAAGGCAACTGCGTACGACGTGCCGTACGTGCTGTGCGTGCCCCCACGAGGAGGATCCATGCCCGATTCCCCCGTCCCCATCACCCCGGAGCAGGAGCAGCCGCCGCGGCCCGAGCCGTTGCGCCTGCCGCTGCTCGCGGCCTGCGGCTGCGGATCGGGCTGCGGCTGCGGCTGCCAGTCCGGCGCCCCCTGCCAGTGCGGCGGCTGAACCCGCCCGCGCCAGAAGGGCCCCTCCCGTCCCCGGGAGGGGCCCTTCACGTTCTCCCCGCGCCGTACGCGCGGGTGGCGGGCGGGACCGCGAGGGCTACTTCTTCTTGCCCTGGTTCTTGACGGCCTCGATGGCGGCGGCCGCAGCGGCCGGGTCGAGGTAGGTGCCGCCCGGCTTCAGGGGCTTGAACTCGGCGTCCAGCTCGTAGGCGAGGGGGATGCCGGTGGGGATGTTGAGGCCCGCGATGTCGGCGTCGGAGATGCCGTCCAGGTGCTTGACCAGGGCGCGCAGGGAGTTGCCGTGCGCGGCGACCAGGACGGTGCGGCCCGCGAGGAGGTCGGGGACGATGCCGTCGTACCAGTACGGCAGCATGCGGACGACGACGTCCTTGAGGCACTCGGTCTTCGGGCGCAGCTCCGGCGGGATCGTCGCGTAGCGCGGGTCCTCGGACTGCGAGTACTCCGTGCCGTCTTCGAGCGCCGGCGGCGGGGTGTCGTACGAGCGGCGCCACAGCATGAACTGCTCCTCGCCGAACTCGGCGAGGGTCTGGGCCTTGTCCTTGCCCTGGAGGGCGCCGTAGTGGCGCTCGTTCAGGCGCCAGGAGCGGTGGACCGGGATCCAGTGACGGTCGGCGGCCTCGAGCGCCATCTGCGCGGTGCGGATCGCGCGCTTCTGGAGCGAGGTGTGCACGACGTCGGGGAGCAGGCCGGCGTCCTTGAGCAGCTCACCGCCGCGGACCGCCTCCTTCTCGCCCTTCTCGTTGAGATTGACGTCCACCCAGCCGGTGAACAGGTTCTTCGCGTTCCACTCGCTCTCGCCGTGACGGAGCAGGATCAGCTTGTACGGTGCGTCGGCCATGCGTACGAGCCTAATGGACGTCCCGGGGCGCTCGCGCGCGGTGTGGACGGCCTCGGATTGACGGTCGGCGTCAATCGAGTGGCGGTCGACGGAGCCGCGATCGTAATGTGCCGAGGGCAAGAGAGACGCTTACACGCCCCGGGGGGATTCCTTATGTCCGTTGAGAGTCTGAGACGGGCCGCCCGGGAGAGCGTGTCGGGTCTGCCGAGGGCGTTCTGGTGGCTGTGGGCGAGCACGCTGGTCAACCGGCTCGGGGCTTTCGTCGCCACGTTCATGACCTTGTACCTGACCATGGACCGGGGCTACTCGGCCTCCTTCGCGGGACTCGTGATCGCCCTCCACGGGCTCGGCGGCGTGGTCTCCTCGCTCGTCGCGGGGGTGATGACCGACCGGCTGGGGCGGCGTCCGACGCTGCTGGCCGCGCAGGCGTCGACGGCCTTCTCGGTGGCGCTGCTGGGGTTCATGGAGCATCCGGCGGCGATCGCGGCGGTGGCGCTGCTGGTCGGCATGACCTCCAACGCCTCGCGGCCAGCGGTCTCGGCGATGATGGCGGACATCGTGCGGCCCGAGGACCGGGTGCGGGCCTTCGCGCTGAACTACTGGGCGATCAACCTCGGCTTCGGGATCAGCGCGGCGGTGGCGGGGCTGGTGGCGGAGTACAGCTACCTGGCGGGCTTCCTGGGCGAGGCGGCCCTGACGCTGGTCTGCGCGGTGCTGGTGTACGTGAAGCTGCCGGAGTCGCGGCCGGTGAAGGACGCCTCGGGGGCGGCGGACGACGGTCCGGCGGTCGGGATGGGGACGGTGCTGCGGGACGGCCGGTTCATGGGGGTCGTCGGGCTGTCGTTCGTCATCTCGCTGATCTTCACGCAGGGCTCGGTGGGGCTGCCGGTGGCGATGGGCGCGGCCGGGTTCTCGCCCGGGGACTACGGCCTGGTCATCGCGGCGAACGGGCTGCTGATCGTGGTGCTCCAGATCCCGGTGACGCGGTTCATCGAGCACCGGGACCCGCAGAAGCTGCTGGTGGTGTCGGCGCTGCTGGCCGGGTACGGGTTCGCGATGACGGCCTTCGCGGGGCCGCTGTGGGCGTACGCGCTGACGGTGTGCGTGTGGACGCTGGCGGAGATCGTGAACTCGCCGACGCAGATGGGGCTCGTGGTGCGGCTGTCGCCGGTGCACGGGCGGGGGCGCTACCAGGGCATGTACACGATGTCCTGGGCGGTGGCGTCGCTGGTGGCCCCGCTGATGGCGGGCGTCGTCATCGAC
Source organism: Streptomyces sp. NPDC006512 (assembly GCF_040611935.1). Lineage (NCBI taxonomy): Bacteria > Bacillati > Actinomycetota > Actinomycetes > Kitasatosporales > Streptomycetaceae > Streptomyces > Streptomyces sp. NPDC006512. The sequence goes on along the minus strand of NZ_JBEXPG010000082.1, from coordinate 13,791 downwards.
CGGCTCGGCGCGGGCTGGCTGTGGGGGGCCACGGGCGTCCTGGGCACGGTGGCGGCGCTGGGGTACTGGCTGCTGATGCGGAGCATGCCCGAGGGGCGGGAGCGGCCCGTGGCGGAGGGGGCCGGTGTGGTCGCCGGTGCCGGTCAGGCCGGTGCGGTTCCCGGAGCGGGTGAGACGCCCGGAGCCGGTGAGACGCCCGGAGCAGGTGCGGTGCCCGGATTCGGCGAAGTTCCCTCAGCCGGTGCCGTGCCCGGATTCGGTGAGGTGCCCGGAGCCGGTGCCGTTCCCGGAGCCGCCGCGACTGGCGGCCGGCCGGAGCAGCGGCACGTCCCGGCCGCCGAGGCCGTGTAGCCCGCCGTCCGGCGAGCGCGCCGCCCTGCGGATCCCCGCCCGTCAGGCCCCGGCCGACGGGCGGGTCAGGTGCTTGAAGGCGTCGAGGTTGCGGGTGGACTCGCCCCGCGAGACCCGCCATTCGTACTCGCGCCGGATCGCGCCGGCGAAGCCGAGCTCCAGCAGCGTGTTGAAGGCTCCGTCGGCGGCCTCCAGGACGGTGCCGAGGAGCCGGTCGAGGTCGTCCGGGGTGATGACGGACAGCGGGAGCCGGGCCGTGAGGTAGACGTCGCCGAGCGGGTCGACGGCGTAGGCCATCCCGTACAGCTTGAGGTTGCGCTCCAGCAGCCAGCGGTGGACGCCGGACTCGTTCTCGTCGGGGTGCCGGATCACGAAGGCGTTCACGGAGAGGGAGTGCCGGCCGACGCGCAGGGAGCAGGTGGTGCTCAGCTTGCGCGTGCCGGGGAGCTGGACGACGTACGAGCCCGGTTCGGGGCTCTCCCAGCTGAGCTCGGCGCCGGTCAGGACGCTCTCGATGATCGCGGCGGTGTCAGCCATGGTGGGAGCGTACGCGACGGCGGTGATCGTGCATGGCCGCCGTGTACACGTCGGCGGTGCCGCTGGCGGCGGTGTCCCAGCCGAAGAACTGCGCGTGCCGCGCGGCCTGGCCGCCCATCCGGTCGGCGAGGGCGGGGTCGTCGACGAAGCGGCGCAGCTCGCGTGCGTAGTCGACCGGGTCGTGGCCGGGTACGAGGATCCCCGTGACCCCGTCGTTGACGGCGACGGGCAGGCCCCCGACCGAGGCGGCGAGGACCGGGGTGCCGGTGGCCTGGGCCTCGATGGCGACGAGCCCGAAGGACTCGCTGTAGGAGGGCATGACCAGCACGGACGCGGCCCGGAACCAGTCGGCGAGCCGGTCCTGGTCGACGGGCGGGTGGAAGTGCACGAGGTCGGCGATGCCGAGCTTCGCGGCGAGCTTCTGGAGCCCCTCCGGCTTGGCGAGGCCGCTGCCGCTGGGGCCGCCGACGACGGGGACGAAGAGGCGGCGGCGCAGCGAGGGGTCCTGGCCGACCAGTTCGGCGACGGCCCGCAGGAGGATGTCGGGGGCCTTCAGCGGCTGGATGCGGCCCGCGAAGAGGGGGATCACGGCGTCCTGCGGGAGGCCGAGGCGGGCGCGGGCGGCGGCGCGGCCGTCGCCGACGGTGAAGCGGTCGAGGTTCACGCCGGGGTGGACGACGGCGACCTTGCCGGGCTCGGCGCCGTAGTGGCGTACGAGTTCGTCGGCCTCTTCGGCGGTGTTCGCGATGAGGCGCTGGGCGGCGGCGACGATCTGGGTCTCGCCGATGACGCGGGCGGCCGGCTCGGGGGTGTCGCCCTCGGCCAGCGCGGCGTTCTTGACCTTGGCCATGGTGTGCATCGCGTGGACGAGGGGGACGCCCCAGCGTTCGGCGGCGAGCCAGCCGACGTGGCCGGAGAGCCAGTAGTGGGAGTGGACGAGGTCGTAGTAGCCGGGCCGGTGGCCGGCCCAGGCCTGCATGACGCCGTGGGTGAAGGCGCAGAGCTGGGCGGGCAGCTCCTCCTTGGCGAGGCCCTCGTACGGGCCCGCGTCGACGTGCCGGACGAGGACGCCCGGCGCCAGGTCGACCACGGGCGGCAGGCCGCCCGTGGTGGCGCGGGTGAAGATCTCGACCTCGATGTTGATCGCGGCGAGGCGCTTGGCGAGCTCGACGATGTACACGTTCATGCCGCCGGCGTCGCCGGTGCCGGGCTGGTGCAGCGGTGAGGTGTGCACGCTGAGCATGGCCACGCGGCGCGGCTTGCGGTGGTGGCCGACGGCCGGCAGGCGCAGCCGCGGCTGGTCGTGGCGGGTGCTGCGGGCGGCGGCGATGCGGCCGCTGATGCTGCCGCCGAGACGGGACACGTACTGACTCAAGGGAGCAGTTCCTCTCGCTCGGACGACTCGCTCGGTGGTGCCGCGGCCCGCGGTGCCGGGGGTGGCACGGCGGCGCACGGCACGCATGACTGCGGGAGCGCGGTCGGCGCTCTGCAAGGAGTGCAACCCGGACGGCGGCCCCCCGCATTCCGGGGGTGGCGGATTTTCCTTCTCGGTTTGCCGGATTTTTATCCTGCCCGGGGGCTCCGCTTACGCTCGGCCCATGGTCTCCCGCAGCACTCCGCCGTCCCCGAAGCGCCCCGTCGGCACCGTGACGCGCGGGACCACGAATCCGAACCGGCTGCGCCGGATGGACCGCTGGATCGCGGCCGCGCACGGGGCGGCGCTGCGGCGTGCGGACGCGCCGGTGGCGGTGGACCTCGGCTACGGGGCGGCCCCCTGGACGGCGGTGGAGCTGCTGGCGCGGCTGCGGGAGGCGGCGCCGGCGGTGCGGGTGGTCGGCATCGAGATCGAGCCCGCGCGGGTGGCGGGGGCCAAGCCGTACGAGCGGGAGGGGCTGAGCTTCCGGCACGGCGGCTTCGAGGTGCCGCTGGACGGGGGCGTGCGGCCGGCGCTGATCCGCGCGGCGAACGTGCTGCGCCAGTACGACGAGGAACAGGTCGCGCAGGTGTGGGAGCGGCTGTGCGCGCGGCTGGCGCCGGGCGGGCTGCTGGTGGAGGGGACCTGCGACGAGATCGGCCGGCGGCACGTGTGGGTGGCGCTCGGTCCGGAGGGGGCGCGCACGGTGACCTTCGCGACCCGGCTGGGCTCCCTGGAGCGCCCCTCGGACCTGGCGGAGCGGCTGCCGAAGGCGCTGATCCACCGGAACGTGCCGGGCGAGCCGGTGCACGCGTTCCTGCGGGACTTCGACCGGGCGTGGGCGGCGGCGGCGCCGTACGCCTCGTACGGGGCGCGGCAGCGGTGGATCCGGACGGCGCGGGCGCTGTCCGGGGACTGGCCGCTGGCGGACGGTCCGGGGCGCTGGCGGCAGGGGGAACTGACGGTGCGGTGGGAAGCGTTGCGCCCGGCGGGGTGAAACTCCCGGGACGGGGAACCGGCGTCGGCGGCGGCCCGTTGAGTCGGCAGGGGTGGGCGGGGCGTGGCCGGTCATGATCGGACCGTGACCCGGAAGGGTGTTGGATTTCACCGAGTCGTGGCACCATCCCGGAGACAGTGACAAGTTACTGATGAATAGTCAGATCTGATGCCGGGTGATGCGTCCGGTGTCCGGCATGACTCGGGGCGCCTGGGGGAGCCATGGGGACCGCGAAGCGAGCGTCGCGACGGCACGGAGCATCGGCTCTGACACTGCTGTGCGCGATGGCGATACTGACGGCCCCGGCGATCGCCTCGGGCAGCGCGTACGCGGCTCCGGCCGCGCCCACCCCGCCGCCCGGTCCCTCCTCCCCGGCCGTGCCCCCCGCCGCTCCGCCGGCGCCCGGGACCAAGTCCCTGGAGCAGGTCCGCAAGGAGATAGAGGACCTCTACCGGCAGGCCGGCTCCGCCACGGACGCGTACAACCTCGCGGAGAGCGAGGCGAAGGCCCAGTCCGAGCGGATCGTGGAGATCGCGAAGCTGGTGGTGGCGGGCCAGGACCGGATCTCCGGCCTCAAGGCCCGCGCGGGTGCCGCGGCGCGCGCCCAGTACCGTTCGGGCGGTCTTCCGCCGGGCGCGCAGCTGGCGTTGAGCGACAGCCCGAGCCAGTTCCTCGACGGGGCGAACCGGTTGCGGCAGGGCGAGAAGGCCACGACGGACCTCCTGTCCGAACTGAACCGGACGCAGGCCGACTTGGAGCGGTACGCCAAGGACGCGGGCGCGATCTGGCAGAAGCTGGAGGAGAACCGGGTCAAGCAGGAAGCCGCCAAGAAGGAGGTCGAGGGGAAGATCAAGGCGGCGGAGGAGCTGGAGAACCGGCTGGAGGCCGAGGAGAAGGCCCGGCTGCTCCAGCTCGAACAGGAAGCCCAGTACAAGGCGCAGACGCAGTGGCTGTCGACGGGCGCCGTGAAGGACGCCAAGGGGTCGGCGACGGACGCCGGGAAGCGGGCCGTGCAGTTCGCGACGGCGCAGATGGGCAAGCCGTACCAGTGGGGCGCCACCGGGCCGGCTTCGTACGACTGCTCCGGGCTGACCTCGCAGGCGTGGCTGGCGGCGGGCAGGCCCATCCCGCGCACCTCGCAGGAACAGCTGCGGCTGCTGCCGAAGGTGGCGATGAAGGACATCCGCCCCGGCGACCTGATCATCTACTGGGACGACGCGAGCCACGTCGGGATGTACGTCGGTGACGGCGCGATGGTCCACTCCCCGCGTCCGGGGCGCAACGTCACGATGGCGGGCGCGGGCTCGATGCCGATCAAGGCCGTGGTCCGCCCCGACGCGTAGGCCCCGGCCGGGCGGAAACCGTCCTGGCGCCCGCCCCGGACCCTCGCGACGGGCCGGCCCGGCCTCCGGTCACCGGGCCCGGGCCCGTGCGGTGGGGGTCGGGTGAGGTGCGTTACGTGAGGGGTGCGTTCCGGTGGGGGCTGCCGGGGTCTCGGTGAGCGGGACGGGGTGTGCGGGTTTCGTGACGTTGGTCATCCCGGCGGGGCGTTTATCCCCCTCGATAACGGCATATGACGGAGGCCCTCCTCCGGCCGCCATTCCGTTCGCCGGTACCGGGCCGCTAGGGTCGGGCGCATGAGCGCACCCTCGGGGGGAGGGAAGGAACCGGAGACGATGTCCGTACCCGTACCGCGGCAGCGGGACACCCCGCCCGCGGAGAGCGGTCCGGCGGTTCTTTCCGTCGCCCCCGCGACGCCCGCACCGCAGGCGTCGCTGACCCTGCTGGTCATCGAGGACGACCCCGCGGGCGGCCTCACCGTCCCCGAGATCCTCGACGCCGACGGCCACCGCATCCGCCTCCGCAGCGCCCGCAACCTCACCGAGGCCGCCCGGCTGCTCACCCCCGACGTGCACTGCATCCTGCTCGACCTGGCACTGCCGGGCACGGGGACGGGCAGCACCGGCACCGGCACCGGTCCTGGCGCCGAGGACGGCCTCGCGACCCTGCGCCAGGTGCTGCGCATCGCCCCGCGCCACGCCGTCCTCGTCCTCACCGGCGAGGCCGACGCGGAACGCGCCGCCGAAGCGGTCCGCGTGGGCGCCCAGGACTTCCTCTTCCGCGACGAGCTCGACGGCCGGCTGCTCAGCCGCGCCATCCGCTACGCCGTGGAGAGAAAGCGGGCGGACATCGCCCAGTACAAGCTTGCAGAATCGAAACTGCGCGCCCAGGAGAACGCCCGCCTGGAACGCGGACTGCTCCCCACCCCCCTGCTGGAGGGGTCGGACCTCCGCTTCGCCGCCCGCTACCGCCCCGGCCGCAGCCGGGCCCTCCTCGGCGGGGACTTCTACGACACCGTCCGCACCCCCGACGGCACCGTCCACGCGATGATCGGCGACGTCTGCGGCCACGGCCCGGACGAGGCGGCCCTCGGCGTCGAGCTCCGCATCGCCTGGCGCGCCCTGACCCTGGCCGGGCTGTGCGGGGACGACCTGCTCTCCACCCTCCAGCAGGTGCTGGAGGTGGAGCGCCCCTGCGAGGAGATCTTCGCGACGCTGTGCACGGTGGACATCGCCCCGGACGGCCGCCGGGCGGGCCTGTGCCTGGCCGGGCATCCGGCCCCGCTGATATCCCGGCCGGGCCGGCCCGCGCGGCTCCTGCCGTACGAGAACAGCGGCCCGGCCCTCGGCCTGCTGCCCCGGGCCCGCTGGCCCCGCCGCCAGGTCGAGCTGGGCGGCACCTGGAGCCTGATGCTCTACACCGACGGCCTCATCGAGGGCCGCATCGGCGAGGGCCGGGAGCGGCTCGGCCAGGACGGCATGATCGAGATGATCAACCGCCACCTGGACGAGGGCCTGACCGGGGAGGCGCTGCTGGAGGCCTCCGTCACGGAGGCCCGGCGCCTCAACGGCGGCGAGCTGACGGACGACGTCGCCGTGGTCATGCTCTCCCGCGCGGCCGGCTGAGCGCCCGGCCGGAACGTCCGGAACGGCCGGACCGCCGAGCGGCCGGACCGCCGAGCGGCCGGGCCGCCGGGGGCCGGACTACCGGGGGCGGGGCGGGCTACCGCGGCGCGGGTCGGACTACCGGGGTCGGACTACCGGCCGCCGTTGTAGGGCCCGTACGGTCCGTCGCTGCTGCTGCCGCGGCGCTTGTTGCCGCCGCCCGTGACCTGCTTGAGGGCGGGCCGCACGTCGACGAGGAAGACGATGGTGGCCACCAGGCCGGCGATCTGCAGGAAGAGCATCGCCAGGAAGAAGTCCACCACGACCGTGACGCCCAGGATGACCAGCCAGAAGGTCTTGGTCTGCTTGTCGGCCGCCTGGTAGGCCTGCCCGCTCGGCACCGCGGCCATCGCGAACGCCACGACGGCGAGGGCCAGCATGGCGTAGCCGAACAGCGGGAGCACCCCGTTGTCGAACCCCTGCATCAGCATCGTCTCAACCGCCTTCTCCCGTCCGGCACACCTGACTCCACGCTACCGCCGGAGCCGTCTTCCCAAACGACAACGAACCGGGCACCCCTCGGGTGCCCGGTTCGTTCCGCCTCAATCAGGCCTCGCTGCCGGAGGTGGCGGCGGCCTTCTTGGCCGTGCTCTTGCGGGCGGTGGTCTTCCGCGCGGCGGGCTTCTCCTCGTCGGAGGCGTCGGAGGCGTCCGCGGCGGGTTCCGCCGAGGCCTCGGCGGCCTGCGGCTCGGCCTGGGCGTCCGCGGCCGGCTTCGGGTCGGGCTCGACCACGTCGGCGAGGTCCACGATGTCGTCGGAGATCTCGCCGCGCCAGGCCCGTACGGCCTGCTCGCCGTGCTCGGCGACCTTGTCGTAGGTCTCCTTGGCCCGGACCGCGTACTCGGCGGCCACGCCGACGCCGCGCAGCGCCAGGTCCTGGGCGGTCTCGCCCAGCTTCTTCGGGTCGATCGCCCCGAAGACCTCGGCGACCTTGGCGGTGACCGCCTCCTGCGCCTCCTTGGCCTTCTCCTGGACGACCTTCGGGTCGGTGTTCTTCACGGCCTCGATGCGCGCGGGGGCCTCGGCGCGCAGCTGTTCGAGCAGCCCGGGCACCTTCTTGGCCTGCTGGACGGCGAGGTCGGCGGTGCCGGCGGCGAAGTAGAGGGGAGTGGGGTCGGTGAGGGTCTTCTTCAGGTCATCGGCGATGGCCATGTGCTGGTCCTCCCGGATCACAGTCAGTTCGTAGGGGGCATCGGCCCGTCGTCGGCCCCGGAGCCGGGGCCCGCGCCGGGGGCGGCGTCGGCGGCCGCCTCGGCGTCGAGCGCGTTCTCCTTGCGGAACGAGTCGTAGATCTGGAGCAGCACCTGCTTCTGCCGCTCGTTGATCGACGGGTCCGAGAGGATGACGGCCCGCGTCTCCACCTCGTCCCGGTCCCGTTCGTCCAGGATTCCGGCCTGCACGTACAGCGTCTCCGCGGAGATCCGCAGCGCCTTGGCCAGCTGCTGGAGGATGTCCGCGCTCGGCTTGCGCAGCCCGCGCTCGATCTGGCTCAGGTACGGATTCGACACCCCCGCCGCGTCGGCCAGCTGTCGCAGTGAGAGCTGAGCCTGCCGCCGCTGATCACGGAGGTATTCGCCGAGATTTCCGACGTTGAGCGATGCCATGCCCCGATCCTGCCGCACCGTGCTAACTATTGCAAGCGGCTGCTTGCAATAGCTCCCACTCCCGGCGCCGGGCCGGGGGCGGCGTGGGATGCTGAGGGGCGTGAACCTGGAGGACCTCAGACGGCTGCGGCGCGCGCGGGACGCGATGGACCGCGACTACGCGCAGCCGCTGGACGTTCCGGCGCTGGCCCGCATCGCCCTCATGTCCCCCGGGCACTTCTCCCGCAGCTTCCGCGCCGCCTACGGCGAGACCCCGTACGGCTACCTCATGACCCGGCGCGTCGAGCGCGCCAAGGCGCTGCTGCGGCGGGGCGACCTGAGCGTCACGGAGGTCTGCTTCGAGGTCGGCTGCACCTCGCTCGGGTCGTTCAGTTCGCGCTTCACCGAGCTGGTCGGCGAGTCGCCGAGCACGTACCGGGCCCGCTGCCACGAGGCGGGCGCGGCGATCCCGGCCTGCGTGGCCAAGGTCGCCACGCGCCCGCAGCGCAACGCCGAACCGGCCGGGAACCGCGAACCGGCGGGAGGCGGCGAACCGGTCAGGAACGGAGAAGCGGGAACCGGCGGCGGCTCGTAACGTCGGAGGCATGACCATCAAGCTCTCGCAGTGCTTCATCGCAGTCGACGACCACGACAAGGCGCTCGCCTTCTACCGCGACGTCCTCGGCATGGAGGTCCGCAACGACGTCGGGTTCGAGGGGATGCGCTGGGTGACCGTCGGGTCCCCCGAGCAGCCGGACGTGGAGATCGTCCTCGAACCCCCGCTCGCCGACCCCAACGCCTCCCCCGCCGACAAGCAGGCCATGGCGGAACTGCTGGCCAAGGGCATGCTGCGCGGCGTCATCTTCGCCACCGACGACGTCGACGCCACCTTCGAACGGGTCCGGGCCGCCGGCGGCGAGGTCCTCCAGGAGCCGGTCGACCAGCCCTACGGCGTCCGCGACTGCGCCTTCCGCGACCCGGCCGGCAACATGCTCCGGTTCAACCAGCCCCGCAAGCGGTAGGACCTCCCTTCCGATCAGCCTCCGGCGGCGGCCCTTCCCAGGGGACCGCTCGCCGGATCACCACCGGCCCGGGACGCGGGGCGGCGCCAGGAGGCACCCACCTTTTAGTGGGTACTTGGCACCGTCCGCGCCCCGGGCCAGGCTTGTTCCGGGGCGGCCGAGGGGCCGCCGGGAACGGGCCGGACGGGAAGGGGGCGACGTGCGTCAGGAAGCCGGGCGGTCCCCGGCGGCCGCGGTGAGCCGCTCCAGGCGGCGGTGGCCCCAGTCGGAGACCGGGCCCAGCGCCTCGGAGAGATCACGGCCGAACCCCGTCAGGGAGTACTCGGTCTTGAGCGGCAGCACGTCGTGCACCTCCCGGTGCACGAGGCCGTCCGCCTCCATCTCGCGCAGCGCCTGAGTCAGCACCTTCTCGCTGAGGCCCGGCAGCCGCCGGCGCAGCTCACCGGGGCGGTGCGGACCCGATTCCAGCAGCCACAGCAGCGCGGTCTTCCACTTGCCGTCGATCACCGCGATGGCCGCCGTCACCCCGCAGACCTCCGTGTCCTCCGCCCGCCCTCGCGTCATCCCCGCCCCTTTTCTCACGTTTTTTCGTACTTCACTCTGGGAGCCGAACCATGTCCACGTCCACACCCACGTCCTCCGGAAAGTCTGCCGTCACCGTGCTCGGTCTGGGGCCGATGGGCCGGGCCCTGGCCGGGGCCTTCCTCGAAGCCGGCCTGCGCACCACCGTCTGGAACCGGACCCCGGGCCGGGAGGGGGACCTCGCCGGGCGCGGGGCGGTCGTCGCCGGATCGGCCGCGGAGGCCGTCGCGGCGAGCCCGCTGACCGTGGTGTGCGTGGTGAACTACGACGCCGCGGACTCCGTGCTGCGCCCCGGGGCCGTCACCTCGGCGCTGAAGGGCCGGGCCCTCGTGAACCTGACCGCCGACACCCCCGTCCGGGCCCGGGACACCGCGGCATGGGCCGACCGGCACGGCATCCGCTACCTGGACGGCGCGATCATGACCCCGACCACCACCATCGGCACGCCCGCCGCGGTGTTCCTCCACAGCGGCCCGCAGGACCTGTACGAGGAACTGCGGCCCGTACTCGACGCGTTGGGCGGCACCCACACCCACCTCGGGGAGGACACCGGCCGCGCGGCGGCGTACGACATCGCGCTGCTCGACATCTTCTGGACGGCGATGGCGGGCTACGCGCACGCCGTGGCGGTGGCCCGGGCCGAGGGCATCACGGCGCGGGAACTGGCCCCGTTCGCGCAGGGCATCGGCGCGATCCTGCCCCCGATCTTCGCGGAGACCGCGGCGGACGCGGACGACGGCGGCTTCTCGGGCGAGGGCAACCCCCTCACCTCGGCGGTGTCGTCCATGGCCCACATCGTGCACGCCTCGGAAGCGCACGGCATCGACGCGGGCGTGATGCGCGCCGCCGAGGGCATGGCCCGCCGCGCGATCGGGCTCGGCCACGGTACGGACGGGTTCATCCGGATCGCCGAGGTCCTCGGCCGCCGCTGAGGCACCCCTGAGGCAATCCCTGAGGCAACCGCCGGGGCCGTCGCCGGGGCCGTCGCCGCCCGCGTCCCCCAGGGGGGCGGAGCGGCGACGGCCGCGGGTGGTTCAGCCCTCCAGGGCCGTCAGGTCGAGCTCCTTGAGGCGCTGCGGGTCGGACAGTACGTCGATCGCGACGATCTTCCCGTCGACGACCGTGAAGGCCATCACGGAGACCGCCCGCGCCTGCGGGACCACGACCACACCGGCGGCGCCGTTGATCAGCGCCGGGCGGACGAACGGCGACAGCGGGCCGAAGGTGACCGCCTGGCTCGCCACGGTCCGCGCCCCGGTGAGCACGACGGTGTGGCGGCCGCCGGCACCGCCGTCGGAACGGAGCACCACGTTCGGGTCGAGGACCGCGACGAGCGCCTCGAACTCGCCGTCCCGCGCGGCCGCGAAGAAGGCGTCGACGGCCTCCCGCTGCCGGGCCAGGTCGGGGTCGGGAGCCGGGGCCTGCCCCTGCACCTTGCGGCGTGCGCGGCTGGCCAGCTGCCGGGTCGCGGCGGCCGACTTCTCGATCAGCGGGGCGATCTCGTCGAACGGTACGGCGAACATGTCGTGCAGGACGAACGCCAGCCGCTCGGCCGGCGCCAGCGATTCCATCACCACCATCAGCGCCAGCCCCACCGAGTCCGCGAGCAGCACCTCCTGCTCGGGGTCGACGCCCCGCTCGGGGCTGATGACCGGGTCGGGAATGCGGGTGTCCACGCCCTCCACGGGCTCCATGGGTTCCTCGCGGCGCTGCTCGCGCGAGCGCAGCATGTTCAGGCACACCCGCGCCGTGACCGTGGTCAGCCAGCCGCCGAGGTTGTCGATCTCGCTCGCGTCGGTGCGGCTCAGGCGCAGCCAGGCCTCCTGGATGGCGTCGTCCGTCTCGCTGAGGGAGCCGAGCATCCGGTAGGACACCGCCCGCAGGTGGGCCCTGTGCTCCTCGAACCGCTCCGCCAACGAAGCATTACCGTCCACCTGTCACGTTCCTTCCCGGTCGGGCACCCCTACAGAAGATCAACTTGCCGGTCGGGGCGCGCGGAGGGAAGGGTTCCGCAACGGCGGCCGTCGGCCGCGCCGGCCGGCACCCACTAGCTCACCGGGGCCTGCCCGATCACCACGGTCGCGTACAGCTCCTCCGAGGTGACGGCCCGCACCGCGAGCCCGCCCGCCGTCAGCGCGGAGGCCGTCACCGGCGACTGCCGGGCGCTGGTCTCGATCAGCAGGTGCCCGCCCGGGGCGAGCCACCGCGCGGCTTCCGCCGCGACCCGGCGGTGGACGTCCAGCCCGTCCGCGCCCCCGTCGAGGGAGACGAGCGGCTCGTGGTCACGGGCCTCCGCCGGCATGAGCCCGATCTCCTCCGTCGGCACGTACGGGGCGTTGACCACGAGGACGTCCACCCGGCCGCGCAGTTGCGCCGGCAGCGCCGCGTACAGGTCGCCCTCCCAGACCGTGCCCGCGTACGGGGCCACGTTGCGCCGGGCGTACGCCAGCGCCGCCGGGTCGATGTCGGCGGCGTGCAGCTCGACCCCGCCGGGTACCTGGGAGGCGACGGCCGCGCCGAGGGCGCCGACCCCGCAGCACAGGTCCAGGACGACCGCTCCGGGCCGGGCCAGCGCCACCGCCTCCTGCACCAGGAACTCGGTGCGCCTGCGCGGCACGAAGGCGCCCGCGCCGACCTCTACGCGCAGGCCCCCGAACTCCGCCCAGCCCACCACGTGTTCGAGCGGTTCTCCGGCGACCCGGCGGGCGACCATGCCGGCCAGGTGTCCGTCGTCGGTGGCGGCCGCGACCAGCAGGTCCGCCTCCTCCTCCGCGAAGACGCAGCCGGCCGCGCGCAGGCGTTCCACAATCGATGCCACGGGAAAGTCGGTCCTCTTCGGTCGTCGGTGCATGTCCGTAGGCGGGCAGTGCGTCGGGGGTGTGGCAGGGGTGCGTCAGAAGACGTCCGGGCACCACGGCCGGCGCGCGGTGCGGAACACCGCGTCCGCCAGCGCCAGGGCTCCGGCCCGTTCCTCGGTGACCTCGCCCAGCGCCCCCAGCCGGACCGCCGAGGCGTCGCCCAGGTACAGGGAGCCCAGCGCGGCCGCGTCGAGCCGCAGGTCGGCGGGCTCCTCCGTACGGGAACAGGTGCCGGCGCCCGCGTCGAGGCGGTAGCGGCCCGCCGCCGGGCCGCCGGGGTCGGTGACCTCCAGGACGAGCACGCCCGGAACGGCGTACGTCCGCGCGCCCAGGGCCCGTACGACGTCCAGGACGCGTACCCACAGGAAGTCGGCGGCGGTCACCAGGGCGGCCGCGCGCGGGTCGGGCAGCAGCTGCGGGAGGAGGTCGTCGGGAGCCCGGTAGCCGCTGCGGACCCGGGTGACCCAGTCGATGGAGCACAGGAAGTGCCACAGGGCCCGCTCGGCGTCCGGGGTGACCGCGATCAGGTCCTTGACCCGCACCGTGTTCTGCGGGGTCTTCGCGTCGGTCCAGTGGTCGTCGGCGCCGTAGACGGCCAGGCCGGCGACCTCCCCCGCCGCCGTCCAGTACACGGCGTGGAACTTCTCCTTGTACGGGCGGTGCGACATCTCCTCCACGCCCGTCGTCAGGTTCCACCAGCGCGCGTCCCGGTCGACCGCGCCGTGGGTGCCGGCGCGCAGCCGCTCGTGCAGCGCGGGGCCGACCCGCCGGACCTCGGCGGCGTCCACCAGGTCGATCCGGCCGCCGTCCGCGGGGGCCGACCAGCGGCGGTCGAGGCCGGTGCGCGGGACGTCGACCTCCCATTCGGCGACGGCGGTGGCGGGCCCGAAGCCGTAGCGCCCGTAGATCGGGTACTCGGCGGCGATCAGCGTGGCCAGGACGTCACCGCGCTCGCGGGCGGCGGTCAGCTCGGCGGCCATCATGCGGGTCAGCAGGCCCTGGCGGCGGTGGGTGGGCAGCACGGCGACGTTGGAGATGGCGCTGCACGGGACGGCCGCCCCGCCCGGAACGGTCAGTTCCTGGCCGAAGGAACGGAAGGCGGCGACGCAGCGGCCGGTGTCCTTGTCGAAGCCGCCCTGGATGCGGGCGAGGTCGCTGTACTCGGCACGCTGGGCGACATCGGAGTCCGTCACACGGGTCGCGGTGAGGAAGCCGGTGTTCAGCGCGTGCAGCCAGTCGGGGAGTTCGGATGCGGCGATCGGCCGGACGTCAGCACTCATAACCGGCCACGCTAATCGCCCGGACGGCGGAGGTCGCCCGATTTTCCCGCCGCGGGACTCCCCCCGGGGCCTAGGGCCTGTCGTCAAACTCCCGTCGTCGCCCGGAGGGCGGCCCTGCGGCGTCTGGTGCGTGCTCTCGGTGCGCCGGGCGGAAGCCCGCGT
>NZ_JBEXPG010000081.1:0-38560 GCF_040611935.1 Streptomyces sp. NPDC006512 | reverse complement strand
CGTGCTCCGCGGGGCGACCGGCTGCCGGCGGCCGGGCCGCCTCGCGCCGATGGGCCGTTCGAGGTCCGCTCGGGCCGGTCGCGGCCGGGCGTCGTGGTGGGGGCACGGGCGGCGGGGCCCGTGGGCGGTCCCGGTCGCTCCGGTCGTTTCAGTGGCCGCGGGCCGGGCGGCGACGGCGCAGGGCGTACGCCGTGCCGCCCGCGGCGGTCAGGAAGAGCGCGGCGCCGGCGCCGAGTTCCAGCGGGTCCATCCCGGCGACACTGCCGCCGAGCCCGCCCCGTACGCCGAGGCTGGCGCCGCCCGGGGAGGCCGTGAGGCTGCCCGTGACGGTGCCCGTCGTGACGCGCGGGGACGCCCCCGTGGTGGTGCGCGCGGTGGTTCCGGTGGTGGTGCGCGGGGCGACGGCGGCCGCCGGGGTACGGGGCGGGGCCGTGGTCGACGTACGGGGCGAGGCCGCCGCCGCGGTACGGGGCGGGGCCGCCGTCGTGGCGGGGGTGGAGGCACCCGTACGCGAGCCGACCGTGGAGCTGATCGTCGGCGTGCTCGTGGCGCCCGCGATCGTCACATCGGCCGAGCCGGTCTCCCCGTTGCAGGTGAACGCGACGGAATACACGGCTCCGCGCCGGGCGTCGCGGTCCACCGTGACCCGGGCGGTCTGGCCGCGCGCGATGCTCACGGTGTCGAAGATCCCGGAGGAGACGGTGGCGAACGCGGCGTCGCAGCCGGTGACGGAGAGCACGGTCTGCGCGCCCGGGGCGACCGTCGACGGGGTGATGGTGAAGCCGAACGAGGTGATCGGCGCCGCCTCGGCCGCGAGGGCGGCGGGCGCGCCGAGGGCGCCGAGCGCGAGGACCGCGCCCGTGGCGCCGGCGCTGAACAGGGTGGTGACGGAGCTGCGTATCGCACCCATGGCTGGTTCTCCGGATCCCCGAGGAGCAGTCGCGCAGCGTTTCCGCACGTGAGGGGTCGTGCACCTCGATGTCCGCCACGCTAGGTGCGGGTACGGTGACCCGCGATCAGGAACGGGCGAATGGGGCACTCCGGTAGGCCGAACCGGGGACGGAGGGCCCGCCGCCGGTTTGCCGTGGTCCGCCGTGGCCCGTGCCCCCGCCCGGTTCGGCGGGCGGGGGCACGCAGGTTCATTCGTCCAGGCCCAGGTGCGGGAACTGTGCGAAGAACGGCTCGGCGGTCGCCGAGATGCCCCGGCCGAAGGGGGCGTCGAAGTCCCAGATCAGGAACAGCAGGAAGGCGATCAGGGCGCTGAACAGGCCGGCGAGCAGCATTTCGCGGAACGAGCGGCGGATCTGCAGGGTGAAGATCAGACCCACCGTCACCAGGGCCCCGGCGATCAGCCCGAACCACACCACCCCCGGCATCGTGGCCCCGGCGCTCTGCCCGCGTGAGTTGCGGGCGTCGTCCACCATGGCCGCCTGGTCGACCAGCGGCTGGTAGGCCTGTCCCTCGTGGTCGGTCTGGGGTTCGTAGTCCGTCACGTCCCGGCGGATACGTTCCAGCAGTTCGTCGCCGCGGTCGGTGAGGTTGCCGCTGTCGGCCATCTCCTTCCACTCCGTGTCCACCACGTACGTCACGTACGCGTCGACGTCGGAGCGGATCTTCTTGCGGACCTCGGCCGGGTAGACCTCGGAGCGGACGCTGATCTCGTGCAGGGCCTGGGCCTCCTGGCGGACGTACTCCTGGGCGGCCCCTCTGCCTTCCCAGACGCCCGCGATCGCCAGACCGAGGACGATGGCGTAGATCACTCCGATCATCATCGTCATGTACTCGATGACGTCCGGGGTTTCGTTCGGATCGTCGTCCTCGCCGATCCTGCGGTGGTTGAAGAAGGCGATGGAAAGGACCACGGCGCACGCCGCGGCCATCGCGAGGGACAGGACGAGCCATTCCGACAAGATGATTCCCAATCGGTGAGCAAGGGGGTGGAAGGCGGGCGCGCTGGGGCGCCCGGCGGCGGCTAGCGCGGGCGCAGCGCGACGATCGCGAGCACCGCGGGAGCCGCGGTCATGAGGGTGAAGGTGACCGGTGAGATGTGACGCTCGGCGGGCTTGCGCGCCGGGGCGTGGTAGCTGGGCCGAGCCACCGGCTTGGGGGCGGGCGACGGGGTCACCGCCGGGGGCGGCGTCGGTTCCGGCGCGGGCTTCGGCGGCGGCGGGGCGGGTGCCGCGTACACCCGGGGCGGCGGAGCCGGAGCCGGCGCCGGCGGCTTCGGCACGGGCTTGGGGGCCGGCTTGGGCGGTGCGGGGGCCGGTGGTGGAGGGGGCTTCGGGGTGGGCTTCGGCGGTGGGGTCGGCTTCGGGGGCGGTGGGGTCGGCGTCGGCGTCGGCTTCGGGGGAGGCGGGGTCGGGGTCGGCGTGGGGGTCGGAGTCGGCTTCGGCGGGGTGGGCTTCGGCGGGCACGGCGGGGGAGGCGGCGGGCAGTGGTGTCCACCGTGCCCTCCGTGGTGCCCTCCGCCGTGGTGGCCGCCGTGCTCCTTGCAGTGCCCCTTGCCGTGATGTCCGCCACCCCGGCCGGCTCCGCTCCCGCCGCTGCCGGCGGCCGCGAACACCGTGAGGGACGCTCCGCCGTCACCGGCGTCGATCGTCGCGTATGCGCAGCTATCGGCCATGGCCGGCGTGACGGACAGCGCCGCCCACAGCAGGACCGGGACCACCAGCAGGCGCCTGGCACAGGCTCTGTTCACCCGGGGAGCATGGGCCCGCGCGCGCCCGCGCACGTGGGGGTCGGCCTCGGTTCGCCTGAACGGGCGGAGTTGGGACCGTAGAGGTTTGAGCCACTCTTCGACCGTGTCTGATCGAGCGCCGTTCAATTCCCAAAAGGTATTTGTCGGATTCCGTGTCACCCCTGTCCGGACCCGTCCGAACCTTTGGTGTGTGACCAAGAACGGACCGCCAATTTCCGCTTTTACTCGCTCCCTTGGGCAATGATCAGTACATTCGGCTCGGACAGGAGTCCGACCCCCGTCCCGCCCCCCGGACGGACCACGGCACGACTACGGCTTGGAGACCCCGATGGAGCGCCCCGCCTGGGCCCCGGCAGGCATCGACATATCGGTGCCGAGCGTGTCCCGCATCTACGATTACTACCTGGGCGGCTCCCACAATTTCGAGGTCGACCGCCAGGCCGCCCGCCGCGCCATGGAATTCATGCCGGGACTCCCCAAGATCATGCAGGCGAACCGGGCATTCATGCGCCGAGCCGTCCGGCACGCCGTCGCCGAGGGCATCACGCAGTTCCTCGACATCGGCTCCGGTATCCCGACCTTCGGGAACGTCCACGAGATCGCGCACGCCGCGAGCCCCGAAGCGAGCGTGGTCTACGTCGACCACGACCCGGTGGCCGTCGCGCACAGCCAGGCCGTCCTCGCCGGTCACGACCGCACGGGCGTCGTCGCCGCCGACCTGCGCAAGCCGCAGGACATCCTGGCCGCCCCCGAGGTCGGCCGCCTCCTCGACCTGAACCGCCCCGTCGCGCTGCTGCTCGTCGCCGTCCTGCACTTCATCGAGGACGCCGACGAGCCGTACGCCGCCGTCGCCGAGCTGCGCGACGCGCTGGCGCCGGGCAGCCTGCTCGTCCTCACGCACGCCTCGTACGAGGGGATCCCCCTCACCCAGGAGGTCGCCGCAGGCACCGTCGGCGTCTACCGGGACATCCGCAACCCCCTCGTCATGCGCACGCGGGGACAGGTCAGCGCCTTCTTCGACGGCTTCGAACTGCTGGAGCCGGGCCTCGTGTCCATGCCGGACTGGCGTCCGGACCGTACCGAGCCCCTCGCCGACGGCGAGGAGCCCGAGGACCCGTACGCCTTCTCCGGCTTCGGCGGCGTGGGACGCAAGGCGTGAGACTCCCCGCTCCCACCCCGCCACCGGCCACCCCGGGCCCGGCCTTCCCCCGGGAGGCCGTCGCCTTCGGGACCGCCCCGGACCCCGCCGGCGCCTCCACGAAGCCGTCCGGCCCCCTCGTCCAGGGGCGGGAGCCGCTGCGCGAGCTGCGGAGCGGGCTGGAGGACCGGATCGCGCGCTTCGCGACCATCTGGGGGCGGGCGATCTTCCCCGTCACGGCGACCTCGCTGACCCGTCCCGAGTTCGAACAGCACCTCGTCCCGCTCACCCGCACCCTCACCGAGGCCCTGCACGCCCGTCCCTTCGACGCCTCCGTCGCCCAGCGGGTGGGCGCCGAACTCGTCGCCGTGCACTGCACCGACCCCGAAGCCCTCGCCGGAACCCTGGGGGTGGTCGAGTCCTACCTGGTGCTGTACTGCGGCCCCGACGGCTCCGGGACGGAGGGCACCGAGGAGTACCGGTCCCGCTGCGCGCGCCTCCAGCACGGCATCGCGGCCGGCTTCGCCCGCGCGCTGCGCGAGCGGACCCTGAAGGAGCAGGAGGCCATCGCCCGGTCCGCCCTGAGGGCCCGCAGCGACGCCCAGCAGGCCCTGCACGCCAGCGAGGAACGCTTCCGGGCCGTCTTCGAGGGCGCCGCCATCGGGATCGGCATCGCCGACCTGGAAGGCAACGTCCTCGAGGTCAACGACACCCTGCTGCAGATGTTCGGCGGCCTGGAGGGCCACGTACGGGGCCGCAACGTCAGCGAATGGGGCCATCCCGACGACACGCCGCACGTCTGGCGCATGTACGGGGAACTGGTGCGCGGGGAACGCGAGCACTACCGGGTCGAGAAGCCCTACTACCGGCACGACGGAACCGTCCTGTGGACGAACCTGACGGTGTCCCTGCTGCGCGACGCCGAGGGCGTGCCGCAGTACCAGCTGGCCCTGATGGAGGACACCACCGAACGCCGGCTGCTGAACCTGCGGCTGCGCTACGAGGCGACCCACGACGCGCTGACCGGGCTGCCCAACCGGACCCTGTTCTTCGAACGGCTGGAGAAGGCCCTGAACGGGGCCGGAGCCGGAGGCAGCCGCTTCGGCCTGTGCTACCTCGACCTCGACGGGTTCAAGGCGGTCAACGACAGCCTCGGCCACTCGGCGGGCGACCGGCTGCTGGTGGAGGTCGCGGACCGGCTGCAGAGCTGCGCGACGGGACCGGGCGAGGTGGTCGCCCGCCTCGGCGGCGACGAGTTCGTGGCCCTGACCACCGGACCGGCCGCCGACTCCGAGGAGAAGGTGACGGACCTGGCGGTCCGGATCCTGTCCGCCCTGTCCACCCCGATCCGGCTGGAGGGCCGGGAGCTGACGGTGCGGGGCAGCATCGGCATCGTCGAGGGCCGGGCCGGCGAACGCACCCCGGCGGAGGTGCTGCGCAGCGCCGACATCACCATGTACCGGGCCAAGGCGGCCGGCGGCAACCGCTTCGAGTTCGCCGACGCGGAGGCCGATGCCCGCGCCATCACCCGGCACGGCCTGACCAACGCCCTGCCGGCGGCGCTGGAACGGGGCGAGTTCTTCATCGAGTACCAGCCGCTGGTGCACATGCACGACGGCAGTGTGCGTGGCGCGGAGGCGCTCGTGCGCTGGTCGCACCCCCAGTACGGGGTCCTCGGCCCGGACCGCTTCATCCCGCTCGCCGAGCGGACCGGCCTGATCGTGCCGCTCGGCCGCTGGGTCCTGGAGGAGTCCGTCCGGCAAGCCCGGAACTGGCAGCTCCAGCGGGGCGGCTCCAGCCTGCGCGTCAACGTCAACCTCTCCCCGACCCAGCTCCACCACCCCGGCCTGGTCGCCGACACGGTACGGGTCCTGGAAGCCTCGGGCCTGGCCCCGGGAGCCCTGTGCCTGGAGGTCACCGAGTCGGCCCTGATAGGGGCCGACGACGAACTCCTCGAACCGCTGCGCCGGCTCGCAGCCCTGGGCGTGGACATCGCCCTCGACGACTTCGGCACCGGCTATTCGAACCTGGCCAACCTGCGCCGCCTCCCGGTCAGCGTCCTGAAGCTGGACCGCTCCTTCACCCAGGGGATGCAGCAGCAGCCGGCCAACCCCGTCGACGTCAAGATCGTGGAAGGGATCGTCGCGCTGGCCCACAGCCTCGAACTCGCCGTGACGGTCGAGGGCGTGGAGACCGGCGCCCAGGCGGCCCAGCTCCGCGACCTCGGCTGCGACACCGCCCAGGGCTGGTACTACGCCCGCCCCGGCTCCCCGGACCGAATCCACACGCTCTCCCTCTCGGACGCCGTCCCCACCCCGTCCTGACGCCCCCCGCCGAGCGGGACCGCCACCGGGCAGCGGACCCGCCCCGCTCCGGCACGGCAGCCCGCCCCGCTCGGCGCCCGCCCCGGTCGGGGTCGCACCCCGGTCGGGGTCGCCCCGGGCGGGGCCGCACCCCGCGTCGGGCCCGCCTCGTGCGCGGGCCGTCACCGGCTGGGGGCCGGGCGTCGTCGGGGGCCAGCCGGGGCCGGTTCGATCCGGCCGTCATCGCCGCGGCACTCACCCGGGTCAGTCCAGGCCCGCCTCCGTCCCGCGGCCCGGTTCGCGGACCGCCACGAGGACCCGCGCCATCCGTTCCGTCGTGTCGGCCAGCAGCTCGGCGGCCACGGGCAGCCGCTCCGCCTCGTACCCGTCGAGCACCTCCTCCCGGGCGGGTCCGGCCGGCGTATCCAGGGCGGTGGCGAGGGTGCGGCCGAGGACGGCCGCGTCCTGTATCCCGGTGTTCATGCCCCGCCCGCCGGCGATGGGGTGGACGTGAGCCGCGTCCCCGGCGAGGAAGGCGCGGCCCTCGCGCAGCCGGGCGGCCATGCGGACGTTGACGGTCCAGGCCGACAGCCACGTGGGATCCGCCAGCTCGATCCCCGGCATCCGGGCGTGCCGGTCGAACAGTCGCTGGAAGCTCTCCAGGGAGGGAGGCAGGGCCTTCCCGTCCGTGTCCACTTCGCGGGAGGCCTGGAGTTGGAAGGAGTCCGTTCCCGGTATGGGGCAGAGCATCATGACGCCGCCGTCCGAGGTGAACCACTGGTGCCAGTAGTCGGGACTCAGCCCCGGGGCGCGCACGTCTCCGAGCACCATCGTCGACTCCTGCGCGGTGTCCCCCTCGAAGGGGATGCCGAGCAGTTTGCGGGTCGTGCTGCGACCGCCGTCGCATCCCGCGAGGTAGCGGCTCCGGATGGCCGGGCCGGCCGCCTGCTCCGCGGTCACCGTCTCCGCGCCCTGACGGATCCCGGTGATCCCGGTTCCGTACTCGACCCGCACGCCGAGCTCTCCGAGCCGCTCGCGCAGCACCTCCTCGATCTGCCACTGTCCGATGAACAGGCCGTCGGCGTAAGGGGTGTCGCTGACGCGGACGCCGTCGAAGTACTTGCGGAAGACCAGCCCCGCACGGCCGGTGGCCGTCATCCGCCCGGCGGCCCCCAGCCGTTCGAAGACATCGAGGCTGCGCCGCTGAAGGGTCTTCCCGCGGGACTCGCGGTGCGGGCCGGGGCGTTGGTCGACGATGCGCACGCCGACCCCGCGAAGGGCCAGCTCGCAGGCAAGGGTGAGCCCCGTCGGGCCGGAGCCCACGATCAGTACGTCGGTCATCGGATGTCCTCTCGTCGTCGGTGATCCAAGGAAAGCGCGCCACGACAGAAAAAGCAACCGGGTAATGAATTTAACTTGGTCAAGATTTTGTGGTACGGTGTGGGACATGGAGAACACGACGGGTCTGCGAGAGAGCAAGAAGCTGCGTACGCGCCGCCAACTGGCGGCCACGGCGCTGGAACTCTTCCTGGAACGGGGCTTCGACGCCGTATCGGTGGCCGATGTCGCCGCGGCGGCGGAGGTGTCCAAACCCACCCTGTTCCGCTACTTCCCGAGCAAGGAGGACCTGGTGCTCGACCGGTTCGCCGACCATCAGGACGAGGCGGCGCGGATCGTCCGCGAGCGGGCCCCCGGCCGGACCCCGGTGGGGGCGGTCCACGACCACTTCCTGGCGGCCCTCGCCGAGCGGGACCCGATCACCGGGCTCTGCGACCACCCGAACGTGGTCGCCTTCCAGGGACTGATGTACTCCACCGCCAGCCTGGAGTCCCGGCTCGCCCACTACACGGCCCGGGAAGTGGAACTCCTCGCCGCCGTCTTGGAGGCCGAGTCCGCCCCGCCGCTCACCGCGCGGCTGGCGGCCCTGCACCTGGTTGCGGTGCGTCAGGAGCTGGGCCGGGAGAACTGGCGCCGGATCGCCTCCGGCAGAACCGCCGACGAGGCCTACCCGGACGCGGTGGCCGACGCCGACCGGGCCTTCGCGATGCTGGCCGACGGGCTCGACGCGGCCCTGTCCAGACGCGGCCTCTGAGCCACCGCCGCCCGGCCGCCCAACCGCCCGGCCATCCAACAAGCCTGGCCGCCCAGTCGCCCAGCCGCCCGGACGCTCACGCCCAGCCGCTCAGGCGAGGAGGATGCGCTTCAGCTCGCGGGCCGCGCGCGGGGGTGCGACGTCCGTGCGGTGCGCCAGCGCGATCGTGCGGCGCAGGGGAGAGCCGGCGAGGTGGGTCGCGCGCAGGCCCGGGCCGCCGTGCTCGACGACCATGGCCGGAACCACCGCGACGCCGAGCCCGGCCCGGACGAATCCGAGGACCGCGTCCATCTCACCGCCCTCCACGGTGAACGCCGGCTCGAACCCCGCCGCCCGGCAGGCGCCCACGGTGAGGTCCCGCAGGTCGTACCCGTGCCGGAACATCACCATCGGCTCGTCCCGCAGGTCCGCGATGGTCAGCTCGCCGCCGCCCGTCGGCGGCGGAAGGTCCGCCGAGGAGACCACCACAAGGTCCTCCGTCAGCAACTCCACCGTGGTCAGGGCGGGTGCCGACGGCGGCAGCGGCAGCGTGATCAGGGCCAGGTCCAGCACCCCGCGCGCGAGTTCCCGTACGAGGTCCAGCGAGCCGCTCTCCTCGATCAGCAGCTCGATGCCCGGATGCGCGGTGTGGAAGGTCCGCAGCAGGGCCGGCAGCAGACCCGTGCATACGCTCGGGGTCGCCCCCAGCCGGACCCGCCCCCGCCGCAGCTGCGCCAGCTCCTGCACCTCAAGCCGTGCCGTGTCCGCGTCCGCGAGGATCCGCCGGGCCAGCGGAAGCAGGGCCTCGCCCGCATCGGTGAGTGCGATGTTCCCCCGCACCCGGCTGAACAGTTCGGCCCCCAGCTCCCGTTCCAGCGCCTTGATCTGCTGGGACAGGGACGGCTGGGCCACGTGCTCCCGTTCGGCGGCGCGGGTGAAGTGCCGGGTCTCGGCGACGGCCACGAAGTACACGAGCTGCTGGAACTGCATACGGCCAGGCTAGCCCCATCGATAGGCATTGCCTATCGCGATCAGCTTCACCATGTCTTGGACCTTTCGGGACTTTGGTCCTTACCGTCGACGTCATGGCTCTGGCAACGCGGACGGATCGACGGCCGTCCACCACGCGCACGCTCTGGGACTCCACCGTCGGCAAGAAGTCCGTGATGGCGGCATCGGGCCTGGTCATGCTCGGCTACCTCGTCGTGCACATGCTCGGAAACCTGAAGATCTTCTTCGGGGCGGACGAGTTCAACGGCTACGCCCACTGGCTGCGCACCCTCGGATCCCCCTTCCTCCACCACGAATGGGCCCTGTGGATCGTCCGCCTGGTCCTCGTCGCCGCGGTCGTCGCCCACGCCGTCTGCGCCTACCAGCTCAGCCGGCGCGACATCAAGGCGCGCCCCGTGAAGTACGCCCGCAAGCGCCGCCGCGCGAGCTACGCCACCCGCACCATGCGGTGGGGCGGCGTCATCCTCGCCCTCTTCATCGTCTGGCACCTCCTCGACCTGACCACGCTCACCGTCAACGAGCGCGCCTGGGCCGGCCACCCGTACGAGAACGTCCTCGCCACCTTCTCCACCTGGTACGGCAACACGATCTACCTCGTCGCGATGGCCGCCCTCGGGCTCCACGTCCGCCACGGCTTCTGGAGCGCCGCCCAGACCCTCGGCGCGGGCAACGCCCGGCGCGACCGGACGCTGAAGTTCCTGGCCAACGCCCTGGCCCTCGTCCTCTTCGCGGGCTTCGTGTCCGTCCCCGTCGCCGTCATGACCGGAGTCGTGAGCTGACCATGAGCGCACCCGAAACCCCCGACGACCTCCACGACCGCGCGCCGTACGCGGAGTACGCCACGGGCGACCCGGTCGCCGACACCAAGGCCCCCGGGGGCCCGATCGCCGAACGCTGGGACCGCCGCCGCTTCGAGGCCAAGCTGGTCAACCCGGCGAACCGGCGCAAGCACCGGATCATCGTCGTCGGCACCGGCCTGGCCGGCGGAGCGGCAGGGGCGACCCTGGCGGAACAGGGCTACCACGTCGTCCAGTTCTGCTTCTCCGACTCCCCGCGCCGCGCGCACTCCATCGCCGCGCAGGGCGGCATCAACGCCGCGAAGAACTACCGCAACGACGGCGACTCCGTGCACCGCCTCTTCTACGACACCGTCAAGGGCGGCGACTTCCGGGCCCGCGAGTCCAACGTCCACCGCCTCGCCCAGATCTCCGTCGAGATCATCGACCAGTGCGTGGCCCAGGGCGTCCCCTTCGCCCGCGAGTACGGCGGACTCCTCGACACCCGCTCCTTCGGCGGCGTCCAGGTCTCCCGCACCTTCTACGCCCGCGGCCAGACCGGCCAGCAGCTGCTGCTCGGCGCCTACCAGGCGCTGTCCCGGCAGATCGCCGCGGGCAACGTGGAGATGCACGCCCGCACCGAGATGCTCGACCTGATCACGGTGGACGGAGTGGCCCGCGGCATCGTGGCCCGCGACCTGATCACCGGGAAGATCTCCACGTACTACGCGGACGCGGTGGTCCTGGCGAGCGGCGGCTACGGCAACGTCTTCTACCTCTCCACCAACGCCATGAACTCCAACGCGACCGCCGTCTGGCGGGCGCACCGGCGCGGCGCGTACTTCGCCAACCCCTGCTTCACGCAGATCCACCCCACCTGCATCCCGCGCACCGGCGACCACCAGTCCAAGCTCACCCTGATGAGCGAGTCGCTGCGCAACGACGGCCGTATCTGGGTCCCCAAGGCCGAGGGCGACACCCGGCCCGCCGCCGAGATCCCCGAGGCGGAGCGCGACTACTACCTGGAGCGGATCTACCCCTCCTTCGGCAACCTCGTCCCCCGCGACATCGCCTCCCGCGCCGCGAAGAACGTCTGCGACGAGGGCCGCGGCGTCGGCCCCGGCGGCCAGGGCGTGTACCTGGACTTCGCCGACGCCATCCGCCGCATGGGCAAGGACAAGGTCGCCGAGAAGTACGGCAACCTCTTCGAGATGTACGAGCGGATCACCGCCGAGAACCCGTACGAGGTACCCATGCGGATCTACCCGGCGGTCCACTACACGATGGGCGGACTGTGGGTCGACTACGACCTCCAGACCACCGTCCCGGGCCTGTTCGCGATCGGCGAGGCGAACTTCTCCGACCACGGGGCCAACCGCCTCGGTGCCTCCGCCCTCATGCAGGGCCTCGGCGACGGCTACTTCGTACTGCCCTCCACGATCAACGACTACCTGGCCCGGCACCCGCACCACGACGAGATCGACGACAGTCATCCGGAGGCGGCGGCCGCCGTCCGCGAGACCCGCGACTGCCTGGCCAAGCTCCTCGCCGTCGACGGTGACCGCACCCCCGACTCCTTCCACCGTGAGATCGGCGAACTCATGTGGGAGTACTGCGGCATGGCCCGCACCGAGGAGGGGCTGCGCAAGGCGCTCGCCCGCATCCCCGAGATCCGTGACGAGTTCTGGCGGCGCATCAAGGTCCCCGGCAGCGGCGAGGAGTTCAACCAGTCGCTGGAGAAGGCCAACCGCGTCGTCGACTACCTCGAACTCGCCGAGCTGATGTGCCTCGACGCCCTCCACCGCGCCGAATCCTGCGGCGGCCACTTCCGCGAGGAGTCCCAGACCCCGGACGGCGAAGCGGCCCGCCGCGACGAGGAGTTCGGCTACGCGGCCGCCTGGGAGTACCAGGGCACCGGAGCCGCACCCGTCCTGCACAAGGAAGACCTCGTCTTCGAGTACGTCCACCCCACCCAGCGGAGCTACGCATGAAGCTCACCCTGCGCGTCTGGCGCCAGCAGAACGCCGGCGCCCCCGGCGCCATGGCCTCCTACGAGGTCGACGGCATCTCGAAGGACATGTCCTTCCTGGAGATGCTCGACACCCTCAACGAGGACCTCATCCTGCGCGGCGAGGACCCGGTCGCCTTCGACCACGACTGCCGCGAGGGCATCTGCGGCGCGTGCAGCCTCGTCATCAACGGCGACGCGCACGGCCCGGAGCGGACCACCACCTGCCAGCTCCACATGCGGTCCTTCGCCGACGGCGACACCATCGACGTCGAGCCGTGGCGGGCCTCCGCCTTCCCCGTCGTCAAGGACCTCGTCGTCGACCGCAGTGCCTTCGACCGCATCATCCAGGCCGGCGGCTACATCACCGCGCCGACCGGTGCCGCCCCCGAGGCGCACGCCACCGCCGTGCCCAAGCCCGCCGCCGACTTCGCCTTCGAGCACGCCGAGTGCATCGGCTGCGGAGCGTGCGTGGCGGCCTGCCCCAACGGC
This sequence comes from Streptomyces sp. NPDC006512, assembly GCF_040611935.1. Taxonomy (NCBI): domain Bacteria; kingdom Bacillati; phylum Actinomycetota; class Actinomycetes; order Kitasatosporales; family Streptomycetaceae; genus Streptomyces; species Streptomyces sp. NPDC006512. Next base: position 26,063 of record NZ_JBEXPG010000081.1, on the reverse strand, counting down.
TCCGCGATGCTGTTCACCTCCGCCAAGGTCAACCACCTCAACGTGCTCCCGCAGGGCTCGCCGGAGCGCGAGACCCGCGTGCTGGACATGGTGGCCCAGATGGACGGCGAGGGCTTCGGCGGCTGCACCCTGACCGGCGAATGCGCCACGGCCTGCCCCAAGGGCATCCCGCTGCCGTCGATCGCCGCGATGAACAAGGAGTGGCTCCGCGCGGTCCGCAAAACCTGACCGCACCCCGCACCCCGCACCCCGCCACCGCACCCCGTGGCCCCGCCCGGCCCGCACCACCCCGCGGCCGGGCCCGGTCGCACCCCGCGCCCCCGTACGAGCGTCAGGTACCCCCGTCATGGGCCGATCGGCTGAGCCGATCCGCCGACCGGGCGCTCGTACGGGCCGTACGCCGCGCCGCGCGGCGGCCGCACCCCGCCCGTCGGCGACAGTGGCCCCATGCCAGAAGCCCCCGCCGGGTCCGGACCGCGCCGTCGCACCGTACTGGCCGCCGCCCTCGCCCCCCTCGCGGTGGCCGGCTGCTCCGGCCGGGAGGAACCCGCGGCTCCCGCGCCCGGCCCCCGGTCCACCGCGAAGGACGCCCTGGTCATGGTGATCCGGCACGCGGAGAAGCCCTCCGCCGGGGACACCGGCGAGGACGACGAGGGCAACGAGGACCCCGGATTCCTCGCGGGCCGCGGCCGGCGCCGAGCCGAAGAACTGCCCCGCCTGTTCACACCGGCCCGGGGCGCCACGCTGCCCCGGCCCGCCGCACTGTTCGCGACCGGTGGACCGGCCGCCGCGCCCGCCCGCTGCAAGCAGACCCTGGCGCCCCTGGCCACCGCTCTGCGGCTGCCCGTACGGTCCGAGTTCGCCCTCGGCGCCGAACCGGCCCTGGCCCACGCGGCCCTGGCCGCCGGGATGCCGGTGCTCGTCTGCTGGGAGCACACCGGCCTGCCCCGCCTGGTCCGTGCCCTCGGCGCCCAGGAGGTCCTGGGCGTCCCGGCGACCTGGCCCGACCGCTACGACCTGGTCTGGACGTTCACCCGGAGCCGCGGCACGTGGTCCTTCCGGGAACTCCCGCAACACCTCCTGCCGGGCGACGCCTAGTGCCGTGGCCGGGAAGGTTTGCCGGGTCGCGGCGTCCGGTGCGGTGCATCTCAAGGCGGAGGGCCGCGGCTCGTACTGGACGTACCTCCGTGGTCCGACAACGCGGAGAGGTGCCGTGCCGGGCGTCGCGACCCGGTGGACCTTTCCGGTCACGGCACTAGAAGGGGAACCGTCAGAGTCCTGTCCGCCCGGCCAGTGCGCGGGCCAGGTACGGGGCCGTGCGGCCGGTCGGGGACGCCGCCACCTGCGTCGGGGTGCCCGCGGCGACGACCCGGCCGCCCTCCGCGCCGCCGCCCGGCCCCAGGTCGACGACCCAGTCGGCGCCCGCCACCACCTCCATGTCGTGCTCCACGACCACCACCGAGTGCCCGGCGTCCACCAGCCCGTGCAACTGCCGCAACAGCACCCGCACATCGGCCGGATGCAGTCCGGTCGTCGGCTCGTCCAGCAGGTACAGGGTGTGGTCCCGGCGCAGCCGCTGGAGTTCCGTGGCCAGCTTGATCCGCTGCGCCTCGCCGCCCGACAGCTCCGTCGCGGGCTGTCCCAGCCGCAGGTACCCCAGCCCGATGTCCTCCAGCGCGCGCAGGCTGCGCGCCGCCGCCGGCACCTCCGCGAAGAAGGCGCCCGCCGCCTCCACGGTCAGCCCCAGCACCTCGGCGATGTTCAGACCCCCGTAACGGACTTCCAGGGTCTCGGAGTTGTAGCGGGCTCCGTCGCACTCCGGGCACGGGGCGTACGTACTGGGCAGGAACAGCAGCTCCACCGAGACGAAGCCCTCGCCCTGGCAGGTCTCGCAGCGGCCGCCCGGCACGTTGAAGGAGAACCGGCCCGCCTTCCAGCCCCGCTCCTTGGCCTCCGGAGCCGCCGTGAACAGCTTGCGCACCACGTCGAACAGCCCCGTGTACGTGGCCAGGTTGGACCGGGGCGTGCGCCCGATCGGCTTCTGGTCCACCTCCACGAGCCGCCGCACCGGGAAGCCGGGCTCCGTCAGCCGCCCGGCGACCTCCCCGGCCAGAGCCCGCCCGACCAGCGTGGACTTTCCCGAACCGGACACGCCGGTCACCGCCGTGAAGACGCCGAGCGGGAACTCGACGCTCAGGTCACGGAGGTTGTGCCGCTCCACCCCCGTCAGCCGCACGGCCCCCGTCGCCGCGCGCACCGGCCGGCCGGCTCCGGACGGCCCGCGCTCCGCGAACAGGTGCCGCGCCGTCGCCGATCCGGCCACGCCCGCCAGTCCCCGCGGCGGCCCGCTGTACAGCACCAGTCCGCCGTGCTCCCCGGCCAGCGGCCCGACGTCCACGAGCCAGTCCGCGTGCCGCACCACGTCCAGGTGGTGCTCCACCACGAAGACCGTGTTCCCGGTGGCCTTGAGCCGGTCCAGTACGGCGAGCAGCGCCTCGGTGTCGGCCGGGTGCAGCCCCGCCGACGGCTCGTCCAGCACGTACACCACCCCGAACAGCCCCGACCGCAGCTGCGTGGCGAGCCGCAGCCGCTGGAGTTCGCCCGCCGAAAGGGTGGGTGCGGTCCGGTCCAGGCTCAGATAGCCGAGCCCGAGCTCGGTGACGGGTCCGATGCGCGAACGCAGGTCCTCGGCGAGTACCCGTGCCGCTTCCTCCTGCGGCGCGGCGCCGGCCAGTACGCCGTCCAGGTCGGTGAGCGCCAGCGCCGCCAGCTCCGCGATCGTGCGGCCGGCGAAGGTCACCGCCAGGGCTTCCGGCCGCAGCCGGCGGCCCGCGCACCCCGGGCACGGGGCGTCGGTGAGGAACTTCTCGGCGCGCGCCCGCAAGGTGGCGCTCTTGGTGTCGGAGAAGGTCCGCATCACGTACCGGTGGGCGCTCATGTACGTGCCCTGGTAGGGGCGTTGGATGCGGTCGGCGTCCCGCACCGGGTGCACGGTGACCACCGGCTGTTCCTCGGTGAACAGGATCCACTCGCGGTCCTTCGCCGGCAGGTCCCGCCAGGGCGCGTCCACGTCGTGCCCGAGCACCTCCAGGATGTCCCGCAGGTTCTTGCCCTGCCAGGCACCCGGCCAGGCGGCGATCGCCCCCTGACGGATCGACAGGCCCGGATCCGGGACCAGGAGTTCCTCGCTGGTGCGGTGGATCCGGCCGAGGCCGTGGCAGGAGGGGCAGGCCCCGGCGGCGGTGTTGGGGGAGAAGGCGTCCGAGTCGAGCCGTTCGGCGCCCGGAGGGTAGGTTCCGGCGCGCGAGTACAGCATCCGCAGGGAGTTCGACAGCAGCGTCACCGTCCCCACCGAGGAGCGCGATCCGGGCGAGGAGCGGCGCTGCTCCAGCGAGACGGCCGGCGGCAGCCCGGTCACGGAGTCCACCTTCGGGGCGCCGATCTGGTGGATCAGCCGCCGCGCGTACGGGGCCACGGACTCGAAGTACCGGCGCTGCGCCTCGGCGTACAGGGTGCCGAAGGCCAGCGAGCTCTTGCCGGAGCCGGAAACGCCGGTGAAGACGGTCAGGGTGTCGCGCGGGATGTCGACGTCGACTCCGCGCAGGTTGTGCTCGCGGGCGCCCCGCACCCGGACCCAGGGGTCGGGGGCCGCTGGTGGCGCCGTACGGGTGTGGGGCTCGGGGGAGTGGTACATTCGTACCAGTTTAGAGGCCGGCGATCCGGGCCAGCCTGCCGAAGCCGTCCAGGAGGGCGGTGCGGTCGTAGGTGGAGGTGGTGACCAGCAGTTCGTCGGCGCCGGTGAGCTCGGCGACGCGGGCCAGCTCGGCGGCGACCTGCTCCTCCGTTCCGGCGATGTGCCCGGCGAGGGCGCCCTCGTACAGCTCCCGCTCCTTCGGGGTCATCGCCAGCGCCTCCACCTCCTCGGCGGGGCGAAGGGGCGGGAAGGTGCCCCGGGTGCGCGAGTGGGCCAGGGACCAGGCCTCCGGGACGAGGATCCGGCGGGCGGCCTCCTCGGTGGCGGCGACCGCGACCGTCCCGGAGACCACCACGTAGGGCTCGGCGGCCCAGGCGGAGGGCCGGAACTCCTCGCGGTACCGCTCGACGGTCTCCACGAGCCGGGTGCGGCCCCGCAGGTCGCCCGCCACCATCGGCAGCCCGGCCCGGGCGGCGATCCCGGCGCCCTCGCCGGTGGCCAGGACGAACGGCGGGACCGCGAGCCCCTCGGCCGGCCGGGCGTGCACCTCGGGGTGGGCCCGCTGGGTGCCGTCGATCCAGCCCAGCAGTTCGGCCAGCTGTTCCTCGAAGCGGTCGGCGTCGGCGGTGTCGCGGCCCAGGGCGCGGCGGATCCCGTTGGTGAAGCCGACGGAGCGGCCGAGGCCCATGTCGATCCGGCCGGGGAACAGCGCCTCCAGGACCCCGAACTGCTCGGCGACCACCAGCGGCTGGTGGTTGGGCAGCATGACCCCGCCGGTGCCGACCCGGATGCGCCGGGTGGAGGCGGCCACGGCGGCGGCCAGGACGGTCGGCGCGGAGCCCGCGACCCCGGGCACGCTGTGGTGCTCCGACACCCAGAAGCGGTGGTAGCCGAGCTCCTCGGCCGCGCGGGCCAGTTCCACGGTGTCGCGCAGTGCCTGTGCGGCGGGGTGTCCCGCGCGGGTGCGGGACCGGTCGAGTATCGAGAGGGTGGGGATCACACAGGAGTCAACGCCCGGCGGCCGCCAGGATTCCCGGGCCGGCCGCGTGCCCGTCCCGTGCCCTTCGCCTGCCCGGCGCGTGCCCTCGCGCGCGCCTCCGGCGGGTACGGCGGCCGTCACAGGTGCCGCTTAGGCTGCGGCCATGACCGAGAACGCATCCCGCCGCCCGCTGGCCGTCTTCGACCTCGACAACACCCTGGCCGACACCGCGCACCGGCAGCACTTCCTGGAGGGCCGGCCCCGCGACTGGGAGGGGTTCTTCGGTGCCGCTCCGGCCGATCCGCCGCTCGCGCGCGGGGTGTCGCTGGCCGTCGAGAGCGCGGCCGACTGCGAAGTGGTGTACCTGACGGGCCGCCCGGAGCGCTGCCGGGCGGACACCGTCGCCTGGCTGGCCGCGCACGGGCTGCCCGAGGGCCGGCTGTGGATGCGCGGCAACCAGGACCGCCGCCCGGCGCGGCTGACCAAGCTGGAGGTGCTCAAGCGGATCGCCCGGGGCCGTGAGGTGCGGATGCTGGTCGACGACGACGAGCTGGTCTGCCAGGCGGCGCGGGCCGCCGGTTTCCGCACCGTCCTCGCGGACTGGGCGGCCGACGCGCCGGAGCTGAAGGCCGCCCAGGAGGGCGAGGGACGCACCTGACCGGGGCCGTCCGTGCGTCCGCCGGCTCAGCCGTCGCCGCGGTTCATCCCTCCTCGTCGAGGCGGAAGCCGACCTTCAAGCCGACCTGGTAGTGCGCCACCTCGCCGTTCTCGATGTGCCCGCGCACCTGGGTGACCTCGAACCAGTCGAGGTTGCGCAGCGTCTGGCCCGCGCGCGCGATCCCGTTCCGGATGGCCTGATCGATGCCCTCGCCGGAGGTGCCGACGATCTCGGTCACCCGGTAGGTGTGGTTGGACATGGGGTCTCCCGCCAGTCGTCGTGATGCCTTGTTCCAAGGTGCCCCAGTAAGCGCCGGTCCGCGAACTATGCGTGAACAATCCCGGGCGAAAGGCTCTTGACCCACCCATTGGTCTATGCCAATTTCAAGCCATCTGAGATTCATCCCCCAGAAGGTGACCCCCTGTGAAGAAGCGCTTCCTTGCCGTGTGCACCGCCCTCGCGGCCACGACCGCCCTGTCCGGCTGCGGCCAGTTGGGCGGATCGGCCGAAGGGTCCGACAAGGTGACGCTCTGGCTGATGAAGGGCAGCGCCTCGGAGGACTTCATCACGAAGTTCACCGCCGACTTCGAGAAGGGGCACCCCGGCATCGACCTGGAAGTGAAGATCCAGGAGTGGACCGGGATCGGCGACAAGGTCAACGCCGTGCTCGACGGCACCGGCAAGGAGAGCGCCGACGTCATCGAGGTCGGCAACACCCAGGTGGCCCAGTACGTGGAGACCGGCGGCCTCTCCGAGCTCACCCTCGAAGGACTGCGCCACTGGGGCAGCAAGGACTGGCTCAAGGGCCTCTCCGACCCCGGCAGCGTCAACGGCGCCCAGTACGGCGTCCCCTGGTACGCCGCGAACCGCGTGGTCATCTACAACAAGGACCTCTTCGCGAACGCCGGCATCAAGGCCACCCCCAAGAACCGCCAGGAGTGGATCTCGGCGACCCAGAAGCTCGACAAGGGCGACCAGCAGGGCATCTACCTCGCCGGGCAGAACTGGTACGTCCTCGCCGGGTTCATCTGGGACGAGGGCGGCGAACTCGCCGTCGAGACCAGCGGCCAGTGGGTCGGCACGCTCGACGACGACAAGGCCCTGGCCGGCATGGACTTCTACAAGCAGCTCCAGGGCCTCGGCGACGGCCCCAAGGACGCCGACGAGGAGACGCCCCCGCAGGCCGACGTCTTCGCCCGCGGCCAGGTGGCCCAGATCATCGGCCCGCCCGGCCAGGCGGCCCAGATCGAGGCCGCCAACCCCGCGCTCAAGGGCAAGCTCGGCTTCTTCCCCATACCCGGCAAGACCTCCGACAAGGCCGGAGCCGTCTTCACCGGAGGCTCCGACCTGATCATCCCCGAGAAGACGAAGAACCGGTCCCGCGCCGTGGACCTGATCACCGCCCTGGTCAGCGAGAAGTGGCAGACCGAGCTCGCCCGCACCATGAGCTACGTCCCGAACAAGACCACCCTCGCGCACGTCGTCGAGGGCAACGACGGCGCCGTCAACATGGCCCCCGGCGCCGCCCAGGGCCGGGCCACCCCCAAGTCGGCGCGCTGGGCCGAGATCGAGGCCAAGAACCCGATCAAGCCCTACATGACGGCCGTACTCACCGGCCAGAACCCCCAGCAGGCGGCCAAGACCGCCTCCGACACCATCAGCCAGGTGCTGAGCTCCGACCGCTGAGGCCCCCGCCCCGCGGGGCATCCGGCCGCCGGGGTCCCCGCCCCGCGAGGGCCGCGACCGCTGAGTTCAGCGTCCGCACATCCAAGGGCCGCAGAGCGGTCATGTCGAATCCAGCCGGTCACGGAAGAAGTAAAGGAGCCGGGTCCGCCACCTGCGGCCCGGCACCCCGTGCCCGGATCAGGAGCAGCCATGACCATCGCCCCCCTGTCCCCGTCCCCCCTCGCGCCGCCCGCCACCACCCCCCGCTACACCGTCCGCCTCGCCCGCCACGAGGACGAGGTCCGCGCCGCCCAGCGGCTGCGCCACCAGGTCTTCGCCGGCGAGCTCGGCGCCCGCCTGGACGGACCCGAGCCGGGCCTGGACTCCGACGCCTTCGACGCCTACTGCGACCACCTCCTCGTCCTGGAGGAGGAGACCGGGCAGGTCGTCGGCACCTACCGGCTGCTGCCCCCGGAGCGCGCCGCCGTCGCCGGGCGCCTCTACTCCGAGGGCGAGTTCGACCTGTCGGCCCTCGCCCCGATCCGCCCCGACCTGGTCGAGGTCGGCCGGTCCTGCGTCCACCCCGACCACCGCAACGGCGCCGTCATCGCCCTCATCTGGGCCGGCCTCGCCCGCTACATGGACCGCGCGGGCCACAACTGGCTCGCCGGCTGCTGCTCCATCCCGCTCGGCGACGGCGGGGTGCTGGCCGCCGCGACCCGGGAGACCGTCCTCGCCCGCAACCTCGCCCCCGAGGAGTACCGCGTCACCCCGCACCTGCCCTGGAGCCCCGAGGGCGTCACCGTCCCCGGCCGGATGGAACTGCCGCCCCTGCTCCGCGGCTACCTGCGCCTCGGCGCCTGGGTCTGCGGGGAGCCGGCCCTCGACGCCGGCTTCGGCTGCGCCGACCTGTACGTCCTGCTCTCACTGCGCCGGACCAACCCGCGCTACCTGAACCACTTCCTCTCGCTCGCCCCGGGCGCATGAGCGCCTGGCTGCCCACCGCGCCCTGCACCCCCGCGGCCTGCGCCGGCCACACCGGGCGGACCGCGGGCGTGGCGCGCGCGGTGCTGCGGCTGGCCGCCGCCCTGGCCCTGATGCTGCTCGCCGCCCTGACCGCACCGCCGGTACGGCTCCTCCCGGCCCGCCCCCGGCACGCCCTGGTCCGCGCCTGGGCGAGCGCCCTGCTGCGGGTCCTGGGCCTGCGGATCACCGTGCACGGCACCCCCGGCCCGGACGGGGGCCGCCTGATCGTCGCCAACCACATCTCCTGGCTGGACATCCCGCTCGTCGCCGCCGTCCTGCCCTCCCGGATGCTCGCCAAGAGCGACATCCGCGGCTGGCCGGTGCTCGGCGGGCTCGCCGCCCGGGCCGGCACCCTGTTCATCGAACGCGACCGGATCCGGGCCCTGCCCGCCACCGTCGACACCCTCACCCGCGTCCTGCTGGGCGGGAACCGGGTCACCGTCTTCCCCGAGGGCTCCACCTGGTGCGGCCGCGCCCAGGGCCCCTTCCGGCGGGCCGCCTTCCAGTCGGCGCTGGACGCGCGGGTCCCCGTACAGCCCGTACGGATCGGCTACCGGCTGCCCGGCGGGGAAACCGCCGGGGCGCCCGCCTTCGTCGGGGACGACCCGCTGACCGCCTCGCTGTGGCGGATCGCCCGGGCCCGCGAGGTACGCGCCGAGGTGTGGCTGCTGCCGCGGATCCCGCCGGGCCGGTACGCCGACCGCCGGGCCCTCGCCGCCGCCGCCCAGCGGGCCGTCCTCGCCGGGGCCGACCGGCCGGTGGGCGGTTCCACCGCGGGTGACGCCGCCGCGGGTGACCTCGCCGCACCGGGGCGGCCGGCGCCCGACTCCGCCGTACGGGAGCGGCCGCCGCTGCCCGGGATTCCCGCACAGCCGCGGCCGCCGCACCGCTCAACGCACCGGCCGGCTCAGCCCGTCACGCCGTCCGCCACCGACAGGGACAGCGCGAAACGGCCGTCCGCGTCCGTCCACCACTGGGTCAGTTCCAGCCCGGCGGCGGAGAGTTCCTTGCGGACGCCCTCCTGACGGAACTTCGCCGAGACCTCCGTCAGGATCTCCTCGCCCTCCTCGAACGGCACCACCAGATCCAGGGCCCGGATCTTCACCGTCACCGCCGACCGGGCGCGCAACCGCATCTCGATCCACTCCTGCTCCCGGTTCCACACCGCCACGTGGTCGAAGTCGGCGGTGTGGAAGTCCGCCCCCAACTCCCGGTCGATCACGGCCAGTACGTTCTTGTTGAACTCCGCCGTCACCCCCTGCGCGTCGTCGTACGCCGCCACCAGCGCGGCCTCGTCCTTCACCAGGTCCGTCCCCATCAGCAGCGCGTCCCCGGGCGACAGCATCGCCCGCACGGACGCCAGGAACCCGGCGCGCTCCGGCGGCCGCAGGTTCCCGACCGTCCCGCCGAGGAACACCACCAGCCGCGGACCGGACGCCTCCGGCAGGCGCAGCGGCTTCGTGAAGTCGGCCAGCAGCGCGTGCACCCTCAGCCCCGGGTGCCCGGCCAGCAGGGACTCGGCCGCCCCCGTCAGCGCGCTCTCGCTCACGTCCACCGGGACGTACGTCTCCAGTGCCGGCATCGCCTCGATCAGGTGCCGGGTCTTCTCCGAGGAACCGGAGCCCAGCTCCACCAGCGTGCGGGCCCCGCTCGCCGACGCGATCTCCTGGGCCCGCGCCAGCAGGATCTCCCGCTCGGCACGCGTCGGGTAGTACTCGGGCAGGCGGGTGATCTCCTCGAAGAGCTCACTGCCCCGGGCGTCGTAGAACCACTTCGGCGGCAGCTCCTTGGGGGTTGCGGTCAGCCCCCGCAGGACGTCCGTGCGCAGCGCCGACTCGGCGGCGTGCTCGTCGAGGGTCCGGGTCAACTGGAAGTCGCTCACGAGGTGGTCTCCTTGAGTGGGGTCAGGGCGACCCGCGTGCGGGTGGCGGTCAGCAGGGTCCGGTCGGGCACTTCGCACCACCGGGGATCGTCGTCGTACGGCTCGGACGCCACGACCGTACGGCCGCCCGGCGGATCGGCCAGGTACCAGAGGGAGTCCCCCCAGGCGGTCGCCGCGATGGTGGTGCCGTCGGTCAGCAGCAGGTTCAGCCGGGAGCCCGGCGCGGCGGCTGACACCTCGCGGACCGCCTCGGCGAGGGCCGTGCCCGGATCGTCGCCCTGCCGCAGCCGGTGCAGGACCAGAGCCCACACCAGCGCCGAATCGGTGCGCGCGGCCAGCTGGAGCAGTTCCCGGGGCGGCAGACCGGCGGCGAGCACGGACATCGAGTCCGGCCAGTCCCGGACGGCCCCGTTGTGGCTGAACAGCCAGGGCCCCTCGGCGAAGGGCGCCGCCGCCGCTTCCCCGTCCGCTCCCGCGAACGTGGCGTCGCGCACGGCGGCCAGTACGGCGCCGCTGCGCACCACGCGGGCGAGGTCCGTGAAGGTGAGGTCCCCCCAGACGGGCCCGGCCCGCCGGTAGCGGGCCGGAACGGGATCGCCCTCGGCGTACCAGCCCACGCCGAACCCGTCGGCGTTGACCGTGCCGTACCGCTGCCGGCGCGGCTCCCAGGACTGCCGTACGAGGGAGTGCGCGGGCTCCGCGAGCAGCCGGCCCAGGGTCACGTCCGGTCCGAGGTAGGCGAGGTGGCGGCACATCAGGCGTCCCTCGCGGTCCGGAAGCCGGAGAAGATCTGCCGGCGCACCGGCAGGTCCCAGTTGCGGAAGGTGCCCCGGCAGGCCACGGGGTCCACGGCGAAGGAACCGCCGCGCAGCACCTTGTGCTCCGGGCCGAAGAACACCTCCGAGTACTCCCGGTAGGGGAACGGCCTGAAGCCCGGGTACGGGAGGAAGTCCGAGGCGGTCCACTCCCACACGTCGCCGATCAGCTGGCGCACCCCGAGCGGGGACTCCCCGGCCGGGTAGCCGCCCGCCGGGGCGGGCCGCAGATGGCGCTGGCCCAGGTTGGCGTGCGCGGGCGTCGGGTCGGCGTCGCCCCACGGGTAGCGGCGGGAGCGGCCGGTGGCCGGGTCGTGGCGGGCGGCCTTCTCCCATTCGGCCTCGGTGGGCAGCCGGCGTCCCGCCCAGCGGGCGTACGCGTCGGCCTCGTACCAGCTGACGTGCAGCACCGGCTCGTCGTCCGGGACCGGCTCGGTCACCCCGAACCGGCGGCGCAGCCACTGGCCCGCCTCCCGGTGCCAGAACAGCGGGGCCTCGATGCCGTGCGCGCGTATCTGCTCCCAGCCGGCGTCGGCCCACCAGCGGGGCTCCCGGTAGCCGCCGTCCGCGATGAAGGCCTGGTAGGCGGCGTTGGTCACCGGCGTGGTGTCGATCAGGAACGCCCCGGTGTCCCGGACGTGCGCGGGCCGTTCGTTGTCCAGCGACCAGGGCTCGGTGGAGGTCCCCATCGTGAACGGGCCCGCGGCTACCAGGACTTCGGCCGCCGCCGGGGGCGGACCCTGCGGGGGGTCCGGATCGGGGGCCGTCAGCACCGGGGCACCCGCACTGAGCTGATGGGTGATCAGCATCGTTTCGTCGTGCTGCTGTTCGTGCTGGGCGATCATCCCGAAGACGTAGCCGTCGGCCAGCAGGCCGGTGCCCTCCATCGGGACGTGCTCCAGCAGGTCGAAGACCCGGCCGCGCACTTCGGCGGCGTACCGGCGGGCCTCCTCGGGCCCCAGCAGCGGCAGCTTCGGCCGCTCGGAGCGGGGGTGCTCGAAGGCGTCGTAGAGCGGGTCTATCTCGGGGCGCATGGACGCGCGGCCGGCCACGTTGCGCAGAAGCCAGAGCTCCTCCATGTTCCCGATGTGCGCCAGGTCCCAGACGAGCGGGGACATCAGGGGGGAGTGCTGGGCGATGAGGTCCCGGTCGTCCACGGGGTCCGTCAGCGCGGCGGTACGGGCGCGCGCGGCGGTCAGGGCGGCGACGGCGCGCTCGCGCAGCGGCTCGGGGGCGGCGCGGGTCGCGGAATGCGGGGCTCCGGGGGTGGTCCGGTGGTGGCTCTCGGTGGTCATGGGCGCGGTTCCTTCCCGGCGGGCTGCCACAGGTCGTCCTCCTCGGCCTCGTCGGCCGGGCAGCGGCCGCGCAGGACGTAGCGCTCGGTGAACGCACCGACCGTGTCGCGTACGTGCGTACCGGCCCCCAGCCGCGGCAGGGCCTCGCCCGCCGCCAGGAAGCACGCGGTGGCCGCCGTCCGCAGGTCGGGGTCGGCGAGCCCCGCACGGGCGGCGGACCGCCACAGCGGATTGCGCGGGGCGGGGTGCGACCCGTAGGCGTCGCCCAGGGCCTTGGACACCCGGTAGGCGGTCTCCGCGGCCTCAGGGTCGTCGAAGAGCGCGTGCACGACGGCCGTGGGCACCAGCCAGCCGTCCTCGCCGGGCTGTGCGTCGATCATCCGCAGCTCCAGGTGGCCGCGCGGCCGGACCGGCGGGAAGAGGGTGCTGAGGTGGTACTCCAGGTCCTGCGCGGTGGGCGGCCTGGGCCAGCCGGTGCCGGTGGTGGCGCCGCCGGCGGCCGGGGTGTCCGCGGGGGCGTCGCCGCGCAGCCAGTCCCGGAAGGTCGGCCCGTCCGGCACGGTCCACGGTCCGTCGTCCTCGGACCGCACGCACATCACCCCGGTGTCCAGGGCGTGCCGGGCCCAGCCGGACCGGGGGTCCAGGTCCAGCGGCGGGGCCAGGGAGCGGCGGCTGTCGAGGTCGTGCCAGATGCCCTGCCGGGCGCACCGCCAGCCGCGGTACGGGCCTTCGCGGGCGGGCGAGTTGGCGAAGGCGGCCACCAGTACGGCGCCGAGCAGATGGGCCATGCGCCAGCGGCGGCCGTGCCCGAGCGGGCCCGGCTCCTCGTGACCGGCGTCGACGCAGACCTGGACGGAGGCGGAGGAGCACATCATGGCGCGTCCGGCCGGGCCGGTGCGGTCGAAGTACGTCTCCATCGCGTCGTAGCGCGGGCTGCCGAGCAGTCGGCGCAGGGGGCGGCGCGGGTCCTGGCCGAGGCCCCGCAGGACCAGCCCCCGGGCGTCCAGGGCGGCCCGTACCGCGGCGAGGTCCTCCTGGAGACCGTCCACGCAGGCGGTGAGGGAGGCGGCGGGCTCGGAGCTGAGCTCCAGCTGCCCGCCGGGTTCGACGGTGACGGTGGAGTGCAGGGTCAGGGCGCGGGCCGCCTCGTGGGCGGCCGCCAGCCGGTCGGGGGGCAACGGCAGCCAGGGCCGTTCGGCGTCCAGCACGAGCCATTCCAGCTCGGCGCCGAGCAGCCGGGGCGGGCCGGTCTTGAAACAGATGCCGTGGACCAGGTCCTCCGCGGCGGTCTCGGTGAGGGGGGCGTGGTCGAAGTCCTGGGCGAACGGAGCAGGCGGAGTTTCCGGCATGACCGTTTCCTCTTCTCCTGTCATCGGCCTTGATGTCACCCGTGCCTACCCGTCCTCGGAACACAAATTCCTTTGTATTGCCCCGGGCGACGCCCGAAGCTTGCGGTGTGAGCAGCAGATTGCGTGAGATTGCGCGGGAGAACGCGCTGATCGTGGCGGCCGGGGAGTACCGGACGCGGTCCGGGCGGCGGGTTTCCCTCGCCACCGCCGTGGCGGAAGCCAAGGCGGGAACCAGAATATATGGGCCAAACCCGGTCAATCCAGGCGAAGGGTTCGTCGGAGGGGGCACCAGGACGGTCTTCGAGGTGACGGGGGAGAGCAGTACGGTCGCCGCCCGGCGCCTCGCCGCCGACGGCGCGGAGCCCACCTCCGTGGCGGTCCTGAACTTCGCCTCGGCCCGCAATCCCGGGGGCGGCTACGTCCGCGGGGCCAAGGCCCAGGAGGAAGCGCTGTGCCGGGCGTCGGCGCTCTACGAGACCCTGCTGGAGGCTCCCGAGTACTACGAGGTCCACCGCGCGGGCAAGAGCACCTTCTACACCGACCGGGTGATTCACTCGCCCGGGGTCCCCGTTTTCCGCGACGACCGGGGCGAACTGCTGGAGACCCCCTTCCGGGCCGGCTTCCTCACCTCCCCGGCCCCCAACGCGGGCACGATCCGCCGCCAGGAACCGGAACGGACCCCCGAGATCCCCGCGGCCCTGGCCCGGCGGGCGGAGCGGGTCCTGGAGGTCGCGGCCCTGCACGGATACCGGCGGCTGGTCCTCGGAGCCTGGGGCTGCGGGGTCTTCCAGAACGACCCGGCGCAGGTCGCGGAGGCCTTCCGGGCCCTGCTCACCGGCCGCTTCGCCGGGACCTTCGCACACGTCGTCTTCGGGATCCTCGACCGCGCCCCCGGCCCCCGCGAAGCCTTCGCCCGCGCCTTCCCGCCCCCGGCGTAGGCCCGCCCCCTCACGACCGCCGTCGGGGCAGCCGGCCGGTCCTCGGGCACCGATCGTCAGGCGCAGGCTCTCAGTCACCGGATGTCAGGCACCGGTCGTCAGGCAGTGGCGCACCGCCCCCGGCCGGCCGTCGAGGGGGAGCGGGCCGTCACTGCCAGCCGTAGCGCTCCCGCAGCCGGTCCACGACCAGCTGGAACCGGACCCGGTCCAGCGCGCACGCCTCGCGCCGCATCCCCGCCTCGTGCACCCGCAGCACCCGGTCCAGGTCCACCCAGGACTCCCGCCCGGCGCCGTCCCACGGCCCCGAGCCGATCGGCACCCACTCCCGGTCCGCGTCGTGCCGCTTGCTGGACAGCTGGACGGCGAGCAGCGTGCGCCCGCCCGCCTCCCGGGCGACCACCAGCACCGGCCGGTCCTTGCCCCGGCCGTCGTTCTCCTCGAAGGGGACCCAGGTCCACACGATCTCCCCCGGGTCCGGATCCCCGTCCTTGTCGGGCGCGTACTCGGTGCGCACCGGGCCGATGGACCGCGGATCCGCCTCCGTGGTGGCGGTGTCCCCGTTCCGGCCGGGCTGCTCGACGTGACTGTTGCCGTGATGCGAAAGTGCCGTCATTCGCGCGAGGGTACTGCTTCCCGGCCCCCGCCCGGACCCCCGCCCGGGCCCGCACCAGGGCCGTCCTGCGCGGCGGCGGACTCCGCCCCGTACGACGGCCAGTGCGCCGACCAGTCCTCCGCCGCCTCCAGTTGCGCCGCCAGTGACAGGAGCCGGGGTTCCGACGCCGACGGGCCCAGGAGCTGGGCGCCGAGGGGAAGCCCGTCCGGGGTGAACCCCGCCGGGACGTTGACGCCGGGCCAGCCCAGTACGTTCCACGTCCAGGCGTACGGGCACGCGGCGATCATCGCCCGGTCCGTGGCCAGCGCCCCCAGACCCGCCAGCGCGCCGATCCGCAGCGGCGGGGTGGCCGTGGTCGGGGTGAGCACCACGTCGAAGCGGCCGAAGATCTCCCCCACCCGGCGGCGCAGCGCCGCCTCCGCCCACCGGGAGACCCGCAGCGCGGGCCCGCCCAGCAGCCGCCCCGTACGCATCGCCTCGTGCGTGCGCGGGTCCAGCAGCGCGGGGTCGGGCACCCGCACCGCCAGCTCCCGTACGCCCACGGTCGCGCGGGGCACGAAGGTCAGCCCGATGAGCCCGTAGCGGGGGTCCTCCGGGACCACCTCGTGACCCAGCGCCTCCAGCCGCCCGGCCAGCCGTTCCACCGCCGAACGCACCACCGGGTCAAGGGACTTCGGAGTCGCGGTGAACGCCGTGCCGTAGGACAGGGCGATCCGCAGCCGCCCCGGCGCGCGCCGCACCGCCTCCGCCGCGGGGACGCGGGCCGGCCGGTGCAGGTCGCCGGGGCCGGAGCCGCTCGCCGCGTCCAGCAGCAGCGCCGCGTCCGCGACCGTACGGGCCAGCACCCCGTTGACCGTGAGCCCGTGGAAGGCCTCCGGCGCCGGCCAGGTGGAGATCCGCCCGCGCTCCGGCTTCACCCCCACGAGGTGGGTCCAGGCCGCGGGGATCCGTACCGAACCGGCCCCGTCGGAACCGAGCGCGGCCGGTACCAGCCCCGCGGCCACGGCCGCCGCCGAGCCGCCCGAGGAACCGCCGGGCGTGTAGGCCGGGTTCCACGGATTGCGCGTCGCCCCGAAGGCGGGCCCCTCGGTGAAGGGCCACTGGCCCAGCTCCGGCGTATGGGTCTTGCCCACGACGACCGCGCCCGCGGCCCGCAGGCGGCGCACCGCCTCGCAGTCGGCGTCCCGCGCGGGGAAGTCGCCCGCGCACCCGAAGGCGGTCGGCTCGCCGGCCACGTCCATGTCGTCCTTGACCGCCACGGGCACGCCCAGCAACGGCAGCCGCACCCCGCGGGCGAGGCGCCGGTCCGCGGCGTCCGCCTCGGCGAGCGCGGCCTCGGCGCGCACGATCCGGAACGCGTTCAGCGACGGCTGCGCGGCCGCGATCCGCGCCAGGCACCGCTCGGTCAACTCCCTCGAAGTGACGCTTCCTCCGGCGAGGGCCACCGCCATCTCCCGCAAGCCCGGCGGGGCTTGATCCCCGTGTGGCCGCGACGCCTGCGCCGGCCCCACCGCATTCGACGATCCCGACACCGGACCTCCCCCGTACCGATCGGTAACACGACGGTACGGGGCAGGGCACCCGGGAAGCTAGTGCCGTGGCACTAGACCCAGCCCTCCAACGACGCCATGAACCCCTCGAAGTCGTCCCGGTGGATGGTGTGTCCGGCCCCGGCCACCGAACGGACCTCGAAGCCCCGCTCCTCCAGCAGCGCCGCCCGTTCCGGTGGGATCAGGGCGCTGGGGTCGGCGAGCTGCACCAGCGACGGCACCACCGGCGCCGCCGGCAGCAGGTCCCGGCCGAAGAGCGGGGCGAGGTCCAGCGCGGTGGCCTCGTCCCACACGGCCAGGGTCCGCGCCTCGATGTCCACGTCGGCCTCCTCCCAGCGCGGGTTCAGCGCCCGGATCTGCTCCTTCCCGGCCGACTTGAACCGCGCCAGCGCCTCCGGGCCGACGCCCGGCTCCGGGCTCGCCAGGTACCAGGCCGGGTCCGAGAATACCGCGCGCCGCGGCTTCAGCCGGTCCACGGCCAGCGACAGGGCCAGGGCCCCGAGCGAGTGCCCGATGGCCAGCTCGGCGCCGCGGGGGAGGGTCTCGACGAGGTCGTCCGCGTAGAGCTCGGGACGGTACTCGCCCCGCCCGCTGGCGCCGTGGCCGCGCAGGTCGACGGCGATGACGCGGTAACCGAGGCCGGCGAGGGCCGGGCCTACCCGGCGCCAGGTGCGGTGGTCGGCCATGATGCCGTGGACGAGGAGGGCGAGGCGGTCGCCCTCGCCCCAGGTCCGGGTGTGCAGCTGCACGGTGATGCCCTTCGCGACGGAGGTACGGGACAAGGAGAAGGAAAGGGGAGGGGAGCGGGCGGGAGGAAGGGGGCGGCGCCGCGGTCAGCGGACGCCACGGATCGGCCGTACGGCCAGCGCCCCTGCCACGGCCAGTACGGCGGCGACGACGAACAGAGCCGTGTACCCGCCCGTCAGCGACACGATCACCGAGGCCACGAACGGCGCGACGATCTGCGGCCCGGCATTGGCGATGTTGAGCACGCCCATGTCACGGGCGGCGTCCTGCGCCCTGGGCAGGACCATCGTGACGAGCGCGGTGTCCACCGCCATGTAGCAGCCGAACGCCAGCCCGTTGACCGCGGCGAAGGCCAGCATCGCCGTCCAGCTCGTCGACAGCGCCGGGATCACGAGGGCGACCGCCGACAGCAGCGCGGAAGCGCCCACGAACAGCTTGCGCCGGTCGAACCGGTCGGACAGGTAGCCGCCCACGACCGTGGAGAGGACCATCGCCACGCTCGTCAGCGGCATCAGTACGGCCACCGCCGCCTCCGGCTCCATCCCCTCAGGCAGCACGGTGTGGTCCTGGAGGATGTAGAGCTGGTAGCCGCTCACCGCGAAGTACCCGAGCACGAGCAGCGCCCGCCCGATGAACGCCCAGCGGAAGTCGTGGTCGCGCAGCGCGCTCGCGAAGGCGGCCAGCTGGCCCCTGACCGGCAACGGGGCCCGGGCCGGGAGCCGCCGCTCGCGGGAGCACGCGGTTAACAGGACGGCGGCGCCCGCCACCAGCGCACCGAAGACGAGGTAGCCGGTGCGGTAGTCCTCGGAGAACGCCGCTCCGGCCAGTGCGCCGAGGGTGGAGCCGAAGGGCAGGCCGAGGCCGACCGCGGCCGAGGCCTTGCCGCGGGCGGTCACCGGCACCCGGTCCGGCACCACCGAGGTGATCGCCGCCTGGTAGACGTTCATGACGGCCTGGCCGAGGCACCAGGCGATGGTGATCAGCAGGATCGTGTCGGCGAGGCCGAGCAGGAACATGGCCGGCACCGCGGCGAGGCCGCCTCCCAGGATCCACGGATTGCGCCGTCCGCTGCGGTCCGAGAGGGCGCCCGCGACCGGGTTGAAGACCGTGGCGAAGATCGCCGAGACCCCCGCGATCAGGCCGAAGTTGGCGACCTTGTCCGCCGGGTCGACGTGTTCGACCTGCAGGGCGAGCAGGATGCCCGCCACGCCGACGTAGAGCGCGTACATGGCGGTGTTGCCGACGAGCAGCAGCGGGAGCAGGCCGCGGCCGGGCGCGGTGGCGGGGCCGGGCGGAGCGTCGGAGGCGGCGGGCGCGCCGGAGGCGGCGGGGGAGACGGGGGAGGTGCCGGAGTCGGGGGAGGAAAGGGCCACGGTGCCCTCCTGGGCAGGGGATCCGATCGGACGGGGGGTGCGCGCCGCCCCGTCGCGACGGCGGGGGTGCGACGGAGCGCGACGGGACGGCGGCACGGTCGGACACGTGCGGCGATGCCTCCCGGCCGCGGGGCGCGGCAGCCGGGTTACACGTGTCAATGAATCGTGTAAGCACTGTGTAGCATTCGTTTCCGGCCATCCGCCAGCCCCAGGGCACAACCGGTCTGGAAAGATGCCACGGCAATGTCTCAGTCATCGAAACCGCCGAACCCGGCGCAATCGCCGAACCCGCCGAAACCGCCGGTCACCGCGAACGCGTCCGGTCCCCGGCGTCCGTCGGGCCGTCGGGCCGCCGCCCCCGCCGCCTCGTCGGCGCCCGTGCCGACCAGCGCGGACGTCGCCCGCCTCGCGGGAGTGTCGCGCGCGACGGTCTCGTACGTGCTGAACAACGCGGAAGCCGTCCGCATCAGCGAGCCGACCCGCCGCAAGGTCCGCGAGGCCGCCGAGGAGCTCGGCTACGTCCCCCACGCCGCCGCCCGCAGCCTGCGCGCCGGACACACCCGGATCGTCCTGCTGCCCACCTCCCACGTGCCGGTCGGCCCGCTCTACAGCGCCTTCCTCAACGAGCTGCAATGGGCCCTGCGGCGCCTCGACTACACCGTGGTCCAGTACGGCAGCCTCGGTCTGAACGGGGACGAGGCCGCCCGCGCCTGGGCCGAGCTGCGCCCGGTCGCCGTGATCTCCCTCGGCGAGATCGCCCTGTCGCCGCACAACGTCGCCACCCTCAAGCGGGCCGGTGCCCGCGCGGTCATCACGCTGGGGCCCGCCGGGGTACCGGGCGCGCACGCGCTGGTCATGGACCAGGCGGAGGTCGGGACCCGCGCCGCCGCCCACCTCGTCGCGAGCGGCCGCCGCCGGATCGGGGTGGTCGTCCCGCGCGAGCCGGGCCTGGAACTGTTCTCCGCCCCCCGCCTGGCCGGGGCCCGCTCCGTCCCGGACGCGGAGATCGTGGCACTGCCGCTGGCCTACACCGAGGACTCGGCGGCCGAACTCGCCGGCCGGTGGCGCTCGCTCGCACTGGACGCGGTGTTCGCCTACAACGACGAGTACGCGATGCTGCTGATGCGGGCACTACAGGACGCGGGCCTGCGGATCCCCGAGGACGTGGCCGTCATGGGCGCCGACGACCTGCTCATCGGCAGGCTCCTGCGGCCCCGCCTGAGCACCGTCCGTCTGGAGATGCCGACGGGCGACCACCTGGCGTCGCTGGTGGACCGGGCGGTGCGCGAGCCGTCGGAGGGCACCGAACAGCACGACCTCATGGCGGCGGTCGTGGTCCACCGCGAGTCGACCTGAGCAGTGGTCCGCCAAGACCCGGACCGGGCCGTGGTCCACCGCGTGTCGAACCGGCGCTTGGTCCACCCCAGGACGGTTTGAGGGGGCGGAGCCCGCGGGGGGCCTGCGGGGTGGGGCCCGGAGGACGGCCCGGGCCGGGGCCGGCCCGGCGCGGCCGGAGGCCCCCGCCCGGCGGCGACGGCCCGTTGCGGCGGACCCGTCCGGTGGCCCGTACCCGCTTGGGGCCGTTGACAGGCGGTGACGGCCGGGCGGAGACTGCGGGCGCGCCCCACCGGGCGTGCCCGGCGGTGCGCCCGGTGCCGACACCGGCTCCGACGTGCCGTCGCCCGTACGGATCCGCCCAGGAGAGACCCCATGAGCATCCGCACCGTCCGCGACGTGTACGTCGTCGACGCCGTCCGCACCCCGATCGGCAAGTTCGGCGGGGCACTCGCCGGAGTCCGGCCGGACGACCTGGCCGCCCATGTGGTGCGCGCGCTGGTGGACCGTACGCCCGAACTCGACCCGGCCCGCATCGACGACGTGGTCTTCGGCGACGCCAACGGCGCCGGTGAGGACAACCGCGACGTGGCCCGCATGGCGGTACTGCTCGCCGGCCTGCCGGTCACCGTCCCCGGGGTCACCGTCAACCGGCTCTGCGGCTCCGGACTCGAAGCGGTGGTCCAGGCGGCCCGCGCCATCGCCCTCGGCGACGCCTCCGTCGCCATCGCGGGCGGCGTCGAGTCGATGAGCCGGGCCCCGTGGGTGGTGCAGAAGCCGGAGCGGGCCTTCCCCGCCGGCCACCAGCAGATGTGGTCCACCACCCTGGGGTGGCGGATGACCAACCCGCGCATGCCCGCGGAGTGGACGGGCTCGCTCGGGGAGGGCGCGGAGCTCGTCGCCGAGAAGCACGACATCACCCGCGAGGAACAGGACGCCTTCGCCCTGCGGAGCCACCACAACGCCGCGGCCGCCTGGGCCGCCGGGCTGTACGCCGACGAGGTCGTCCCCTACCCGGGCGTGGACCTGCCGCGCGACGAGTGCATCCGCGAGGGCTCCACCCCCGAGGCCCTGGCCCGGCTGAAGCCCGCCTTCCGTACCGACGGCTCCGGCACGGTCACGGCCGCGAACGCCTCCCCGCTCAACGACGGGGCCGCCGCCCTGCTGCTGACGGACGAAGCCGGGCTCGCCGCCACCGGCCGCGAACCGCTGGCCCGGATCAGCGCGAGCGCCGTCACCGGCATCGAGCCGCAGCTCTTCGGACTGGGTCCGGTGGACGCCGTCGGCCGGGCCCTCGGCAAGGCCGGCCGCTCGCTCACCGACCTCACGGCCTTCGAGCTCAACGAGGCCTTCGCGGCGCAGGCGCTGGGCTGCCTCGCGGCGTGGCCCGAGCTGGACCCGGCCGTGGTCAACCCGCGCGGCGGGGCCATCGCGATCGGCCACCCGCTCGGCGCGTCCGGGGCCCGGCTGGCCGGTTCGGTCGCCCACCAGCTGGCGGCGGCGGGCTCGGGTACGGGCATGGCGGCACTGTGCATCGGCGTCGGGCAGGGCATCGCGCTCGTCCTGGAGCGCTGAACCCGCCCCCACCGCACGGCTGTCGATCGTTTCCAGTCATGACAGCCCGTCAACTGCCCAATAACTGAACAGAAGTGGTGCCGCCGGTCTGGCACGATGGCGCGTGCTGCCGCCCCCCGCCCCGCCCCACCCCTCCCGGAGGCCCCGCGCCATGCCGCTCCTCGACCCGACGCTCTGGCAGGACGGACCCACCCTCACCGGCGGTACGGCCCCGGTCGTCGAACCCGCGACCGGGCGTACCCTCGCCACCCTCGGCCTCGCCGCACCCGCCGACGTGGCCGAGGCCGCCGTACGGGCCCGGGCCGCGCAGCGCGACTGGGCGCGCGCCACCCACGCGGAGCGGGCCGCCGTGCTGCGGCGTGCCGGTGACCTGTTCGCCGCCCACGCCGACGAGCTGCGGCAATGGCTGGTCCGGGAGTCGGGTTCCATACCCGGCAAGGCGGACTTCGAGCTGCACGTCGCCGCCCAGGAGTGCTACGAGGCCGCCGCCCTGGCCTCCCGGCCGACGGGCCAGGTGCTGCCGAGCGAGGCGCCCCGGCTCTCCTTCACCCGCCGCGTTCCGGCGGGGGTGGTCGGGGTCATCGCCCCCTTCAACGCGCCGCTGATCCTGTCGATCCGTTCCGTGGCCCCGGCGCTCGCGCTCGGCAACGCGGTCCTGCTCAAGCCGGACCGCCGCACCGCCGTCTGCGGAGGCCTGGCGCAGGCCGCCGTCCTCGCGGCCGCGGGACTGCCGGCCGGGCTGCTGCAGGTGCTCCCCGGCGGGGCGGAGACGGGGGCGGCGGTGGTGGCCGACCCGCGCGTGCGGGTCGTGTCGTTCACCGGGTCCACCGCCGCGGGCCGGACGGTGGGCGAGCTCGCCGGCCGTCACCTCAAG
The DNA here is from genome assembly GCF_040611935.1 of Streptomyces sp. NPDC006512. Lineage (NCBI taxonomy): Bacteria > Bacillati > Actinomycetota > Actinomycetes > Kitasatosporales > Streptomycetaceae > Streptomyces > Streptomyces sp. NPDC006512. The sequence continues at coordinate 3,695 of NZ_JBEXPG010000081.1, read as the reverse complement.
CGCGCGCACCTGGAGCTGGGCGGCAACTCGGCGCTCGTCGTCCTCGCCGACGCCGACGTCGAGGCCGCCGTCGCCCAGGCCTCCTGGGGTTCCTTCTTCCACCAGGGGCAGATCTGCATGACCGCGGGCCGCCACCTCGTCCACGCCTCGCTCTACGACGAGTACGTGGAGCGGCTCGCCGCACGGGCGGAGGCGCTGGCCGTCGGGGACCCGTACCGCGAGCCGGTGCACCTGGGCCCGCTCCTGGACCGCACCCAGCTGGAGCGGGTCCACGGCCTGGTCGAGGCGAGCGTCGAGCAGGGCGCCAAGCTCGTCGTCGGGGGCACCCACCGGGACCTCTTCTACCGGCCGACGGTGCTGGCGGGGGTGGCCGACGACACGCCCGCCTACGCGCAGGAGGTCTTCGGCCCGGTGGCACCCGTACGGTCCTTCGTGACCGAGGACGAAGCGGTCGAGCTGGCCTCGGCCGGCCCCTACGGGCTCTCGCTGGGCATCGTCACCCGCGACGCGGCGCACGGCATGGAGCTGGCCGAACGGATCCCGACCGGCATCGCGCACGTCAACGACCAGACCGTGAACGACGAGGCCGTGGCCCCCTTCGGCGGGGTCGGGGCCTCCGGCACGGGCGCCCGCTTCGGCGGCGAGGCGAACCTCGACGCCTTCACCGAGCTCCGCTGGACCACGGCCCGCACGAGCCCGCCCGGTCACCCGTTCTAGGGACAGGGGAGTCGGGCGGAATTCGACGGGTGGGCCGGTCGTTCTCACTGGACACGAAGCAATCAGGAGGTCTGGACACCGTGGCTACAGTCGAGCTCACCAAGGAGAACTTCGACCGGACGGTCAGCGAGAACCCGTTCGTGCTGATCGACTTCTGGGCGGGCTGGTGCCGGCCCTGTCTCCAGTTCGCCCCCGTCTACGAGAAGGCCGCGGAGGCCAATCCCGACCTGGTCTTCGCCAAGGTCGACACCGAGGCCCAGCAGGAACTGGCCTCGGCGTTCCAGATCAGCTCGATCCCGACCCTGATGATCGTCCGGGACCAGGTGGCGATCTTCGCGCAGCCCGGCGCCCTGCCGGAGGCGGCCCTGACCGACCTCATCGAGCAGGCCCGCGCCCTGGACATGGACGAGGTCAAGGCGAAGATCGCCGCAGCCGAGCCGGAACGGCCCCAGCAGGAGGAGTCCGGGCAGCCCAAGCCGCCGGAGAAGCCGGGCGCCGCCCCCGGCACGCCGGAGGCCTGAGATTGCCGCACCCGGCCCGCGGGCTGCGGTGACACTGGTCCACATGACTGAAGCGATGGAGTACGACGTCGTGGTGCTCGGCGGGGGACCGGCCGGGGAGAACATCGCCGACCGGACCCGGGCCGCCGGGCTGAGCACGGCCCTGGTGGAGAGCGAGCTCGTCGGCGGGGAGTGCTCGTACTGGGCCTGCGTGCCGAGCAAGGCCCTGCTGCGGCCGGCTCTGGCCCGGGCCGCGGCGCGCCGGGTGCCCGGCCTGGCCGGTGCCGTCGCGGGCCCGCTCGACGCCGAGGCGGTGTTCGCGCACCGCGACTACTGGACCGGGAACTGGAAGGACGAGGGCCAGGTCGACTGGCTCGACTCCATCGGGGCCGACCTGTACCGGGGCCACGGCCGGCTCTACGGGCTGCGCAAGGTGGCCGTGACGAGCCCCGAGGGGGAGCACCACATCCTGTCCGCCCGGCACGCGGTGGTCGTGGCCACCGGCACCCGGGCCGTGGTGCCGGACGTTCCGGGTCTCGTCGAGGCCCGGCCGTGGACCAGCCGCGAGGCGACCTCCGCGCGACAGGCGCCGGGCCGGCTGCTGATCGTCGGCGGCGGGGTCGTGGCCGCCGAGATGGCCACCGCCTGGCAGGCCCTCGGCTCCCGCGTGACCTTGCTCGTACGGGGCTCCGGGCTCCTCCCGAGGATGGAACCCTTCGCCGGTGAGCTGGTCGCCGACGCGCTGCGCGAGGCGGGCGCCGTGATCCGTACGGGGGTGGCGGTCGAAGCCGTGGAGCGGGAGGGCACGACCGGGCCCGTCACGGTGGTCCTGGCGGGCGGCGAGCGGCTGGAGGGCGACGAACTCCTCGTCGCGACGGGCCGGGCCCCGCACACCGAGGACATCGGCCTCGACACCGTGGGCCTGACCCCCGGAGACTGGATCGGCGTCGACGAGAGCTGCCGCGTCGCCGGGAGCGACTGGCTCTACGCCGTCGGCGACGTGAACCACCGCGCGCTGCTCACGCACCAGGGCAAGTACCAGGCCCGGATCGCGGGCGCGGCCATCGCCGCCCGCGCGACCGGGGCCGCGGACGTCGACACCGCCCGCTGGGGCGCCCACGCGGCCACCGCCGACACCGAGGCCCTGCCCCAGGCCGTGTTCACCGACCCGGAGGCCGCGTCGGTCGGCCTCACCCTGGCCGAGGCGGAACGGGCCGGCCGCCGGGTGCGCGCCGTCGACCACGACCTCGGCAAGGTGTCGGGCGCGGGCCTGTACGCGGACGGCTACCGGGGCCGGGCCCGGATCGTGGTCGACCTCGACCGGGAGGTCCTGATCGGCGCCACCTTCGTGGGCGCGGGCGCCGCCGAGCTGGTGCACGCGGCGACCATCGCCGTGGTGGGCGAGGTTCCGCTGGACCGGCTGTGGCACGCGGTACCGGCGTTCCCCACCATCAGCGAGGTCTGGCTGCGCCTGCTGGAGGCCTACCGCGGGTAGACCGTCCGCGGGTGCCCCGCCGGCCACGCCGTCCCGGGACGGAGTGGCCGGCTCGGCGCGCTGCGAGGCCCCGGCGCGAGGAGTCCGTAGACGGCCCAACGGGACTGCAGGACACCGGCGTTCGCGTGCACCCCAGGGACGGTCCGAACGCGGCCGAAGCCGCCAGGTTCCTGCCGCGCGGCCGGCCCGCGTGTCCGCCGGCGGGGGCATCCGGCCACGGGAGCGGGAATCGGCCTAAGACGCGGCGACGGCTTCAGGGTTGATCAATCTTAGGTTAGCCTTACCTAAGTCGATCTATTCCGTTCCTGGAAAGGCGTTCTCCCATGCGTGCTGCCCGTCTGCCCCGAGTCACCGTCCGGCTCGCCGCCCGCGCCGCCTTCGCCGCGACCGCCGCCGTCGCCCTCGCCCTCGGCATGGCCGGCTCCGCCTCCGCCGCGACCTCGACCCGTACGGTGACCGACGGCGCGACCACCTACAACCTCAGCGTCACCGCGCCCGGCACCGCCACCGCGGCCGGCCAGAACGTCACCGTCACCGGCAGCGGATTCAACTCCGCCAAGGGTATATACGTCGGCCTGTGCGCGGTCAACGGCGCCCCCGGCGCGTACAAGCCGACCCCCTGCCTCGGCGGTTCGGACCAGGCGGGCACCACCGGCGCCTCGCACTGGGTCAACAACACCTTCGGCGGAACCCTCCCCAACACCTCCACGTTCGGCCCCGGCGGCACCTTCACCGCCACCATCCACGTCAAGGCCGACCTCGGCAACGGCAACATCTGCGGCGAGACCGTCGAATGCGCCATCGTCACCCGCGCCGACCACTTCAACTCCACCAGCCGCAAGTACGACGTCCACGTCCCCGTGACCTTCAACTAGTGCCGTGACCGGGAAGGTCCACCGGGTCGCGACGCCCGGCACGGCACCTCTCCGCGTTGTCGGACCACGGAGGTACGTCCAGTACGAGCCGCGGCCCTCCGCCTTGAG